>JBGAJY010000028.1:0-38890 GCA_044224705.1 Saprospiraceae bacterium
GGTCGACAGGCAGTCAGGAGGCCAAGAGCGAGGGGTCCGCAAATGAGCCGCGCCTGTTTGTCACGCCGAACCCCAGCAGCGGGCCGCTGCACATCCGGGTGGAACTGGGTGCAAGGACGAACGTCATCCTGAAAACCATTCCCGTGGACGGAAAATCAACGGAACTACTGCTTTGGAAGGGTGAACACCCTGCCGGGACTTATGAATTTGACAGCCAGCTTCCGGGCAATTGGGCAACGCAGCCTGTTCTGGTTTGGCTGAAAACCGATTTCGGCGCGGTCCAGCAAACCGTGACTTTGGTCAGGTAGGCATGCGTTAGTGCTTTTTCTCCCCCCGAAACATCTTTTCACCCGCCGCCACTTCAATTTCCAGGTGGTTTTCCCTCGGAGGAATCGGACAATTGTACCCGTCGCTGTAGGCGCAGTAAGGATTGTAGCATTTGTTGAAATCGATAATGAGCATGCCGTCTTGAATATCCGCCATGCGAAAATCCAGGTAACGCCCGCCGCCGTACGTGGTTTCGCCGTTGGTCGCATCCTTGAAAGGCAGGAACAGGTAGTCGCGGTAAGCGGAGTCTTTTGAGATCAAAGTGAGGTTTTGGTACAGCAGCAGCGTGTGTGCCTGACCCGCCACCTCGAATTGCAGGGTGGCGTATTGTCGGTACAATCGCGTCAGACCACTGTACGTGGGCAAATCAAAGGGCTTCGCATCGGCGCTCAGGGTCACGCGCGCCGGGATGCGCCAGGCGGGATCGGCCGGGTAAAAATTCAGAAAAGCAGTGTCCGGAGCTTTCAGGGGCGACCGCGGTTCGCTGAGGAATTCGTTTTTGTAGTGCTGGCGGTGCGCCGCTATCTCGCGGACAAAAGCCGAGTCGGCATGCTGAGAAAAACCGGCGAAGCCGTTCAGCAGCCAAAAACAGAAAAATAGTGGGCGCATCGGTAAAGCCTTTTATTTTTTCAAAATGTCGAATACCTGGGCGGGGCCGTTGTTGTTTCCAACCAGGATCAAATTTTTCCCCGAAGCGGATGGGATGACCTTTACGTCCCTGGCTTCCCGCGTCGCCCAGAAGCCCGATTGCCGTGCCGGCAGGGGCTGGAACTGACCTTTGCCATTGTTCAGGAGAATAACTCCGTTGCCCGAATCGACGGGGCCGGTTTCGACCTGTTGCCCCATGTCGTTGCCGACGAGAATCAGGTCGGGGTTACCGTCGGCGTTCAGGTCTGCGACGGCCATGCCCCAGGCCGGAGCGATCTGGGCCGAATTCGGCAGCGCGTGGGCCACAAATTTTCCGCCCTGGTTTTCAAAATAGGTGGTTGCGAGGGTCTCCGCCTTGCGGTATTGGGCGGTTTTCAGGTCTTTTCGTGGGTAAATGTCTTCGAGCGCCGCCTCCGAATAGGGTTTGTTGTACAGAAATTTTTTCTTCAACCCGGGAATCTGTTTCACCAGCACATCGCGTAAAGCCAGGGTGTATTCCGTGCCGTTTTTCGTGTAACCCATCAGCGCGTCCGTGCTGCCGTTGGCGTCAAAATCCTTGTAGTAAACGAACAGGGGCTCTGAGGAAGAGGCTTTCAAACGGGTGTTCAAGCCGAGATTGCCCGCCACGAGATCGAGGTCGCCGTCGCCATCGAAGTCGGCGATTGCCAGGCTGCGCCAGAATCCCGTGCTGTTGGCCAGTCCGAACTCCATTGTGGCGTCTTCGAAGCGGCCGCCGCTGTTTTTAAACACCATGACGGGCATCCATTCGCCGTTCACGATCATTTCAGGGCGTTGATCGCCGTTCAGGTCGGCAAATTGGAGGGCCCGGACCATGCCGCAATAAGCGAAAGCCGGGGCGACGTCCTGGGTAACATCCGTGAATTTGCCCTTTTCGTTGCGCAGCACATGGCTGGCCGGGGAAGTCGGATAAGAGCCGGGCACGCACCAGCCGCCGAGGAAAATATCGAGGTCGCCGTCGGCATCGTAATCGAAAGTTGCGACGGCCGAGCCGCTGTCGGTGATTTTGGGCAGGGCGGCAGCGGCTTTGCTGAAAGTGCCTTTGCCGTCGTTCAGGTACAAGCGCGGCTGGTAGTCGTCGCGGCCGGCCGCCGCCGCTGCACCGCCGCTTGCAGCGAAAAGGTCCAGGTCGCCGTCGCCGTCGGCATCGAAGAGGGCCACGCCGGCATCTTCACAAATTTTGTCGGACTGACCGGGGTCCGCCGCACTGCGGCCGAACTGTCCGGTTTTATTTTGCAAAAACAAAGCCCCGGGTGCGCCGGGTGCGCCGCCCAAAAAGCAATCCTGCAACCCGTCGCCGTTCACGTCGCCGACCGCGATTTGCGGGCCCGGCGTCGACATTTTCCAGGGTAAAAGGCGCTCGCGATTGAAATCCGGGTAATTGTCGTCCCGGTGACTGTAATTCAGGCCATTTTTTCCGCTGATCTCCTGAACCACCAATGGGCCATCGGGCAGCAGCGGGGACAATTTGCCCGGTTTGGCATTCAACATTTTCAATACAAGTCGCTGATTGGCAGATTGATTGGTCAGGGTCAGCAGCTTGTTTCCAGGAAACTGCACTTCAATTTTTTCCACCGTGGCATTGCTCCCTAATCCAAATTCCAGCAAGGGCTGTGAACTGGAGAAGAAGCCCCGATATGGAGTCATTTCCTGTTGCCAGACCCGGCCGGCGGCTGTCACACGTACGGTGGCGCCGAAAGCATCGGGGTTGCCCGCAGGGCCTTCCAGTTCGATTTGCAGCCAATTGCCTTTTTTGCTGTCGGCTGCGGTGTTTTTGTACAACAAAACTTCGCCTTCGATGCGGCTGACAATGAGGTCGAGGTCGCCGTCGGCGTCGAGGTCGGCGTAAGCGGAGCCATTCGAATAACCTTTGGCCGTGATGCCCCAGGCAGTCGTCATGTCTTCGAACGAAAGGTCGCCGCGGTTGCGGTAGCAATAGTTGTTCAACGGGGTGTTCGGGATCGTATTCAGGTATTCGTACACGTTTTTGAAATGCGCGGAGCTGAGTCCGCCGAAGTGGCGCTGCACGGAGTCGGCCGTAAATTGGGCATAATCGAGGTTGGTCACGTCGCGGCGGTAACCGTTGGTGATAAACAGGTCGGTCCAGCCGTCGAGGTCCAAATCCTGCAACAACGGCGCCCAGCTCCAGTCGGTTTGGAACACGCCGGCGAGGCAGCCGATGTCGCTGTAGGTGCCGTTGCCGTTGTTCAGTTGCAGCACATTGCGCATGGGCTGGTGGCCGTAGCCATAGTTGACCAGGGCGTTGTAGCGCTCCTGTTGCATCGATGTGCCCAGCGTTTTTTGCCGCTGATAATCCTCGGCGAGCATATCGAGCGAGACGAGATCAGCCAATCCGTCGCCATTGATGTCGGCTGCGTCGGCGCCCATCGTGTGGTTGGCGACGTGACGGAAGCCTTCCTGCCGGTGGTCGGTGAAAGTGCCGTTTTTGTTGTTGATGTACTGAAAATCGGGTTCGAGGTAGTCGTTGGCGACATAAAGGTCCGGGTAGCCGTCGCCATTGAAATCCGTGGCGGTGCAGCTCAGTCCGAATGCCCGGTTGTGAATGCCTGCCGCGGCGCTGACATCTGAGAAGGTTCCGTTTCCGTTGTTTTTAAACAGTTTATCGGACTCGTAAGGGGTGGTTGGTTCCGTACGGCGATAGATGGAGCCGTCTTCGCGCTGCGCCAGATCCAGTTGGGTGGTCAGACCAAAGTCGGTTGGAAAATTGAGGACGTAGCAATCCAGGTCGCCGTCGAGGTCGTAGTCGAAAAAGTTGGCGTGGTTGCTGGCCGAGGGGTCGTCGAGGCCATACTGTTTGGCCTGCTCGCTGAACGTATTGTTTTTATTGTTGATAAACAAGAGGTTGCGGCATATATCGCCAGGTACCAAACCCGCGCGGCACACATAAATATCCTGCCATCCGTCAGCGTTGACATCAGCGATTGAAACCCCCGTTTTGATGCCTTCGGTGGCTGACACGCCGGATGCAGTGCTGATGTCGCTGAATTTCAGGTTGCCTTCGTTGAGGTACAACTTGCATTCACCCGTGGTGGCGCTGAAAAAGAGGTCGGGTTTGCCGTCGTTGTTCACGTCGATGACGCCCACGCCGCCGCCGTTGTAGTAATAGGCGTTGCTGATGATGTTCTGCTCAAAATCTTCAGTGACCTGGTTCGAGAACGTCAGACCACTTTCGGCGCCGGTGACCCTTTTGAACAAGGCATCGGCCGGCGGTGTTGCTTCACTCAGATCGGGACCCGAGGGTTGCTTGGCGTCCTTTCGGCAGGCATTCAAAACCATTAACCCAAGAAAAAGTATAAAAACCAGCCATTTGGCCTGCAGCAGTACAGTAGAGATTGTTGGCACTTTGTGTTTCATTTATCAAAATTTCGGCCCAAAATTGGAGATTGTGCTCCGCATTTTTTTATGAAAAAAGTTGTCGTCGCCATAGCCGGATCTTCCGGTTCTATTTATGCCAAGGTGCTGCTGGACAAACTGGCCGCCCTGCGCCCGCAGTGGTCGGCCGTGGGTGTGCTGCTCTCGGACAATGCCCGCCTGAACTGGGAAATCGAACTCGGGTCGGTCGATCTGTCCGCCTATCCTTTTGATTTTTACGGAAAACATGACTTCAACGCCCCTTTTGCCTCCGGTTCGGCACGGTACGAGACGATGATCGTATGCCCATGCTCCATGGGCACCCTGGCACGTATCGCCACCGGTCAGAGCAACGACCTGCTCACCCGCGCTGCCGACGTGGTGCTCAAGGAACGCCGCCGGCTGATTCTCGTGCCGCGCGAAACACCGCTCAGCCTCATCCATTTGCGCAACATGACCGCCGTGACCGAGGCGGGCGCCATCGTTTGCCCGGCTTGTCCTTCCTTTTACTCGCGGCCCGAATCGGCCGAAGGCATTGCGGCAACGGTTGTCGACCGGGTGCTCGACCTTGCAGGTTTCGACCTGAACAGCTATCGCTGGGGCGAAAAACCGGAATGATCTAAATTCGCCTGACAATGCGCTACCTGCTGTTCTGCCTCCTGGTTCTGAATGGTTTAGAAATATCCTGTTCGGGAAAATGGTACACCTACGAGGTGCCGGTACTGGTCGGCGGCCAGCCCAGCCGCATGCTGTCTTTTGAACGGACAGGCGCTGCGGCGGAAGGCACCGTGACCCTACAGTGCCGCGTAATCGACCTGGATGATCAGCAACCGATGAGCAGCACGGTGGTGATTTTTACCAAAACGGAAGAGCGCACCACCCTGGCGGGCATCACTGATGAAAACGGTTTTTTTGAAAAAACCCTGCCGCCGGGCGCCTACGATTTTGAGTTGCAGTACACGGGGAAAAATTCCTTTCGACAGGCCAGTAACGTGCTGGAATCCGGAGGATTGTACGTCGTCAGCATCGGTTTGGGCAGCAGCGGCACGCCTTCGACGAGGGTCGTAAAATCAAGACGGCCTTTAAAACCGGAAGAAGCCCGCCGGCGGGCAGCGGGTCGATGAGAGCCGCTCAGTCAAACAAGCGATCGTAGTCGTTTTCTTCGCGCTGGATGATTTTGGACGGCTGGTTAAGATCGAGCGGTTTCTCGGCCTGGCCGCGGGGCGATTCAGCCAGCAACGGACTCTTTTTCTCCCATTGTTCGAGCATTTGGAGGCCTTCTTCTTCAAAAACGCCGTTTTGCAGGTCGATGGAAGCCATGAGGTTTTTGCTGGTGTCCATGAACCGCTCCATTTCGCCAACCCGGTTGCCCACTTCTTCGGCCAGACCCTCGAGCGCCTGATCGAACAGCGCGCGTTTGTCGGGGTTGCCGCCCATGATGCTCATGGCGGAGCGGATGGCGG
This sequence comes from Saprospiraceae bacterium, assembly GCA_044224705.1. GTDB lineage: Bacteria > Bacteroidota > Bacteroidia > Chitinophagales > Saprospiraceae > M3007. Next base: position 5,829 of record JBGAJY010000028.1, read on the forward strand.
AGTGACTGGTATGGATGGCCTGGTATTCCTGTTCTTTCACCTTGACCTGATCGCGCGTGTCGTCGAGTACGATCTCGGAGTTTTCGTACATCCGGGTGAGGACGCGGTAGAGCACCTCCATTTTCTGGTACAATACTTCGTATTTGGCATTGGCCTCTTGCAGACGCGCGGCTTTGCGGGCCGCGAGGGTGAGGTTCTTATCGTCGTTTTGCTTTTTGGCTTGTTCTGCAAGGCTCATGTTGCGCTGGATATCGGCGGTATTGCCGTCCATGGTGCCTTTAAGCGTTCGCATTTGTCCGCGCAGCGCGCCGATTTGCTTGCTCAGGTTGCGCAGGTTGTTTTCGAGGTCTTCAATATAGGATTTCAGGATGGAAATGGGGTCGATCCGGACAAAAATCCCCGTGATCCAGCGCATCAGGGCTTTGTAGCCGTACCAGGCCAGGTTGCGGGCTTTGGGGTCGAGCACGACGTACACCACAGCTGCCAGACTGGCCAGCATGGCCGAGAGGTACAGCGTATTTTCGGCCATTTGCACCAAAACGGGCAACATGCGGCTCAGCAATATGCCGCCGCCCAACACCAGAGCGGCCAGAAAAACACCGCCGGTGACCCCTTCGGGGCGTTGCCAAAAAGGCTTGACAGACATGAAATCAGAGTATCTTTTGAATATTTTCGATGTCGCGATCCAGGTGGGTGAGCAAGGCCTGGTGCGTTTTTTCAAATGCGCTGCGGTTCTTTTCAATCTTTTCGCCTTCGAGTTGCGCGGCGGCTTCGGCCTGCTCGATTTCCTTGAGATAGGCGGCAATTTCATCCTGCAGGCGGGTCACCTCCAACTTGTGCCGCTCGATCTGATCGCGCAGGCGTTTGACGTCCTCCTGCCGGCCGGCGACTTTGGTGGCGGTTTGTTTTTCGAGGGCCAGGTCGAATTGTTCTTTCTCTTTTGCCACCAGGTTGCGGTAATAAGCGGCCGTTTCGGCCAGTTTTTCCTTGGTCAGACCGAGTGTGGAAGCAGTAGTAAAAGCGCTTTTATAGGCAGTGGCCTCGTCGAGCTGCAGTTCGCGAAGGGCGACTACGGCGCGCTTGAATTCGAAATAATCGAAGCCGGGCAGGTTGTTTTTTTCAATGGCTGCGGTGAGGAATTCCAGGCTGCGGTCGTCGAGACCTTCTGCTGCAAACAATGATTTGGTGGTGAGCATCTCAAAATCGAGTTGACTTGTTGAATGAAAGGGCGAAAAAACCGGTTTGCCGGATACCCGTCTGGAAAAATGCGACGAATGAGGGCAAATAACCGAAATTCCTTCGGAACCCGCCGAAAATGCGGTTCGCGGGGTTTGCCTAAAATGCGCTTTTTTTGCCTTGGGATTTGTCCGGAATAAATTCCGGGCTACCAGGCCATGCTCCACATTTACATCTCTCACGCCCCCGGCGACGCCAAGCACCTCGGCACCCTGCTCGAATGGTTGAAACCGTTGCAGGAGCGTTATTTTTTGCGGATCTGGTACAACCGCCCTCCACCCCGGGCACAGCAACTCCCCCTGCCCTGGAACCTGCTCCTGTTCTGGTACTCGCCACCGCAGCCCTCGGCGCCGTTCCGCCCCGATCCACCTGTGGAGTTGTTTGAAGGCCATATTTATTTGTTCCTCACCAGCCATCGTTCGCTGGCCACCCCGCACATCGATCAGGTGGAGATTCCGGCGGCGACCACTCGGTACCACGAACACGGCCCGGCGTACATCCGGATTTTCCCGGTTTTGGTGTCCCCTTCTCATTGGAAATCCTTTTCCCGTTTGGCGCATTTTCCCACTCTCGGCCCGAAACGAAGCCTCGAAGAAAGTAACCCGAAAGAGGAAGGCTACCGCGAAGTGGTGAACCAGTTGCAGCCCATCATCGAAACACTGCGACGCAACTGGATCGAAAAATTTCATCAGGAAGGCCTCCCGGTGGATGATTTCAACCGTCCGGCGCCGAAGGCTTTGCCTGCCCCCACGATCACGCCGCTGCCCGGATGGCTGGGCTGGGCGCTGATGGCGCTGTTGCTGTATTCGGTGATGAACTGGTATGCAACTGCCTGTTCGCCAAAAATTTATCACGGCGATTACAAACCCCTGCTGCCGCCGGAAGAAGAACGGCCGGTCGAATTTCCGCGAAAACCGCCCGCTCAGGCGCCTTCCCCGGTATTCCTGCCGCCCGACCGCGATACGATTCCGTCGCCCATCGACGGCATCGAGTGAACCGGTAGCCCGGAATTTATTCCGGGCCGAAAATTTTGAAACCCACCACAGCATCTGCCCGGAATAAATTCCGGGCTACCGGAGAAAATGTTCAACCATCGTCCTCTCGTTTTAGCCTCCAAAAGTCCCCGCCGCAGCCAACTGCTGAGCGAAGCGGGGTTTGAATTCAGCGTCCGCACATTTGAGGTGGAAGAAGATTTTCCGCCGGAAATGCCGGTGGATGAGGTGGCCGTTTTTTTAGCCAGAAAAAAAGCCCAGGCAGCCCTGGACAGCCTGGATGAGCGGGAGGTGCTGCTTGCGGCCGACAGCGTGGTGATTCTCGATGGCGTCATTTTTGGCAAACCGGCCGATTACGCGGATGCCGTGCGCACCCTGCGCAGCTTGTCGGGGCGTACGCACCGGGTGATCACCGGGGTATGCCTTCTGAGCCGGGACAAGGAAAAATCGTTTGCCAGCGTGTCGGAAGTGACTTTCGCGGAGCTGAGCGATGCGGAAATTGATTTTTATCTCGGACGTTTCGAGCCTTACGACAAGGCCGGCTCGTACGGGGTGCAGGACTGGATCGGGCTGTGCAAGGTAGTACGTATCGAGGGTACCTACGCCAATGTAATGGGTTTGCCGGTGGATCAGGTGTATGCCGCGCTGCAGGAGTTTTGAGCCGTGTTATTTGGATAAAAGGCACTCGCAGAGCCAGTTGGCCACGGCCTGCCGGTTGTTTTTAAGCACCAGGCGCTGCTGATCCCAATCGTTGCGGATGTTGCCCAATTCGATGTAGACCGCCACGGGCGCTTTGGTTTCGCGCAAGGTGTACAATCCGCGGGGAGAGACCGTGCCGTTGTAGCGCCGTTGGCCGCGCACTTTCAGGTATTTCTGTAAAAACGTCTGGTGAAAACGCTTGGCCAGCCGCTGGCTCGGTTCGCTGTCGGGTCGGTAATAAAAAAACACGTCCGTTTTTTTGTCATGGGTGCGTGAGTCCACGTGAATTTCGATGATTGTCTGGTCGGTCAGGCCTGCTTTCCGGTTCCGGTCGGTCAGGGCGTTGATCAGGTCGGTGCGTTGCTTGAGGCGTTCTTTTTGGTCACGGGGGATAACCCGATCACCCCATACCTCTTCATCGTTGTCGCAGCGGAGGTATGCATCGTCGCGGATGCCGTCGTTCGGATCGCGGACGATCATATAGACAATGGCGCCGTGGCTCACCAGCAGGCGCACCAGGCGGAGCGAAACATCGTAGGCGTATTCGTCCTCACAAAGGGTGTTTCCAGCCCGTTTGCCCTGGGCGCCCGAGTCAGGGCCGCCATGGCCGCTGATGATGTAAAACACCTTTCCGCGCAGCCGGCTGCTCACGAGCGGCGTCTTGGCGTAGCCGGGTCCGAAAATCGGGAAAACGCGGGTGCCTTTGGTTGCAGCGACTTCGTCGTAGCCGACGATTTGCTCCCGGGTGGGTTTGCCGACCCCGGCTTCGGCAACTTCGCCTTTTCCCGCGCAGTTGAGTTCGTGCCAGGGCACCCAGAGTTTTTTGCTCACGATAAAATCATCGGCGCGCAAGCCCTGACGGCGGGCGTTTTCGTTGTAGGTCTGAATTCGGCGGGCAGTTTCCCAGTCGGTAATGTTCAGGGTGGAACGGATGCTTTTACCGTTGTAGGTCACTTCCTGAACCGGGATTTTGTAGGCTTTGTGGGCCACCAGCCGGTAGTCTTCCTTTAATTTATTGATCTTAAAAAACTGTGTGACGTTGCACTCGAACTCATCGAGGCCGTAGCGGGCCAGGAGTTTGGGCACGTCGTCGCCGGGCCGGGTCATCACCAAGAGCCAGACCGGTTCAGGCGGGCGCGCCGTGGTTACCCGGGCCGATACCGGTTGGGCCGTTTGAAACGCTTCCAGACAGATCAGCAACAGCGGCAAACAGAAACAGACTATAATTGCACGGAACATAAGATCAGGTTGGGGCAAAATTGGGTAAAAAACTTTTCTGTTCCCCACAAAGCACGGACTTTTGAATGGAAAAAACACAGGCTTCTTATTTTCAATTCCATGATTAACAAGATTTTACAACGAAACGAGCGGTATTCGGCACAAGTCGGGGCCGTACTTCGTGAACTGGAAAAGTACCCGGAAGAACTGCTCAACCGCAAGCCTGCCGACGGCGGCTGGTCGGCGCTGCAAACGGCTCAGCACGTGTTGATGGCAGAGGAACGCTCGTTGCAATACCTGCATAAAAAACTGTCGGGGCCCGCTGAATTTGAGCGGATCGGGATGGGGGTCCGTTGGCGCGCTTTTTTATTGTGGACGTCGCTTCGGCTTCCCATCAAGTTCAAGGCGCCGGAGACGACCAACCCGGAAGTCCTGCCTGAAAATAGTTCTCTGGCCGACATTCGCGACCACTGGAACGCCACCCGTGCAGCCTGGACGCGTTTTTTTGAACAATTACCCGCTGAATTGTTGAATAAAGCTGTTTACCGTCACCCCCGCGCCGGACGCCTGGGCTGGATGCAAACCCTGAATTTCCTCGAAAGTCACTTGCACCGTCACCGCAAACAGATGCTCAGAGCATTGCGTTAAAAACCGTATTTTATGCACAACAGATTGATTTACACCTTTTTGATGCTGCTTCCCGGCCTTTCGCTTTTTGCACAGGAACCCGATGCCGCAACCCTTCAACCTTGCGGCGCTCCGCCAGGCATTGACCCCTGGCTCCGGGCCTGGCAGGAACATCCGGAGCAGTTGGCGAATCGCTCTACGGATACCCTGTATGTGGGCATTCAAGTTCACCTTGTGGCGCGCAACAACGCTACCGGGCGACTGGCCCCTGAGCGGTTGCTCGATGCTTTCTGCCGGCTAAATGAAGATTTTGCGGCAACTGGTATCCGGTTTTATTTTAAAAATGACTGGAACCTGCCCAACAACACGGCATGGTACAGCCACTCCACCATCCCGCAAGGCATCGACATGATGCTGACGAACAACGTGCCGGATGCTCTGAATACCTATTTTGTATCCGATCCTGCCGGCAATTGCGGTTACAATCTGCCCTATGCCGGTGTCGCCATCGCACACGGTTGCTCCTATCCGGATGAACACACCTGGGCACATGAAATCGGCCATGCCTTATCGCTGCCCCATACCTTTATCGGTTGGGAAAATACCCCTTACAGCTTTGCCAACCCGACGCCGGATATTGTAACCTATGACTACACTTATTTCCACGATACCATCGATACGACCGTGCCGGCGCCGCTCGATACAGCGCTGGTAGAGCGCCTGGACGGAAGTAATTGCGGTATTGCAGCCGACCTGTTTTGCGACACGCGGCCTGATTACCTGAACTACCGATGGGCTTGCGACGACCAGGGTGAAAGCCTTGTCATGCTCAAAGACCAAAACGGCGCGACGTTCAAAGCCGACGGAACCCTCTTCATGTCGTACTCCGCCGATGTGTGCAGCAACCGTTTTTCCGACGAGCAACTGGCCGCCATGCGGGGCAACCTGCTCACTGAAAAAGTGGCCTGGCTCAGTCCGGGTCCTCCTGCGGCTGACATAACCGACCAGACTACCCTGCTCTCCCCCACCGGCGGTATTCCGACCGGAAATGTCAATGTGGAACTGCATTGGACAGCCGTGCCGGGGGCAACCCACTACATCGTGCAGGTGTCGAGGTTCAGCAATTACCTCGTGAAAGAATATAATGCAGTGGTGACGGATACCTTTTTCACAGCGGCTACCCTACCTGCGGGGTTTACCTATTACTGGCGGGTGAGACCGTTTAATTACTGGTTTGCCTGTACGGAATTTACTCAGAACGAATCCTTTATGGCATTGCAAAGCAGTGGCGCGTCCATCGGATCCTCAACCGGTGGATGGCGCTGCTACCCCACCCGGTTGCAGACCGGCCAGGCGCTCACGCTGGAAATTCCGGAGAACAGTGTGAACCAGAGGGCCCAGTACGAGGTTTTTGACGCCGCCGGGCGATTGTTGATGCAAGGGGAAACGAGGCCTGAAAGCACAAAAATATCCCTGCAACTGCCTGTAGAACAATGGCCTTCCGGTTTGTACCGGCTGGTCTGGATCAATGAAAAACAGGTGAGCACCGCGACATTGCTGCTGGGAGAATTCTAAGCCCCGGGTCAAATTTGTGTCGCCGGTTGGCGCTTGATTCATCTGAATGGCCATTTTTTGAAACAGAAACCAGACCTTTGTCATTACAAGCCAACTACTCAAACCTCTGTGTGATGAATTTGAAATTTTACCTTTTTTTAGTCGCAGTATTATTCCTGTCCGCCGGCTCCTTGACAGCTCAGAACGATAAAAATTACTGCGGTTACACGGGATATTCCCCGTGGCTGACCTGGTACCAGGACAACAAAACTGCCATCGCCCAGGAACGGGGCAGCGGCGACACCACCTGGCTGTATGCTCCCGTGACCATTCACATCGTGGGTTCGAACAACGGTAACGGCTACTATCGCTTCGATCAGGCCATCCGCGCCGTATGCGAAATGAACGAGCAGTATGCCCCCGCCCACATCCGCTTCTACCTGATGCCCGGCGACCCGGTGCAATACCACAACAACTCGACCTGGTATACGCACGACTGGAGCGGCGGCTCCGACATGATCAACTCGATCCTGCCAGGACTGGAAGACCGCCTGAACGCCTTTATCGTCGACGACCCGGCGGGCAATTGCGGCTATTCCTGGCAGGACGCCATCGTTCTGGCCAAAAGCTGCTCCGCATCGGGCAACAGCACCTGGGCCCACGAGGCCGGCCACCATTTTTCCCTGCCCCACCCGTTTTACGGCTGGGAAGGCCACGACAATTACGACTACTCGCAGCCGGCGCCCGACAGTTGGGACAATTATCCGGTAGAAAGGACGGATACCAGCAATTGTTATGAATCGGGCGACCGCTTCTGCGATACCCGCCCGGACTACCTGAATTTCCGCTGGCCCTGCAACGAAAACGGTGAAAGCTACGAATTGCAGCACGATCCCAATGGCGTCCCTTTCCGCTCCGATGCCTCGCTGATCATGGGTTATACCTATGACGCCTGCGCCTCGCGCTTCACGCCCGAGCAGATCGAGGCCATGCGCACCAACCTCTACACGGAGCACGCTTCCTACCTGACCACCTTCGAGCCCGGCGCCGAAATTGCCGACGATGCCGCGGTGGAACTGGTAAGCCCGATCGATTCCCAGGTGGTGCAATACAACAACTTTACCGTGGTGTGGAACCCGGTAGCCAATGCCAGCCTTTACCACGTTCAGGTGGGCATGACGCCGAATTTCTCCATCGTCCTGTACAATGGAACCATCTCGAACGCCACTTCCGTAGCCATCACGAAAGGCATTCCGAACAACCGCATCCTGTACTGGCGCGTGCGGGCTTACAGCAACTGGGACCTTTGCCAGCCGGACAATTACGTCCAGACCGGCGTATTCAAGACCCACAACTACACGGCGACCAACGAACTTGAACAAAGCCTGTTCGCCGATCTGGCGCCCAACCCCGTGGCCGGCGGTCTGCCCGCCCAGCTGGTGATCAATACGGACAACAATATGGAAGCCGAGCTCACGGTTACCGACGCATCGGGCCGTATGTGTCAGCGGCAGATGTTGCGGCTCTCGACCGGTGAAAACCGCGTGGAGATCCCCACCGAAACCCTGCAGGCAGGCCTCTACGTGATCACTTTGCAAAATGAAAAAGGCGCGCTGATCAAGCGCCTGGCTGTGACAGACTGACCCGGAAATGGCTTCGCTGCCTTTTGAAAAAAGCCCTTTGGTAAAATTCCATTACCTGAGGGCTTTTTTCTGTTAAATCACCAACATTTGCCCCCAGAACATCTACTTAAAGCGCTACCACCATGGGCGTCATTCGCCGGCAAAGTTTCAAATACACGATCGTCAACTTCGTTGGGCTGGGCATGGGCGCCCTGAGCACGCTGCTGATCTATCCGCATGCCCTGGAAGCCTATGGTCTGGTGCAATTGCTGTTGTGGTTTGGCATGGTTGGCCTGCCCATCCTTTCTCTGGGAGGCAATACGCTGGCCATTCGTTTTTTCCCACAATTTGAAAACAAAAAGAACGGGCACAACGGTCTGCTACCCTTGCTGCTTATTTTATGCGGAGCGGGTTGGCTGGTCGCCGTGATCATCGCGGCTTTCGCCCGGGACGGGCTGGTGCAGGTATTGCAAAACCGCTCGCCTCTGCTGCGCGATTACTTGTGGATGGCTGCTCCGCTGGCATTGTTTTATATCACCAGCGTGGTGATGAGCCAATATTCCGCAAATTTCAAACGAATCGTCGTTCCTTCCCTGCTTGTCGATTTTTCTCAAAAACTGGCACTGCCAATCCTGATTTTCGGGTTTTGGAAAGGCTGGTTTTCGTTACAGGGCATGTTGTGGGGGTTGTTGATTTACAGTGCTATGGTGATGTTTGGCATGATGGTTTACCTGCGCAGCATAGGTCAATGGCACTGGCGGCCCAATCCGGATTTTTTAACCCCTGAACGGCGCAAGGAAATCTCGCAGTACATGGTTTTCGGAGCGCTCGGAGGGTTTGCGCTGCTGGTGGCCTACAAGGCCGACCTCCTGTTTGTGGGCTCGCTCAGTACGCTCAAGTCGACCGGGGTTTTTGCTATCGCAGCGTATGTAGGTTCGGCCATCGACATTCCTACGAAGAGCCTTTATGCGGCGAGTGCCTCGTCGGTATCGCAGTACCTGGCCGACGACAACCACCACGAATTGGGCATTTTGTATAAAAAAGTGTCGATCAACCTGCTCACTGTCGGGCTCCTGCTTTTTGGGGCCGTATGGATTTCAGTCGACAGTTTTTACGCCCTGCTGCCCAACGGCGATCAACTCGCCGAGGGCAAATACGTGTTGTTGTTCATCGGCTTGTCACGCCTCGCGGAGATGACGGCTGGCTTGAACAACTACATGATCTATTTTTCAAAATATTATGCCTGGTCGCTCATTTCGCTGGGCATTCTGGCCCTGGCCAACATCGGGTTCAACCTCTGGCTGATCCCTTTGATGGGTATCACCGGGGCGGCGGTGGCTACATTGTTGTCTATTATTTGCAACAACATGGTTTTGCTGTTCCTGGTATGGCTCAAGTTCCGCCTTCAACCCTTTTCGAAAAACACCCTGCGCGCCATCGGGCTGGCGCTGGCGGCTTTTGCCGTGGCCAGTTTGATCCCGATAAGCGGCCGGCCGTGGTTCGACCTGCTGGTGCACTCGGGGTTCTACGTTTCCATTTTTGCCGCATTGGCCTACCGTTTCCGCATCGCTCCGGACCTGGCGGGATTTGCGGAAATGCTGCTGGAAAAGATCAAAAAGATCGGAAAATAAGGGGCTTATTTTTGGAACAGTTCAACCACCAGTGTGCCTTTGTCGGGGCTCGCGACTTTATTCACCCGTACAAAAAATCCCGGATTTACTTCGATCTCTTCACCCATGCGCATTTGCGGCCGGGTGGCTTCGATGAGGTCTGCCCATGCCTTGAGCGGCGCCTGCTGGGGCGAAAAGGAGCTGAGAAACACCAGTTCGCGGCTGGCTTCTTTCATCCAGACCGAATCAGGCAGCTGCAAAAACTGTTCGCCAGGCGCTGTAAAGCGGTATTCCTGCCGTGTCGTTTCACAGACTTCCTGGAAAATTTCCACAAAAACGCCGCGATCGGTCATAAAGGCCTCGCGAGATTCCTGGCCCTGTGTTTCATAACTGTAGTCCTGCATGTGCGGCAAGCCTTCCTGGAAAATAGCGGACGGTTTGTATTTGCAGATTTTTTTGGTGCCACAGGCTGCCAGGGTAAGGAGGAGCAGGAGCGCGCCGGTATTTTTCATCAGCTGTATTTTTTTCAGGGCAAAAATAGCATAACCACAGCGTTGTCCGGGAAATGCACAATCCGTGGGTCAAATTTGATTTCGAAGTACATAACAAGCGCTTCACCCGCAATCTCGCTATTTTTGCCGCCATGTCTTCCTTGCTGATTCGCAATATTCAAACGCTGGTTCAGGCAGAGCTCAGCACCCGAAAGCTGGTAAAGGGCGCGGATATGGCCCATTTGCCCGTGATACACGACGCTTATCTGCTATTCGAGAACGACCGAATCGCCGCTTTCGGACCGATGGACAAATGCCCGCTGAGGGCCGATCAGACCCTTGACGCCTCAGGCCGGCTGGTGTTTCCCTCCTGGTGCGATTCGCACACGCACATCGTATTTGCAGCGAGCCGGGAGGAGGAATTTGTGGACCGGATTCGCGGACTTTCCTATGAAGAAATCGCGCGGCGCGGTGGCGGCATTCTGAATTCAGCGCGCCGTTTGCAGGCCGCTTCCGAAGAAAGCTTGTTTGAAAGCGCGCTCAAAAGGCTGCACGAAGTGATCGGTTACGGCACCGGCGCTATCGAAATTAAAAGCGGCTACGGCCTCAGCATAGAAAGTGAGATGAAAATACTGCGGGTGATCCGCCGGCTGCGCACCGTGAGTCCCATTCCGATTCGGGCAACTTTCCTGGGCGCTCACGCCATTCCAGCCGAATACGCCGGCCGCCGCAACGATTATATCGACCTGATCATCCAGAAGATGCTGCCCATGGTGGCCGAAGAAAAACTGGCGGAATACTGCGACGTGTTTTGCGACCGTGGTTTTTTCACCGTGCCTGAAACTGACCGCATCCTGAAAGCTGCCTGGACTTACGGTCTGAAACCGAAAATTCACGCCAACGAACTGGACTTTTCCGGCGGCGTGCAGGTGGGAGTGGCCAACCACGCCATATCGGTAGACCACCTGGAGTACACCGGCGACGCCGAAATCGAGGCTTTGAAAAACAGCCTGACCTTGCCGACGCTGCTGCCGTCCTGCGCTTTTTTCCTCGGCATCCCCTACGCGCCGGCGCGCCGGATGATCGATGCGGGCTTGCCGGTAGTGCTGGCGAGCGACTACAATCCGGGCTCTACGCCATCCGGGAAAATGCCTTTTGTGGTGTCGCTGGCTTGCCTGAAAATGAAGATGTTGCCGGAAGAGGCGGTGAACGCCGCGACCTTGAACGGCGCCCGGGCAATGGAATTAGAAGACGATTTTGGCAGCATTGCAGTGGGAAAAGTGGCCAATTGCTTTATCACGAGCCCTATCCCGTCAGTGGCCTATTTGCCCTATGCATTTGGCAGTGATTTAGTGGAAACGGTCATTTTGAACGGAAAAATCTGGAACAAATGACAGGAACCGGTCAAACAACGCGTTTCAAATTCCTCCCCCATTTTTGTTAAAAAAGCCTTTTTTCAAACATTTGGCATGGTCTGCATAGGTCGGATGCGGGCTGAATGTCTAATTTTGCGTCCACTTCTCAAACGGCCTCCCGGCTGCTTGTAATCCGCTCATGATCCGGCAGTTGTTAAAACTCCCGTTCCTGGCAGCACGCGAAAGCCCGGCTGCATCTCTGGTTGATTATTTTTTATCCCGTAGTTCGAACATATCCAGCAACCATTGTAAATTTTCTCACCGCATGTACAAACTTCTAATCCCCCTGCTCATTGGTCTCGCGGCCACGGTTTCGTACGCCCAGACGCCTTCGACCGCTTACACACCCTCCGAAATTAAACCAACACCTCCTTCCCAATCGGCCAGTCCCGACATGCTCTGCAACAACGCCGGCACCATCACTTTGGGCGCTACCGGCGTGAACACGCAGAGCAACGACGTCGCGCTGCCGATCATTTTCCTGTGTTACCAGGACTCCATTTTTATCGACCACAACGGCGATGCCGACCTCAGCGGCGACCCGGATCCGGCGACAACACCCGGTCTGGGTTACATTTTTTACGACTGTACGCCCACGCTTGCCGGCGACAACCTGCAAACGATCATCACTGACCCGTGCATGATCCTGGGGCCTACCAACCAACCCATTATCGCTTACGGTAACGACCCCAGCGGCGATATGTGGTTCTTCAACAACGGTACGTTGCAAGGGCTGTACAATCTGGGACAGCCAGTTGCGCTGCATTTCGCTCCTGTCACCTTCGACATTTTCGACGTGGCCGCCAACCCTGATGTTGTGGGCTACGAATCGGCCCAGGTGGGCTTCCCTCCCGGTCCCTGCGTCAATGTGGGCATCCCTTCCGAGTTTGAAGTGGTGTACCTCAACGCCATACAGGAATCGGGCGTCAACACCAATTTCGGTGACGACTGCCGCGGAAAGTTCCAGATCAGCGGCGGCTACCCGGAATACGATGCGGCCGCCACATACTCCATCGATATTTCGCTGGACAGCGATCCGAACGTCAAAGCGCTGATCCATACGGCTAAAAGCCAATGGTTCAACGATGCCAACATCATTTTCTCCGTGCCGCAATCGGGCACCTATAACGTAACCGTGGAGGACGGCAAAAGCTGCGCTTACAGCTTCCAGATTACCATGGCGGCCTGCGATGCTTCAAACAGTGTGACCATCGCATTTCCGGACGACAACGCGCTGCCCGGCGATCAGATTTGTGTGCCTGTCACGGTTACCAACTACACCGACGTGGTCGGGTTCTCCTTTTCCATGAGCTGGGATCCGGGTGTCCTGTTGTATCAGGGCGTTCAAAATCCCAATCCGGTGCTGATCAATCCGACTTTCAATGCCAGCAACCTGAACGATCAGTTGGTTATCCAAGGCCTGTTGGGCGTGTTATATTACAACCAGAACAATCTGGGGGCCAACCTCCCGGCCGGCGACACGCTGTTCGAAGTGTGTTTCCAGGTGATCGGCCAATTGGGCGATTGCACGGGCCTGGGCATTACCAACCAGCCTTCCGGTATCCAGATGGAGAGCTCCGTGGGCGGCAACTATGCCGTCAATGTGGATACGGGTGTGGTTTGCGCCGCCCTGGACCCCTACCTCGTCACGCTGGAGGTGATCGATACGACCTGCGCCGGCACGGCCAGCATCAAGGTCACGGCCAGTGGTGGCACGCCGCCTTATGAAATCATTTGGCGCAAAATTCCGGGCGGCCCTGTCAACACTGCACCGAATATCAACACCTCCGGCGGTATGCAAATCATTACGGGATTTGCCGACGGCGATTATGAATTTATCGTCACCGACGGCAACGGCGTCGGTGCCGTTTTCACAGACACTGTTACGCTCTTATTGCCTCAATTAGGCGTTTCACTTTCCTTCCAATCGCCCTTGTGCAATGGAGGGTCGGATGGCGTGGTCACCGCCAATGTATCGCTGAACGGCGTCGGCGTGCCTGCAACGGGCTACACCTTCAACTGGACCGGTTCCACGATTACGGACCCGACCGGAGCAGTGCAAAACAACGTGACTGCCGGCCCCTACGCCGTCACGGTAACTGCGCCGAACGGTTGTACGACTTTCGCCGCGGGTTCGCTGACGGCCCCTTCAAAAGTGGCGCAAAACAACGTTCAAATCACCCCGGCCAACTGCCCGGGTGTGAACGACGGCTCCATTTCGCTCACCATTCAGGGCGGCACGCCGTTCCCCGGCAGCGAATACCAGTTTGAATGGGCTTTCTCACCGGATCAAACGCCTCCGGGACCGTCCACATTTGTGACCACCAACCCCCTGGTGATCACCAACCTCGCCGCAGGCAACTATTACGTCACGGTGACGGATGCGAACGGCTGTACCTTCGTACCACCTGCGGAATATATCGTTCCCAATTCCCGCGCAGTAACGGTCGACCTGGTTGACCTTACGAATGCGGCCTGTTTTGGAACCAGCACCGGTTCGATCACGGTCGAACTCAATGCCAATCCGGCCTTTCCCAACCCGCTGTACCAGTTTTTCTGGACGGCAACCGGATTTACGCAAACCAATAACGCCAACGCTTCCACCTATTCCGATCTACCCGCGGGCAATTACAGTGTGCTCGCCGTGGATCAGAACTCCGGATGCGCGGACACTGCGTCATTTACCATTGGCGAACCTGCTTTGCTGGTGCTCGATACCCTGAGTGTGACTCAGCCTTCCTGCACCTTCCAAACGGACGGTTCCATTACCATGATAGCCACCGGCGGCACCGGCATCAGCCCGAACTTCACCTATGCATGGAGTGGCGGCCTGCCCAACGGTCCTTCGAAAACCGGCCTTGGCCCGGGCACCTACACGGTGACGGTGACTGATTTGGCGGGCTGTACAGACACGTTCTCCGTCACGCTGGCATTGCCCATCCCGCCGGCGATTACCAGCATCGATTCGACTTCCGTAAAATGCGGCAGTGATGGCTGTTTGAAAGTAATTACCTCGCCCGCGGCTAATTTTTACACCTGGACAACCCTCGCCGGCGGCGCCGTGGGCGCCACTGACGAAGTGTGCAACCTGCAAGGTGACACCTACGTGGTGGTGGTCAGCGACAACAAGGGCTGCACCACTGCCGACACGGTAACGTTGGCAGGTGTAATTCCGGTAAGCATCAGCGACACGACTTTGACCAATCCAACGTGCTTTGGATATGAGGATGGCCAGATCGCCGTGGGCGCCGGTGGCGGTACGCCGAACTACACCTTTGCCTGGGATAATAATACCGCCGGCCCGATAAATCCTTCGCTCGGAGCTGGCGACCACATCGTGACAGTAACCGACTCGAAAGGTTGTACCGCTGTGGCTACGCTCACACTGACCAACCCGCCAGCGCTTACAGCCTTCTCCACGGGAATCATGGCGGCCACTTGCAGCGACAGTTGCAACGGGCAGGCCATAATCGTTGCCGGTTATGCCTCCGTTCCTCCTTCCACTGGCGAATTCAACTTCCTTTGGGACGATGGCGGCACCGATTCCGTCCGCGTCGATCTGTGTCCTGGAATGCCGCAAGTGACCATCACCGATGGCAACCAGTGTTTCTTCATCCAAACCGTAAGCATTGGGGCGCCTCCGCCAGTGGATGCCAACCTTTCGTCCACGCCTGCAAGTTGCAATGGCGGCGATAATGGATCTGCCACGGCGATCGGTACTGCGGGTAATGGTGGCCCATACATGTACCAATGGAGCACGGGGGCCAGCACTTCCATCGTTAACGGACTTGAAGCCGGCAGCTATGATGTCACGGTAAAAGACAGCAAGGGATGCCAGGCAGTATTCAGCACTACGGTAACGGAGCCCGCTCCGGTCGTTGTTTTGAAAGACGCTGTCAATTCTTCGGACAACCGCTGCTACGGCGACAGCACAGGTGTGCTGGCTGTTACAGCCTCGGGCGGTAATCCGGGAGGATATGTGTATAAATGGGCCGATCAGACCGGTGATGTCATTTCTGACGGTATGGACGCTGTTTTGCACAATCTGCCTGCCGGCAATTACAGCGTCACTGTAACCGACCCCCTGGGTTGCACCGGTGTCAACTCGGCTATTTTGCTGACCAATCCTCCGCCCGTTCAAGGTGCTTACGAACCCTGGGAGCCGCTGATCTGCTTTGGCGATCAGACGACACTGTATATCGATACAATTTTTGGCGGTTCTGGCGGCGAGTATCAATATACGCTCGATTACAGTGCCCCCTTGCCAGTTGGCATTGCCTTCCCGATGAGCGGCGGACCGCACGTGATTACCTATATCGACGGACAAGGTTGCAGTTATGATGAACTGATCAATGTGATCGAGCCGGCCCAGATCCTGGTCGAATTTACGCCCGCCGTGGATGAAATCGAACTGGGGCAGACCTATGAACTGGTGCCAACCATCACGCCGATCGGTTTGGCCATCGATACATTCCTCTGGACTTCGGCTGCCGCTTTGCTCAATCCGGGCGTTTTGAACCCGACGGCTTATCCATTCACCACCACGGAATTTGTGCTCACGGTATACGACACCAGCGGCTGTACCGGGTCCGGCAAAATGTTGCTGGAAGTAGACCCGAACCGCAACGTTTACATCCCGAATGCGTTCAAACCCAGCAACGAAGAGGGTACCAGCACCCATTTTGGCCCCTGGAAAGGCAATGGTGTGGAGAAGGTCAACTTCATGCGGGTCTACAACCGCTGGGGGGAATTGATGTATGAAGCCAAAGACTTCCTGCCGAACAATCAGGATTCGGAAGGCTGGGATGGCCGTTATCGCGGCGACTTTGTCGATCCCGGCGTTTATATCTATATCATAGAAGTCAAGTTCCTCGACGACAAGGTTTTGTTGTATCGCGGTGATGTAACGGTCGTTCGGTAATGCGGACTTTCCACTAGTTGAATAAAAAAACGGGGCTCAGCGGATTCGCTGAGCCCCGTTTTTATTCAGGGCTTGTTTCCCTTTGCCTTTTTTTCTCTTCCCATCAGGTCCTTTCCTTTTCTCTCATCAAGGATGGGTTCGGGTCGCGGGGTTTCGGTCATTACGTCGTTGAACACTTTGTCAATCCATTTCCAGCGGCCTTTTTCGAATTTCAGTCCGTCATAACTACCGTCGGGCACCATTGCCATTTCGCGCCCGAAAGGGCTGACCATGGGGATGAGGTGATCGAATAAAACCATTTGGTATTCTTCATCCCAGTTTACGCGAACCGAGGCTTCGGCGGAATATTCAAAAATGAGCCGGAGCACCGGAGGGCCATTTTCACGACCCGGCAGTGCGTCAAATACCGGTGCCCCGAAGACCGGTTTCCCATCTGCATTAAAACTCAGCACCTCAACCACTTTTCGCTTTTCGAAAAATGAAAACGCATCATAGCCAAACAGCAGGTATTTCCGGCCTTCGCGGGTGTCGAACTGACGGAGGTTGTAGTACAAAGCGCCGTACCAGCGTTCCGGGTTGCACTCTTCCAGAAAGGGCGGAGGCGTTTCAAATTCAAAACTTCGGTCGCGCAGCGGGAACAGTTGCAATTCTGAGCGGTTCATCTGAATAGCGCCGTAATAGCGGTAAGTAGAGTCGTTGTCGAACAATTGCCAGGTAAAAATCCGGAAACTGCTGTCTGGCGGCGCCATGATAGAGATGCTTTTGAGCCGCTCGAAGGGATATTTGAAGGAATTGTCCGTTTTCAGGGTACGCACCAGGCAGGTGATGAGTGCGTGGCAGGCACCGAACCGGTCGGTCTCTATGGAATCGTTCACCACAGCAAAGGCGAGAATAGCCAGGGTGTCTTCAGCAGTATGCAGGGTTTCGATGGCTGCGGGGCTCAATTTACCGGCCGGCTTCGGCTTCCCCTGTGCAAACACCCCGGCCTGAGTCAGGGTGAGGAGCAAAGCGGGCAGAATGAAGTTTTTCAGATTCAATCGCATGGCGTTATTCTCGTCGTGGGTGAAAACGGTTTGAAAAACGCGGCACGCGTGCAAAAATTGTTTCTTAACGAGCCATTGGCACCCGAACGGCTGCAAGATGCGCTAATCCATTTCGGCCAGTTTTTCCAGCAGCCATTCGTGGTTGACGGTTGCAGCCTTTTCGCGAATGATCTCTTGCCGCAGTTTTTCGAGACCGATTTTATCGCCCGGCATCAGACGGGTGAGGCGGCGAACGTATTTGATGAGATTAAGATAACTTTTTCGGCGCTGGGCTGGAATGTTTTTGTGGCGGTTGAGGAAGACGCGAAAGGATTCGATGAATGAGTCAAGGGCATCGAGTTCGTCCATCTCATAATAGGTAATAATCAGAACGGCCTTGCTAATCAAATTATATCCAATATCCTCATACTCTACGTTTCTGAGAAGGTGAAGTACCTTATCATATTTTTGCTGGTACCGATAAACCCTTGCCAGATTAAATGTATAGGTATTCTCTCTTGAATCCGCAGGCAAATAATTTCTATTCTTTTCTACAAAATTCTCTGCCCAATCCAATTTTCCCAGCAACAGCGCAGCTGCCACAGCATTGTTAAACCGCCATGGAGCAAGCTCTCCTTTTATCAGGAATACGCCTTTAAGAATAGCGGCCTCAAACAAATCAAAATACTCCTGAAGAAAAACCCGATCTCCTTTATTCAGCTTTCCTGTGCAATAATGCAACGCCAAATCGTATAGTTCCGTGGCCTCTTTTTGCGGCATTATACCGCCATGTTTATCGAGAAGTTTTCTCAAATTATAATAGTGTTCAGTATTGTTTTCTTCTTGAAGTGTTAAAAATGAATAGAAATATAAAGAAAGTTCGGGGATGTTTTCGATAGAAATTGTTTTTAAGTAATCAACAATCTCATCCATAAAATATAAGCTGTATTGAAAATTTCGCGTCTTTTGCTGGCTTAATGCAGCAATATAAATCTTCAATTTTTCTATCCAGTAAAACAGGTCAAGGTTGTAAGAAATAGCTTCAATATTTGGCCGCGCATCCAGCTTGACATCAAAATCCATCATTGAGTAATAATGTCTCTCGATGCTGTATGAATTGAGATAATAGCTTAAAGAACGAAACGGGTTTTTATCCGATTTTTCACGTGCATCCCGAAGTGCCGTTTGATAAAAAGGTTCAATTTTTCGCTTGACTGTATAATCAAGCACGTCAATTGCCTGACGAGCTTCATCTTGCGACAGCATCTCATGAGCCATGAACCCCTCTATTAATTTAAGCAGGTCCGAGCTGTATTTTCTGAAATTAACATCATCATATTGGCTGGCAGGAAAAAGCTTTTTCCACACGAATTCCTTATTAAAACCTTCGGGCTCTTTTTCGATGCATTCAAGGAAGATCTGATAAAGACGCGTCAAAGTTTTGCTTTGATTGAAGTAAGGTGACTGGAGAAATTTTATCAACCTTTTATGTTCTTCTGTCCCAAGAGCACTCAAAACTACAAACACTTTGTTTTTATGGAGTCCAACTTTGGGCGCTTTTTTAACCTTCGGCATCGTGTACAATTTTGACTGCAAAACTCCCTAATTTAAAAGTTTTTATTCGAAAATACTTTTTTCCTTTCCAGAGTTGGTGGGTTCCCAAGAACATTTCTATTTTTGGAGGTCTTTTTAATACCGCAGCCATGAATGTGATTTTACGCCTACCACTTGCCCGATCTTTCTTGTTTTTACTGCCCTTGGTGGCCTTTTTTTGCCTTGATGTCTCTGCACAGGGCTCTGGTCCGTACAAGAATCTGGTCACTTCGGTTAATGCAGCAGTTTTTGACACGCTTTCCGGTCTCAACCTGAACGTTTACGTCTCCAGTCCGGCTCCCCAGCATGGCACAGTGACTAAAACCGTTCTGAACAGCGGCGGCGGCGGCAATCCCGCAACCATCCAGATCAGGTATCAGCCCGATCCAGGATTTGCCGGCGTTGACACTTTTACGGTAGAATTGATTTACACCGGTTCCTACCCTTTTCAGGTTTATCAGGCTTACCGTGTTTCGGTCTACCCTTCTTTGCTTAACCCGAAAGGTGATTTTGCTGTCACGACCATTGGCACCCCGGTTACCATCGACGTCCTGTCCAACGACATCGGTTCGAACGGTCCGTTATCCCTTAGCGCATTGCCCATCTGGAATCATGGAACAGCCGTCATCAACGGTAATAATATAGTTTTCACTCCTGATCCTGGCTTTACCGGAATAGCGCATTTGAGTTATACGGTTTGTGATGCATTGCTGCATTGCAAATCGGCACCGGTCAATATTGGTGTAAACAACAATAGCGTCCCGGGAAGTGATACCATTCAGCTGGCCACGTCAAAAAACACGCCGTTGACCATGCCGCTTACCTATAGCGGCTACGCCCTGTTCCAGGGTCCGACCAATGGTACAGTGCTCATCCAAAGCGGCCAGGCATTTCGGTACACCCCGAATGCCAATTTTACAGGTACCGATCAATTTGTGCTTTCCAACGGGCCGTCCGTTTTCAAAACGGTGAATGTGGAAGTGCTGAATACCCCCACGCAGAACACGATGGCCATGGACGATTATGTGTTCACGCCTAAAAACACACCGATCACGTTCAATGTTCGGGACAACGATATTGGCAATCTTTCGGTAAAAAGCTGGGTGACGCCCGTCAATTTGCCGGGCTCCATTACACCCACTACACCAAACGGTACGGTCACTTTTACACCCAATACCAATTTTTCCGGCGTTGCAACTTTCTACTACAAAATTGGAAATATGTTCGTCAGCGACCTGGAAATGGCCGCTGTAAACGTGGTTGTAGGCAACCTGCCACCTTCTCAGGCTACTTTTGAACTGACCACGCCGAAGAACACACCAATGATCGTGAATTACCAGATTCCCTTCATTGGCTTTGACTTTGCCATTACTGATGCGCCCGACCACGGGACTTACCAGTTTTATCCCGGCTATTCCACTCAAACCATAAACGGACAAACCGTTTCCGGCAATAACCTGCTGGTGTATACCCCCGCTAACGGGTTTACCGGAACCGATGAAATGGAGATCAATTACTGCGTCAGTTCCAATGGTCAGTGCCAACTGGTTAAAATTGTCGCTAGCGTAGTCGATGTGGTTTCAACTTCCGGGCCGTATTGTGTGGAAGATTGTGTCTGGGCCGGTGACATCAACTACGATGGCAAAGTGAACAACAAGGACCTTTTGCCATTGGGTTATTACATGGGCCTCGATGGACAAACCCGGCCGAATGCCAGTTTGGAGTGGTATGGACAGTATGCAACGAATTGGAACAACCCTTATACCGGCACTCCTATCGATCTCAAACATGCAGATACGGACGGTAATGGCGTGGTAACAGCCGATGACACGCTTGCAATCGGCGTTTTTTATGGCCAGACACATAACCTGACGCCCATTATTCCTCCAACATCCAAAAGCCTGCCTTTCTTTTTCAATGTATTGACGCCCAATGCAGGTATTGGTGATTTGGTTCAGGTAGAAGTATCGCTGGGCAACAGTAGCCTTCCGCTGACAGATCTTTACGGCTTCACATTCGACATGTCGCTCAGCCCTCAAATTGTGGATTCCCTGCTTGAAATGCATTTTTATCCTAATTCCTGGCTGAACCTGAATGCACCCTATCTGACCCTTTCCAAGCATCCACAGCAAGGGCGTTTGGAGTCGGCATTTACTCGAATCAATGGTGTTTCAGCAAGCGGACATGGATTGATCGGCCAGTTTGATTTTGTAATTATTGATATTATTGACGGTGGCAAGCCTGGCGCCCAGCCCTATATGGTGCTAAACATAGATTCTCCGAGCCTGTTTTGGTCCGACGGCACTACAACAAATGGCCAAACACAAACCATCCAGATTCCTCTAAATCTCCATCGCAACCAGGCACCGCAGCCTGTACGCAACCAGGATTTCTACGTCTACCCCTCCCCTGCCAGCGAACTGGTTAATATCCACCTTAACGGAGACGACTTTATCGAATCGCTGATCATTCTGGATGCCATGGGCCGCCAGGTGTACCAATCCGGCACCGTCGAGTGGGAACATGCAGAGATCGACGTCAGCAATCTCCCGGAAGGTTTTTACGTTGCTTCGGCACGCACCGCAACTGGGCAGGTGACGAAGAAATTCCAGATTATGCGGTAGCTACAATTCAAGCAAATTCTAATTCATGGCATACTAAGAGCCCGCCACCTGAATGCAGGAGGCGGGCTTTTTTACCTGAAATGGTCAAATCAGATAATTCAACCCGAAAAACAGCACAAGGTAAATCCACAGACCATCCAAAAAATGCCAGTAAACGGTTAAGAGCCTGAGTTTGAGGCGTTTCTCCGGATCCGAAAAGTAAACCAATACCGTCACGGGGTCTACCATACGTTTTTTGGCTGTTCGGTAAAAAAGGACCAGAAAGGGCAAGCCCCCGAACACGTGGGCCAGATGGACAAACGAGATCAGGTAGAGATAGGCCGTTGTCGTCGAAGTGCTCAGGGCGATATTGTTGCGAAAAAGCCAGGCCCAGGCTATTCCCTGCATCACCATAAACAGCAACGATAATCCAATGGTGTACCGCAGATTTTGTTGATACCCCTCAGTATCATCCCCGAGATAGCAACGTTTGGCAAGAATCATCGTATAACTGCTGCCTAACAAAATCAGGGTATTAAACAGGAAAAGAAAAGGAAGGCGCACCGGTGGGACGTGCATCGTGATCCGGGTGTACACATATGCAATGGTCAGGGCCAGAAAAAGGGCTGAAAGCCCAAATAGCAACAACGACAACATGACATTGCCCGGATGAAAAAGAAAGTTGTCGTCTTGTGCGACCGGAGTTGGCTTTCCCTGCATATTATATATAGGTGTAGATTTCGACGGTTGGTGATGTCAGCATACCATTCGGCAGGTATTTTGCTGTTAACAAATTCACCCGGGAGTCTGTTCTAACAAAGGTGCATTTGAAAGGGTATTTTTGTACGCTTTTTTTAATCAAAACATACCGATTTATGAGAAACAACTACTTGATCACTACACTGTTGCTGGTTGTGTTGCTTGGAGGAGCATGCCGTTCTTTTCAAAAAATCTGGATGGAAAAGGAAAACGACGAGCATGAGTCCCTCGAAGGCAAAACCGAACCCTATGACCTTTTTTCTTTCGAACGATCCTACCCTGACCGTGATTTTGATTGGCAGGGCTGGAGAAAGGCCATCCAGCAGGCTCGACAAAACGAGGCGTATGTTTCAGCAGAACGATCCTCATGCCCCGGGCAATCGCTCAACTGGACACTTCAAGGCGCTTCCAATGTAGCAGGCAGGATAAATTCGCTCGCCATTCAGCCTGGGAACGAAACAACCATTTTGGCAGGATTCGCAGGCGGGGGAATTTTCAAATCCATCGATGGCGGGGTAAATTGGGTTCCGGTATTCGACGATCAGCCAGAACTGGCGATCGGCGACATTACCTTCGACCCGAGCAATCCCAATGTCGTGTATGCCGGCACCGGCGACCCTAACATCCCTTCCATTGTGTTCAATGGCAACGGCGTGTACAAAAGCACAAATGCCGGTAACACCTGGTCCTATCTTGGGTTGGGCCAACAAGGCATCATTTCAAAAATACTCGTCGACCCGACCAACTCCAACAACCTGTACGTTGCCACGATGGGCAATCCGTATGTGCGCACGCCCGACCGCGGGGTCTATAAAAGTGTCGATGGCGGGCAAACCTGGATCAAAGTGCTGTACACCAGCAACCAGGCCGGTGCCAGCGATCTGATCATGAACCCACAAAATCCCCAAATCCTCTACGCTTCGTTTTGGGACCGCATCAGGAACAACCATGAATCGGTGATTTATGGCCCGCACGCCAAAGTGTACAAAACCACTGATGGGGGGATCAACTGGTCTGCCCTCAGTGGCGGATTGCCGGCGGGTATCATGGGACGCACCGGATTGGCCATTTCTCAACAGAATCCGGATAAAGTCTACGCTATTTACGTGGACACTCTTTCCACTGTCGGCGGATTGTTCAGATCCATCGATGGCGGCACAAACTGGACACAAATGAATACCAACGCCATCGACGATGCTTTCAGTGACTTCGGGTGGTATTTTGGAAAAGTCCGGGTAAATCCGACCAACGACGACGAAGTGTATATTCTGGGTGTTTTGCTTTGGCGAAAGGCTTCGGGCAGTACTACATGGCAGGTGGGAGCAGGTGCACATGCCGATACGCATGATCTGCTTTTTGCCCCTTCCGGACGGCGTTTTTTGGCAACCGATGGCGGCGTTTATCGAAATGAAGTGAATTCTTCAACATGGGTAAAAAGCAAAAATCTGCCGACCACCCAGTTCTACCACACCAATTTCAACCCGCACACGCCGGACGTTTATTGGGGCGGCGCCCAGGATAATGGCATCCAGATGGGCAACAAGGATGCTATAAACAATTGGCAATCAGTCTTTTCTGCTGACGGATTTCATTCGCTGTTTCATCCGACCGATTCCAACACCTTTTGGATTGAAATTCAGAACGGGGTAATTCATAAAACTACTGACGGCGGCAATACCTGGCAATATGGCCAGGCAGCATTAGGCACAGGCGACCGCTGCAACTGGGATATGCCCGTTTTTACCAGCGTACACAACCCCAATCAGTTTTATGCTGCGACATACCGGGTGTACTCAGGAGTGGGCGCCTCAGGATGGAGCGCTGTTTCACCCGACCTGACCGACGGTGTGATTTACGGCGAACGCTTCCACAACGTTTCGGCGGTTGCCGAGTCGCCCCTCGTGGCTGGCAAACTGATTGCCGGAACCTCTGATGGAAATGTGTTTTGGCGGGATATCGACAACCAATGGTACACCATCAACATGGGTCTGCCCAACCGCTATGTGACCTCCGTGTGCGGCTCTCCTTCCCATGCCAACCGCTTTTACGTGACACATTCCGGCTTCCGGGATAATGAAAATATTCCACACATCCATCGCACCGACAACAGCGGGCTGACCTGGCAGGACATTTCCGGCAACCTTCCGCAAATACCTGTGAACGACCTGTTCGTATTGCCCAACCATGCGGACAGTATCCTGTTTGCAGCCACCGATGCAGGGGTGTATTTTACGATGAACAGCGGTGCCATCTGGCATCGTCTGGGTGGCAACCTGCCATTCCTGCCGGTATTCGACCTGGAGCACAATCCTGTACGCAAAGAATTGGTCGCCGCAACATACGCTCGCGGGATCTGGACCTTTCCACTGGATTCACTCCTGCTGCAGCAATCGCCCGTTACGGTAAGCGTCAGCGGCAACATCCGGACAGACGCTGATAGCGCGGTGGCCAATGTCATTGTCGGACCGGATATCACTGGAACAAACGGTGTATATGATATTACAGGGGTGCCTGGTTGTCAGACATTTATAACAAAACCGCATCGTCTCGACGGCTTGCTCAACGGGGTCAGCACTTTCGATCTTGCACTGATCAGCAAACATATTCTGGGTATTGATCCCCTTCCGACGCCTTACCGGATCATCGCTGCCGACGCAAACAAGTCCAACAGCGTCACCACTTTCGATATCGTGGTGCTGCGCAAATTGCTGCTCGGGGTGGATTCGGTGCTACCGGGCAACACCTCATGGCGATTCGTGCCGGCCAGTTTTAATTTCCCCAATCCACAAAATCCGTTCACAGTTGCCCCATTTCCCGACTCCATCGAAGTGCCGTTGTTCACGAGTCCGGTTGCAGACCTGGATTTTATAGGAATCAAAGTTGGCGACGTCAATGGCTCAGTCAACGCCTCTTCGTTGAGCGGAGATTTTTCGGAGGACCGCGAAGGAGGGGAATGGCCTCTTTTTGTCCGGGAAGAACATTTTGCAGCCGGAGAACGTGTTGTCGCTGATTTCTCAGGTGATTGCGCTTCTGTGGCGGGTGCCCAGTTCTCTTTGTTTTTTGATCCGGCTCAATTGGTTTTTGAAAAAATCGAACCGCTTGCGCCAGGCCTCACAGCAGAGCATTTCGCCTCCAATCGGGCGCCCCATGGCGTTGTAAGTTTCGCCTTCGAAAACCCCTGGGCAAAAAACAATGCCCCGGCATGGAGCACACAACCCTTGTTTCGTATGGTTTTCACGGCCCGTCGGGACGGTGTTTTAACGAAACTCGTTCCATTTAGGCGACACTCCTACCCCTTCGGCAGCGTATCGGGCCGAGGGAAATGCGCTGAAACCTTCATTGCATTTTTCGAATAATACCGCCCTGACGGAAGCCGGTGTTTCCCCAATCCTTTTGGCAGCGGCGGCGCCTGGCTGGCTTTTCCGTCAGTGACAGAACCTTCTGCCAATCTCCAATTATTTGACAATCAGGGAAAAATGATTTTTCAAAAGAGCTTTAACGCGGAAGAAACAGGTAGTCCTTTTTATTTGTCATCTGAAATTTTTCCATCAAAGGGCATTTATTTCTGGAAAATCAATGTCGGAACGGAGGTATTTAATGGAAAAATGGTTTTCCAGTAAGACGCGAAAAGCCGGACGGAACCCGCCCGGCTTTTCTTTTTCAAGGGGCCTTGGCCAGTGAAGAAGACTGGATTTCGGCCACATTTTTGCAGCCCGCGAGGCCCATGGTGAGTTCAAAATCGGCCATCCAGTTTTCAATCAGCGCCTCCACTCCTCGCTGACCGTCCAACGCCAGCGCGTAGCAATAGGGCCGCCCGATGCCCACTGCCGCTGCGCCCAAAGCCAGCGCTTTAAATACGTCAGCCCCTGTCCTCACCCCGCTGTCGAACAGCACCGGAACCTTGCCGCGTACAGCCTCGACAATTCCGGGAAGCGCGTCAATCGCCCCGATGGCGCCATCTACCTGCCGTCCGCCATGATTGGATACGTAAATCCCGTCAACTCCATAATCCAGGGCTTTTCGCGCATCTTCAGGATGTAAAATGCCTTTCAGGATAATAGGAAGCCGGGTATGTTGACGCAGAAAAGGAAGATCGGCCCAGGCAATGTTGGGCCGGGAATAGATTTGAGTGAATTTGCGAACGGCGCGTGTACCCTTGCCGGAGCGCAGGTTTTGTAAAAAGCTGCCCGGAAAATGCCTGGCAGCAGACAGCAAGGTCCGAACTGCGTCATAAGTGATGCTTCTTTTAGCCGGCGCCTCAGCTTCGGGTTCATCCAACAACCGGAGAAAAACGGGGTCGGAAGTATATTGAGCAATACCCATTCCTTGTAAAAATGGCAGCCACCCCAAATCCAGGTCGCGGGTACGCCAACCCAACATAGTGGTGTCGAGAGTAACCACAACGGCGGAGCAGCCGCAGGCCTCCGCCCGTTGCATCAGGCTGATTGCCAGTTCGTCCGAACGACTCCAGTACAATTGGAAAAACCGGGGTGTATCGGCTATGGCGGCCGCGCAGCGTTCCATCGGGACAGAAGCCTGATTGGAAAAAACGTAAGGCACTCCCCAGGTACCTGCGGCACGAGCAACCGCCAGATCGGCCTCCGGATGCGCCATTTCCAACACTCCGATAGGCGCAAAAAAGAAGGGAACCGGTATTTTTTGACCCAATAATTCCGTGGAAGTATCCCGGTTTTCCACATTTCGAAGCATTCGGGGCCATATTCGCCAACGATCAAATCCGCGTTCATTGGCATCGGCTGTACGCTCCAATCCTGCGCTCCCTGCAATATACGCCCAGGCCTCGGGGGGCATCGACTGATGCGCACGACGTTCAAGTTCTGCAGGGCCAAAAGGAATTTTTTGCCTTTGGCCGTAGGCGCCATCGAGGTACACAGCGCGCTGACGGCTCAATGCATCAGGTTTTTTCATCGTGATTTCATCTGATTATCAATGATTTATTGAGGCGTACTGATTTTTTTTTCGGGCCAATAACAAAAGTTTGGCGCGCTTTCATCGTTACCTTTGTCAATCAAGCAAATACTGTTCACGTAAACATCGCTACCATGATCCGCCAAACCCTTAACATTCTCTTCCTTTTTTCCACTCTGACTGCCGGCTGGCTGGGCCTAACGGCCTTCGAATGGGCCCTGGAAGAATATGGCAAAGTTGGTTACTACTCCGACGCCTTACACGGCCGCAAAACGTCAAGCGGCGAAATTTACGACAAAAACGCACTCACCTGCGCCCATAAAAGCCTTCCATTTGGCACCCTGGTCAGGATAACGCGCCTCGATAATAAACTTTCGGTAGTCGTTCGCGTCAATGATCGCGGTCCCTATCGCGATGGCTATGTGATCGAAGTCTCGCGTCGAGGTGCCGAAGAACTTGACCTGATCAAAGTCGGATCCGCAAAGGTCAAAGTGGAAGTAATTGAAAAACCGGTCGAAGAAGAGCGCTCTACCCTGGTCCCGCCATCCCAAACATCGAAGCCGGCCACAAACGTTGCCAATGATGCCCGGCCGGCACAATACAGCACATCCAGCACCGCGAAACCAACTGCGGCAACCAAGGGTGTGACAAATTCCAAACCGACGACTGCGGCAAAAACAGCCGCTCCGTCCACTGCGGATGCCACCAAACTTCCATCGGCTAAAACAGCCAACACACCTTCCGAGTTGTACCAAATAGATCTGCAAAAGCCCCCCAAACAAGGCTTTGGCGTACAGGTGACCACCCTTTACAATGCTCCCAATGTATTTCCGGAGATTGCCAAACTCCAGAAAATATGGCCGGGCAAGGTGTTGCTTACCATGCAGCCCATGCCGGAAGCAACCGAGAATACAATTTACAAACTCATCCTCGGCCCGGTAACCGATCGCCCTACAGCAGAAAAACTGCGCAAGGAAGCCATCAAAAAAGGCTACTCCAAGTGCTTCGTGGTTGATTTAAGCCAAATTTGAAGTTTGGGTGAAACCTAAAATAAAGCCGGTGCGCACAGTTGTGCGCACCGGCTTTATTATTCCGGATGGTTCTTCCAGGTTTTTAGATCAGGCTGAAAAAGAAGTCCCGCAACCACAGGTTGAGGTCGCATTTGGGTTGCTGAACGTGAATCCGCGGTTGTCCAGGCCGTTGACAAAATCAATTTCCATGCCCAGCAGATAAATGGCGTGGGCTTTGTTCATCACGACGGGGATCCCGTTTATTTCGAACCGGTCGTCGTTGGGTTGCGCCTGGTCAAAACCCAGGATATAGGAAAACCCGGAGCATCCACCTCCTTTTACACCAATTCGAAGGCAATAATCGGCAGGAATGTTCTCCTGTTGACGGATCATGTTCAGTTGTTCCGCGGCGTCATTCGTGAGCGAAACGGGTAAAGTGGCAGCCGGGGCAGTAAGCGTATTTTCCATAATTATGCAGATCAATATGAGGCAAAATTAAAACGGTTTAACGGATTTCCGCCCAAAATGTTTAGGTCTCGAATGCTACCTTTGCCGCCCGTTTTTCCAAGTCAACGTCAATTCTCAACATGGAAACATTTTTTGAAATACTCAAATTCACGATTCCAGGGCTGGTTGTCTTCTTCACGGCCTACTACCTGCTAAAATTGTATCTGGACGATGTGCAGCGCACCAATCTGCTCACGCTGCGTACAGAATCGCAAAAAATATCCCTTCCCCTTCGATTGCAAGCCTATGAGCGGCTTACTCTTTTGTGCGACCGCATGGAAATCATGAATGTGCTGCTCAGGATACGAATGGGCGGCATGACGGTGTCCGACTTAAAAGGGGCCATGCTCTTGGCTATCCGCCAGGAATTTGACCACAATACGTCGCAGCAATTGTATGTCTCTGAAACGCTTTGGAAAATCATTTCTGTGTCCAAAGACGAAACCTTGAATTTTGTTGTACAGGCAGCCGAGGGCCTCGACCCGCAAGCCAGCGACGATGTTTTAGTGGAAATGCTGCTTCGTATGCTGAACAACCAGGGGCAGCCGACGCCGCTCCAAAAGGCCGTAATTGCGCTTCGAACCGAAGCCGGCCAGCTTTTTTGATACCGGTTTTGTGTAACACCTTGACAACGCTTGAATTAGCCTTTTTCAATCCAACATAACATTATAATTACGAAAACCTTTCTTTTTTTTCGACCGCTTCAATCAAGCGGGAAGGCATGGCCCTGATTTGGGCATTTAAGAGTGGGGCATGCATTCGTCCGTACAATCCTTAGTGCCTGACTCTCAGTTTTTTGTATAAATTTCCTGTCTGCATTTGGCGACTGCTCCCCGAACAGCCCATTTGTCTTTTTAACTATAATTTAATATAATTTTTGTCGAATAAAGGAAAATTCGGCTTATAAATCTGGTTTATGGTATTTTTTCAAAATTATAAAACATTAGAAATTTAACTTTTTGACATTTTAAGGTTTAATAACCGCCCATGACGTCTTTTTTACGCTTCCAAAATTTTTAGTCGAAAAAAGCAACTTCGGCTTCGCGGATTAAAAGAAAAGCGGAAACTTTGTCACCCTGTCTCGACCGAATTTACTCTCTACTATATTATTTCCAGGCTTTCACCCCTCACCCAAATGCACCATTCCGGTATGACTAACGACTGCCAGATGGTATGGGACAGTTGTCTGCGTATCATCAAAAAAAACGTAAGCCCACAGAGCTTCAAAACTTGGTTTGAACCGATCAAACCTGTGCAGTTGGACAACAATGTGCTGACGATCCAAGTGCCGAACAAGTTCTTCTTCGAATGGCTCGAGGAACACTATGTTCAGCTCCTCAAGACAAGCATTCGCCAGGAACTTGGCGAGCGCGGTCGGCTCGTTTACCATATTCCGGAAAACGGCGCTCCCGTATCTGCCTACCCATCTCCCCGCCAAACCGGCAAGCCCTCGGCTGAAAAGGACAATGAGCCTGTGCCTGGCGTGTTCGATGCGGAAATGATAAAAAACCCATTTGTCATTCCAGGTATCCGGCGCATCAAGGTTGAGCCACAACTCAACACTCACTACACTTTCGACAACTTTATTGAGGGCGATTGCAACCGGTTGGCGCGCAATGCGGGACTTGCCATTGCAAAAAAACCGGGCGGAACGGCCTTCAATCCCCTGGTCGTTTTTGGCGATGTCGGCTTGGGGAAAACCCACCTGGCTCAGGCCATCGGCAATGAGATCGTGCGGAATTTTGAGCACAAGGCTGTTTTGTACGTCTCTGCCGAAAAATTCACCAACCAGATCATTCAGGCCATCAAAAACAATGCAGTCAATGATTTCGTCAATTTCTACCAATTGATTGACGTACTCATTCTGGACGACATCCAGTTTTTGTCCGGCAAACAAAAGACACAGGAAATCTTTTTCCACATCTTCAACCAATTGCACCAGAACGGAAAGCAGATTATCCTGACTTCCGACCGCGCGCCCAAGAACCTTGAAGGCATCGAAGACCGCCTTATTTCCCGCTTCAAATGGGGCTTGAGTGCCGATCTTCAAGCACCCGACCTGGAAACCCGTATGGCCATCCTCGACACTAAAATGAACCTTGAAGGCGTGGAAGTGGCACAGGAGGTCCTGGAATTTATTTGCTATAACATCAAAAACAATATCCGCGAACTGGAAGGTGTGATGATTTCCTTATTGGCGCAATCAACCCTCATCCGCCGGGATATCGATCTGGAATTAGCCAAAGAGGTGATCCGCAACTTTGTGGTAACGCTCAACAAAGAAATCACCGTTGAGTCCATCCAGCAACTCGTTGCGGAGCATTTTAAAGTGCAGGTCGAACGGCTGCACCAGGAAACGCGCAAGCGCAACATTGTGATTGCCCGCCAGTTATCGATGTTTTTAGCCAAAAAACTCACCAATAAATCGTTGAAATCCATCGGTGAATTATTTGGCGGCCGGGACCACAGCACGGTCATTTACTCCTGCAAGGCCGTTCAGGATATGATGGATACGGACCTGATCTTTAAGGACACCGTTGCCGAGCTGGAGAAAAAAATCAAAATGAGCCTGAACGAGTAAACTAAAAGAAAGCAAAAAAAGGTTTGGCGATAAGATCGAACAGCACTTACATTTGCGCTCGCTTTTAGCGGCCCTTGGAGAGTTGGGTGAGTGGCTGAAACCAACGGTTTGCTAAACCGTCGTACGGGGTTAACTCGTACCGAGGGTTCGAATCCCTCACTCTCCGCATGATTAGTGGCAGTTGCAGTTGGCGGAAGCAGTTTTTATGCTGCAATCTGCGACTGTTACTGCCACTCTTTTTCGGGATGTAGCGCAGTCCGGTAGCGCACCTGCTTTGGGAGCAGGGGGTCCCAGGTTCGAATCCTGGTATCCCGACACTGAGAATCAAGGGGTTACGTTGAGAAACGTGACCCTTATTTTTTTGTGGTTTACATGACGGTATACACACAGGAGTTCATCGGCTCGATTCCATTTCCCTCCATACCAAGCGTAAATAAGAGGGCTTTTGGCAACCCGTAAGCCACATCAACTGATGTTGCGACCACATTCCAATTCCAGTCGCCGCGAGGATTGGAATCATTGTTTTCGTTTTGATAAGAATTTAAGGTGAATAAAATATGGTTTTCAAGGGTGAAATAAGCCGGGGCTTAATTCACCCGTTTGCGCTCCGCTTCAGAACCCGTCTCCCGCTGCCGCTGGCTTTTCAGTTTTTTGTTGCCAAAACTGCGGCTGTAAGTCACCTTGATGGTGGGTTGGGCAAACTGCCATGAGTCGTAGAGGAAAAGTCCCTGGTCGGGCAAGTCAAGTTCGTCCTTCCATATCAAAGTGTTGAAAATATTGTCGTAGCCGAGGCGGAGCGTGCCTTTGTCGTCCCTGAATTTTTTCTGCAACCCGGCGTTCAGCGAGCCGAACGGCTTGTTGGTGTAGGCGCCAAAGAGGCTTTTGGAGTTGTAAAACCCACTGACTTCAAAGGTGAAATCTTTCGGCAAAGTGAAAGTTTGCGAAGCAAACAGGTTGAGGCTCTTTTGGTCGAAGCTGAGCAATTGGCCATCGTAGTAGTTGCGGAGTTTGGTATAAACGCCCGTGGCGTTGTACTGCATGCTCCACCAGTTGGTCGGGTTGACGGGGAAGGACAGCGTAAAGGAGGCCGTTTTTTGGTCTTTCAGATTTTCAGCAAAAAACAACTGCCGGTTGGTGGCCGGGTCCACCCGGGTCTGGAATTGGGCGATGGTGCTGTCTTCCACCGTGTATTGCAGCGAGAAAAGGACGGTGTGGAGGCGATAGTCCAACTTGACGGAATTGGCGACGGCGGGCTGCAAAGCGGAATTGCCTGAAAAGAAAGTATAGGGATCCATAAAGATGACGAAAGGCGCCATGTCGTTGAAAGTAGGCCGGGTGATGCGCCGGGTGTAGGAAAAATTCGCCGAGTGCTGCTTGTTGAACTCATGGGAAACGAAGAAGCTGGGGAACAAGCGTCCATATTCCCGGTCAACGATATTGGCCTCTTCCTCAGAACCCAAATTGGAGTCGGTAAACTCGTACCGCAGGCCGAGCTTGACATTCGTTTTGTCGCCAAACTTCATGTCGAGGGCAGAATAGGCAGCCAAAATCCTTTCGTCGAGTTTGTATTTGGCCGTCAGGCCGGGGTCTTTCACCCAGCCCTGGCCGACGTTGTTTTCCACGACCACGTCGTTGGTGAAATTGGAATTGGTGGCTTTCAGGCCCGTCTCAAG
>JBGAJY010000029.1:0-38304 GCA_044224705.1 Saprospiraceae bacterium
TGCACCGACCCCAACCCCCTGGTGGCAGGGCAAAGCGTGGCCAAATTGCGCGCAGCCGGTGTGGACGTAATTACCGGAGTGCTGGAAGAGGAAGGCCGTGCGCTCCACCGGCCCTTTTTCAAATGGATCCAACAGAAAACGTCTTACGTGATCCTTAAATGGGCCCAAAGCCGCGACGGTTTTTTGGCGAAAAAAGGCGAAAGAACTGCTGTTTCCGGACCCGCAGCCCTGCGGATCGGACACCGCTGGCGCGCCGAAGCGGATGCCATCCTCGTCGGAACCCATACCGCCGTGATCGACAACCCACGGCTGGACACCCGGTATTTCCCGGGAAAATCGCCTTTGCGTGTCGCTTTTGACCGCTCGGGGAAAATTCCCGCAACCCATCACCTGCTCGACGATACCACGCCAACGTGGATTTTTGGCCCTGTGCGACCCGGCGAATGGGCACAAACGATCTTTTTTCCTGAACGCCAGGACGACTTGTGCAAGGTTCTTTTAGAAAAACTGGCCGCCGCCGGAAAATCCATTTTACTGGTGGAAGGCGGTGCTGAAACGCTGCGGCATTTCCTCGAAAATGGCCTTTGGGATGAAATTCGCGTGCTGGAAAACGAGCGCAGGCTGGGCAGCGGAGTCGCTGCGCCGACCGTGGTGACGGAAGCCCGTTTGCACGAAACCGTTCAGCTGGGGGCTGACACGGGGCGGTTTTATGAGCGATGAAGGGGAGACAAAGATACTGCCCAGATGTAAACTGGAGCATGAGACAGGCGAATCAAGGGTTAATAAATCATGCGTTTTCAAGGACAAAGTATTTTTTTAGACAGCATAAACAGGATGGACAGGATAAACGTCGGCTCCGCCGACTTGCCCGCACATGGTGGCGAAGCCGCCATGATTTTATCCTGTCCATCCTGTTTATCCTGTCTAAAAAAACTTTCGTCGGGGAATAACAATCCTGTTTTGACGACACTTTAGGACAATTCCTGTCTGAACCGCCCAACTGAAACATCCTCAAATCTTCTTCACCGACCCCGATCCCGACACCTCCATCTGCACCTCGGGGTTGCCGGTGTAGAACACGTCTCCGCTGCCGGTGACCTCGGCTTCGAGGCGCTGTGACACATCACAAGTCACTGTTCCCGAGCCACCTATGTTCGCCTTGCAAATGGCCGTAGTGAAATTTTTTCCCTGTACGTCGCCACTGCCGGAGACCGTTGCATCCAATTGATTGGCTGTGCCGCCGATTTGAACGGTGCCGCTGCCGCTGATATCGACTGCGGCTTCGCGCACTTCGGTCTGCGGCAGGATCAGGTCACCGGAGCCGGTGATATTCAATGCCAGTCGATCGCTTTTGATCACGGATGCCGTGGTGATTTTACCGCTGCCGCTGATTTCAAAAGCATCGAATGAAGGCGCGGAGACGCGGACCCGGACCGGATCGTCGCAGGACACATTGCCTTCGAAATAAATCTTCAACTGGCCGTCGACGACCTCGGTCTTGAGCAGCGGGAGCAGGTTTTCCTGTGCCGATACCTCTACCGAATATTGGTCCGAAACGGTTACTTCGACCTCGCCGGAGAGTTGCAGGTCGATGCCGTGAAAGCCTTCGACAGCGCGGGTTTCATTTTTTACGGGGCCTTCGCCGTGGGTGCCGCCGAATCCGTGGATCGACCAGGAACAACCGCGTTTGCCGACCACAAACAGGCCTACGAGGAGCATGAAGAGAAGCAAGTAGCGCATGAATTTTCGATTTTGTCTGTGAAAAACGTTTGATTTTGTGCGAATTCGGAACTTTGAGGCGATAACCCATATTGGACAACTTCCCCGCGCGCCATGTTGCAGCGGCTGAACATTTTACAACATGCTCACCAGTCTTTTTTCAGCGCTCTTTTTTCTGCTGACGCCCATTTTCCAGGTTTCCAGCCCGCCACCTGCGCCCGTGGTCAGCTGGCTGACCGAGCAGGACCACGATTTCGGTGAAGTGCCTGCCGGCAAAACGGTGCGTTTTATGTTTCGCTACAAAAACGTGAGCGCGGAGCCCTTGCTCCTCCAGACGGTCCGCGTCAGCTGCGGTTGCACGGCCGCCGAGTGGACGGAGGAGCCCGTTGCGCCGGGTGAAAACGGCCAGGTGCTGATCGAATTTGAATCCTCTCTGCACGGCGAATTCCGCAAGAAAATAAGGGTGTTTTTCAACAAACAACGCAAACCGGAAATCCTTTGGATCGAAGGAGAAGTGCCCTGAACGCCCGCTCAGGACACTGGCGCGGCTTTCCCGTCTTCCACCGTAAACAACAGGTACTCCGTGCCAAAAGAGGCCATAATGGCTTCCATGCGTTCTTTTTGAGCGTCGGTGATAAATATCTGGCCGAAGTTGCGGCCCAGCAGCAGCCCGACCAGCTGACGGACCCGCTGTGCATCGAGTTTGTCAAAAATATCGTCGAGCAACAACAGCGGCGCCGTGTTTTTTTCCCGGCGGAGCACCTCGTACTGGGCCAGCCGCAGGGCCAGGAGAAAAGATTTGAGCTGCCCTTGTGAAGCAAATTTCTTCACCGGCTGCCCGTCCATGAACAGGAGCAAGTCGTCGCGGTGAGGTCCGAAAGTGGAGCGCTGGAGGATGCGGTCCTTTTCCAGGGCATCGTTCAATTTGCTCAAAAAATTTCCTTCTGAAAGGTCGGAATCGTAGGCCAGGCTCACCAGCTCCCGGCTTCCGGAGATGGCCGCGTAGAATTCCTGGAACAGCGGCGCCAGTTCCAGAACAAAGGCTTGCCGGCGTTCGAAAAGCAGCTGTGCGGGCCCGGGCAACTGCCGGTCGAGGGCTTCCAGCAGCGCCGCATCGAAGCGCCGTTCTTCGGCAAACTGTTTCAGCAGGGCGTTGCGCTGTTTGATGAGTGTATTGTAAACGAGCAGTTTGTGCAGGTATTCCGGGAAGATCTGGGAAAGCGTGGCGTCGAGAAAACGACGGCGTTCTTCGCTGCCTTCCTGCACCAGCGACACGTCGTCGGGGGCGATCATGACCACCGGGTACTGCCCGATGTAGTCGGTTTGCCGTTCAAAAGGGGCGCCGTCGCGTTCGATGTCCTTGCGTTGCCCGGGGATGAGTTTGATCACCACATTTTCGGTCTCGCCTTCGCGTTCAAAACGGCCTTCGAGGCGGAAAAATTCGCCGGTATGGCGCACGAGGTTGCGGTCGGGCAGGCCGGTGTGGCTTTTACACAGGCAGAGGTAGTGGACCGCGTCGAGCAGATTGGTTTTGCCGGCGCCGTTGAGGCCAGTAAAGCAGTTGAGCCTCGGCGAGAGGTCGAGGACCTGGTGCTCGTAGTTTTTGAATTGGGTGAGTTTCAGACGGGCGAGATGCAAGCGGCGATCAGTTGAGGGGCGCAAAGTAGCGGGGAATCCGCAGGTTTTTCAAAAAAAAATACCCCTCGTTTGCAGCATGAAACGAGGGGCTAAAATTCTGACGCAAAGCGACTTATGCCAGGTGCGCTTCGATTTTGCCGACGAGCGTTTGCTTGGTTTGCATGCCGACGAGTTTTTCTTTCAGTTCGCCGCCTTTGAAAATCAGAAAGGTCGGGATACCTCGGACGTTATATTGCGTGGGTACTTCAGGGTTGTCGTCCACGTTGAGTTTGCCGACTACTGCGCGACCGTCGAATTCAGTGGCCAGTTCTTCAATGATGGGGTTCATTGCTTTGCATGGACCGCACCATTCGGCCCAAAGGTCTACGACCGTAACTTTATCGTTGCCAAGCACTTCCGTTTGAAAAGTGGCGTCCGAAAATTGGTTTGCCATTGTAGAAAAGAGGTTGATGAAAAAAAGTAAGGTTGGAAATTATGGTTCTTAAAACACGTCGTTTGCGGGTTTTGTTGCAAAAATAAGGGAGAAGTGTTGCTTTCCGGACAGTTCCGCGTTGCTGAAAAATCTGCTTTGGTTTCAAGTGGCTGGAAATCAGGTCAATCGTTTTTCAGCCAGGTTATAATTTCATCCAGGCCTGCAGCTGGGCGACAAAATCCAGAAACAAGCCCGGTTGGATCAGCAGCGGAAAAGTGAACCCGAAAACCGCCCCGTAAAAATGCGCCAGGTGGTCGATCCCGTCGCCGCCGCGCCGTGAAGAATGCGAGGAATACCACAGGTAAAGCACTCCGTAAATGAATCCAGGGATAGGAATCGGGATAAAAAACAGATACAGGCTCATCGTAGGATTCATCAGAATGGCCGCATACAACACCGCCGAAACGGCCCCCGAAGCACCGATGCTGGCAAAAGCGGGGTTGTCGTGGTGCTTCATGTACGTCCCGACCGATGCGACAGCGATGGCCACCAGATAAAATGCCAGGTACAGCAGACTACCCGCTTGCGGAAAGGTTTGCGTGAACCATCCTTCTACCCCGGGAAAACCGATGCCTTCCTCCTTCCAAGAAGCCGGCCGCTGGTCGGCGCCGAAGAAATACAGCGTCATCATGTTGAAAATCAGGTGCATCCAGTCGGCATGCAGAAAACCGGCGCCCAGCCAGCGATAGTATTCGCCGCGCCGCGCCTCGGCGTAGGGCCAGTGTTTCAGTTTGTACATCAGGTCGCCATTGTTGAAAGCCAACATGGAGACGAGAACGGTGGTGCCGATAATGAGGTAGGTGATAAACACGGGACGTAATGATGAACGATGAATGATGAAAATGGAACACTTGCTACGTTTACGAAACTTTGAAAGTTTCGTAAACGTGCAATAGGGGGCACGCTGCGTTTACGAAACTTTGAAAGTTTCGTAAACGTGCAATAGGGGACACGCTACGTTTACGAAACTTTGAAAGTTTCGTAAACGTGAAATAGGGGACACGCTGCGTTTACGAAACTTTCAAAGTTTCGTAAACGTGCAATAGGGGACACGCTACGTTTACGAAACTTTGAAAGTTTCGTAAACGTAGCCTACGGATTATGGTACGGTTCGTTGCGCAGGATCGTCATGGCGCGGTAGAGTTGTTCGAGCAGGAAAACCCGCACCATTTGATGCGAAAAGGTCAGTTTTGAAAGGGAGATCCGGTAATTGGCGCGGGCATAAATATCGGGTGAGAAGCCGAAAGCGCCGCCGATCAGGAAAATCAGGCGCCGGTGCGGGGCTGCCAGCCGTTTGTCGAGCCACTGCGCCAGTTCCACCGAGGTGAAAGTCTGGCCCTGTTCATCGAGCAGCACGAGGCCATCATCGGGGGAGAGTTTGGACAAAACCAGTCTGGCTTCCTCTCTTTTGAGCAGCGCACCGTCGGTGGTTTTAAGTCGCACGTCGGGCAGGATGGTCCAGGCAAACGGGAGGTAGTTTTTCAGCCTTTTTTCAAAAATGGCGCAGCCCGTTTCGAGGTATGTTTCGGAGGTTTTACCGATGGCCCAAACTTCGACTTTCATGTTTCAGCGGAGGGTTAAAGCGATTTCAGGCCTGCAAAATCGACTTTCTGCGGGTTTTCGGAAAAAGTTCGGCCAGTTCTTCGGGCAAGGTATGGCGTTCGGGAAAAGCGGCCGTGAGCGCGCGGATGATCCCGATCACCAGGGCGCTTTCATTTTTTTGAAGTAAATGCTGGAGTGCATCCCGCACGTATGCCGAGGCCGGGCGGCCAAAATGCCCCGAAAGGTGTCCGGATAAAACTGCCACATAGCGTTCCTGAATAAAAGTTTTGTCGGCGGTCAGAAACTGGTCTTCGTAGCGTTGCAAAAAAGCGAGGTCGTCGGACTTCGACAGGAGTTCGGAAAGGGCCCCGAGGTCGTTTTCAGCGGCGAATACGGCGGCCAGTTTGCGGAAGTCGGCCCGCTGCGCCAGTTCTGCGAGGAGTTGCTCCCGTTCGGCCGGCCAATCGTCTCCGGCACTGGTTTTCAGGCGGTTGTAAAAATCGAATTGGCCGTTTTGTAAAAAACGTTCGCGCAGCAAGCGGTAAATGCCGGGCTTGTCGCCGGTCTTTTCAGCGATGATCAGCAGTACATCTTCCAGTTCGCGGCGCTCCCCGGCATGGAAAATATTTTTGGCTAAAAAATACGTGGCTGCATGGGCGGCGGCTTCCCAGTGCTTCAGGTAATACAATTCGAGCACAGCGGCCTTCACTACAGCTGGCCGCTCGGCATAATCGTCAAGTACCCGCGCAGCGGCGGCCGGCAATCCGCGCTGTGCCAGGGCAGCGAGGAACAAGTGCAGCACCAGCGGCGGCGCTGGCGCAGGCGTGTGTTGAAAGAGCGTTTCGATGCGCTTGAACCGCGTTTCGTCAGTCGCCACGGTAGCCGTGAGGAAGAGAATCAGTTCTCGGCCCAGTTCGGGAGCGGCGATTTGTCGTTCGGCCAAGGAAAACGCGGCGTCCCAAATCCCCGCCCGCAGTTCGGGCGACAGTGCTTCTTCATTGAGCCGAATGAGCAGTTGCAGGGCTTCCTGGCAAAAATGAGCGAGCAGGACGCGCTTTTGCTCGTTGTTTTTGGCCAGAAAAGGACCGATTTTTTCCAGCAAAGCAGTGGCGATCTGAAATACCGTGCGGTAGTTGTGTTCTGCCAATGCGGACTTCATCTGGGTGTCGAGTTCATCCAGGGTTTTGCGCAGGCGCCGGAAATCGGTCTCGCGGGCTCCGGAGCCGGCGACCAGACTGCGGGGAATAGCGGCGTCCAGTACCAGCAGGAAAGGATTGACCGGTCCTTCCAGCGAGCCGGCGAACTGGGTTTTCAGGGCCAGGGCAAAATCGCGGTCACGGCGCGCGTAATCGCGTACAAAATCCAAAAGGGCATCGGGTGTCACGTCGTTCAGGACGTTCTGGACCGTAAGCCGGCCGGTGTCGGCTGTGGCTTGCGCTTCGGCACGGGCGCGGCGTTCCTCGGCTTTTTGTTCCAGGAACTGCCTCAGTTTCAGCAAGGTCGCAGCGATGTGCGGGCACATGAGGCGGCGGCCTGCAGGCCAGCATTCGCAGGTAAATGCCTTGATTTTATGCGGCGTAATGATCACTTCGACTTCCCGGGGCGCATCGTCCGGATCATCTACCAGCGCCACCCAGAAATGTTTCTCCACCTCCCGCAAGGCACGCACCGTCCCTGCCTGCACGAGCTGCTGGCCTGCCTGGGCCGTTGCGGGGTTGATGTTGAACTCGAAATCTTTGAGCCAGAGTTTTTGCATGGATCTGTGCTGCAGCGGAACAAAAAGGAAGCGTGGACAAAAAGGATTAAACCCTGAAACAGCCCGGATGGTTCTCCGTTCGTTCTTTATCGGCGCGTTTAAGTTTTATACAAACTTCAAAAGTACGGCGCGCAGACCTTTCCGCCGCCCGTATCTTTGGCGCCCACTTACCATACTGCCCATGCGTACTCTTTTTTTGATCCGCCATGCTAAATCGAGCTGGGACCACCCGGGCCTGCGCGACATTGACCGGCCGCTCAACGGGCGCGGCCAAAGCGATGCTCCGAAAATGGCGCAATTGCTTAAAAAACAGGGCATTGAACCCGATCTGGTGGTCAGCAGCCCGGCCAAGCGCGCATTTTCCACTGCATTAATTTTCGCAGGAACCCTGGGTGTGCCCGATGAAAAGATGATACTGGATCCGAATATTTACGAGGCTGTTCCGAACGATATTCTCCGCATTATCAGCAGGTTGCCTGAAAATGCGCATACTGTGCTGCTTTTTGGCCACAACCCGACCCTTACCGAGCTGGCCAACCGTTTTTCCGACGCATTTATCGATAATGTGCCCACCTGCGGTATCGTTCAAATCGAATCTACCGCGCCCGATTGGCAATCCTTTTATGAAGGCAACGCCCGGGTCAGGGCCTACTTTTTCCCAAAAGAATATCTGTGAAAAAAGTATTGTTGTTGATCATTCCCGCCCTGCTGGGTTGTGGCAAAAAAGTGGAACAGCCCATCTGGCCCGACGAAAAAATGGCCGGCATCATGGCTGATCTCAGTGTAGCCGATGCTGCGACCAACGGTATCAGCGGCTACTCCCGCGACAGCCTGGCCAAAATTTACTACGGTCAGGTGTTCGAACTGCACGGTGTCACCCTCGCCGACTACGAAAAAAACCTGAATCTGCTGAGTTATGACCTCCCCCGGCTCAGCGCCGTGATGGATAGCGCCCAGGCCATTCTGAAAAAGAAAATCCCGCCGGGAGGGGCGAGCAAATTGAACGTCCCGCAGTAGTATGACCATTGTTTTTTTGTTAAAATGGGGCTTAATCAACATTTTTTAACAGAATGTTGTGGCAATCACAGGACTTAGTACATTTGGCCCACGACCAAATCATTCTTTCTTTTTTCAAAAAAACACTAATCATGCGACAGTTTTTACTACTGCTTTGCCTTGTAATCACCTTGTTACTTGGCTCAACTGCTGCGCAAGCCCAACCCAAGCACGGCTTTTCCTACCGGTACACCCTGTACAACTATCAAACGCCGCTCGCCACCGACCCGAAATGGGACGACATCTGGGCGAACGCCAAAGGCAGCGGCGCCGAACTTGCCTACAACTGCCGTCTTTTCAAAGGCGGCTACCTGGTGATTCCCGTAAAATTCGGCGTTACAGACATTTCGGACGGGGTGAGCATCGAACGTCGCCACTTCCTGGCCAACCTCGACGCCCTGTTCCAATACCAGTTTTTTAAATACGGTAATGCCATCAATCCCTACCTCCACGCCGGAGCCGGCAGTGCCTACGACTTCGATGCCGACGGCGACGAGTTCGACTTCAACGTGCCGCTCGGCCTGGGCTTCAATATCCGCATCGTGGAAGGATTGTACATCAACCCGCAGACGCAATACCGGGTTTCTTTCAACGATAAAACCCACTGGCAGCACGGCGTCGGTTTCACGGCTTATTTCGGCGGCAAACAAGAACCCGAAATGCCCCTCGACACCGATAAAGACGGCATCCCCGACGTGAGCGACAAATGCCCGACGGTGCCCGGCGTGGCTTCCGCAATGGGCTGTCCCGACCGCGACGGCGATACCGTAGCCGATGCCGACGACAAATGCGTGGACGTGCCGGGCGCAGTGGCGCTCATGGGCTGCCCCGACGCCGACGGCGACGGCATCACCGATGCGGAAGACGATTGTCCGAAGGACAAAGGCATTCCGGCTTTCCGCGGCTGCCCCGATACCGATAACGACGGCATTCCCGACAAGTCGGACAAATGCCCGCGCGAAGCTGGCTCCGCAGCCCTCAGCGGCTGTCCCGACCGCGATGGCGACGGCATTGCCGACGGCGACGACATGTGCCCCAACGACAAAGGCACCATAGCCAACAAAGGCTGCCCGGACCGCGACAACGACGGCACCATCGACCGCGACGACCGCTGCCCCGACCAGCCCGGCCCGGCCTCCAACAAAGGCTGCCCGGAAATGAAAAAAGAAGACAAGGCGAAAGTCGACCTCGCCGTTAAAGCCGTCCAATTCGAAACCGGGAAAGCCACTTTGCTCCCGAATTCGAAAAAAGTACTGGACGACGTAGCCGCAGTGCTTCAAAAATATCCGGAATACAACCTCACGATCAGCGGTCATACGGACAACACCGGCAAACCCGAAGTGAACCAGAAACTGTCCGAAAACCGCGCGAAAGCCGTGTACGATTACCTGGTCAGCAAAGGCGTTGCGGCAAGCCGCATGAGCCATGCCGGCTATGGCGACACCAAGCCGGTAGGGGATAACAAAACGGCCGCCGGACGCGCCGCCAACCGCAGAACAGAGTTTGATCTGAAAATGAAATAATTGATTTTCAGCGTGTTGAAAAGAAGCCGCCCGGGAAACATTCCGGGCGGCTTCTTGCTTTTATTTCCAGGCTGCGCCTGAAAACTTCCTTAAATCGTCCACTTCCCAGACCAGCGGATTCTGCTCCAAAGTGCACTCCACTGCCGCCGTCAAGGCTCGGAGCAATTGCGGCAAAGTGTTCAATCCCAGGGCTTTCGCCTTCCGCCGCGAAACCGGGAAAAGCCGCGCCAATCTGTAAAAAGGCAATAACAACAAAGGCCACCAATGTCCGGGCCCGACAATGTACCAGGGTCGGAGAAAAACGCAAGGCAAACCTTTTTCGAGACAATACCGCTCGCCTTCCGCCCGAACCTGCTGGTAAGCCTCCATGATTTTGGTCGGCTCCTGCGCCACGCTGAGGTAGACAAAGCGCTTTACTTTGGCCCGGACGGCGGCGTCTGCAGAGGTTTTTAAAGAGGGCAGATCTATTTGCCGGAATTGTGCAGCCTTCTTCGGCGATGGCTTGCGAATGCCCAGCAATTGAACAAAAACACATCCGGCCGGAACAAATTCCTGGAATGTTTCAGCCTTCAGGGGATCGGCGCTAACGATGCGAACACCTTGCGGCAGTTTGTGTTCCGATCCGGGACGCACCAGAGCCGTAACCCTGTGCCCCCGGGACAGCAACCGTGGAATGAGGCGAGTGCCGAGGTAGCCGGTGGCTCCGGTGAGAAATATGTCTGTCGCGCCAACCTCC
The DNA here is from genome assembly GCA_044224705.1 of Saprospiraceae bacterium. Classification (GTDB taxonomy): domain Bacteria; phylum Bacteroidota; class Bacteroidia; order Chitinophagales; family Saprospiraceae; genus M3007. The sequence continues at coordinate 10,443 of JBGAJY010000029.1, forward strand.
GGGTCGGCGTTTGTCGCACTATGCTTTTCCATGTTGTAAAAGGCCGGTCGTGCAATGCTTGAAACTATGCCAACCTGGAGGTTGGCGTTACCTGTTCGCGATTTTCACCAATGTCGCACTATGCTTTTCCATGTTGTAAAAGGCCGGTCGTGCAATGCTTGAAACTACGCCAACCTGGAGGTTGGCGTTACTTGTTCGCGATTTTCACCAACTCGTTCAGTTTCCACAAAGCATCCATCGGCGTCATCGTGTTCAAATCGAGCGCCAACAATTCCTCCTTGATCTTGAGCGTAAATTCATCCACGTCAAAAATGTGCAGTTGCAAAGGCGTGCCGATGTTTTTCACTTTTTTCTTCAGATCATCAGCAGCCGGCTGGGCTTTCGATCGATCTGCCTTGTTGTCAACAGCCGCTTTTCCACCTTCCACTGACTCAATGTGCTGTTTTTCAAGGGAGAGCAGTATCTCCTGCGCTCTTTCCACTACAGAGGGAGGCATGCCGGCAAGGCGCGCTACGTGTATACCAAAGGAATGGTTGGAGCCCCCCGGCGTGAGTTTCCGCAAAAAGATCACCTTGTGACCCAGCTCTTTTGTACTGATGTGAAAGTTGTGAATTCTCGGGTGAGTGTCCGACAATTCATTCAATTCGTGGTAGTGTGTGGCAAAAAGCGTTTTAGGCCGCGCGCGTTCGTTGCTGTGCAGAAATTCCGCCAGGCTCCAGGCGATCGAAATACCGTCGTAGGTGGAGGTGCCTCGACCGATTTCATCGAGCAGGATCAGCGAACGCTCGCTGATGTTGTTCATAATCAGCGCGGTTTCATTCATTTCCACCATAAAAGTGCTCTCTCCGCCGCTGATGTTGTCGCTGGCGCCGACGCGGGTAAAAACCTTGTCGACCAGCCCGATCCTTGCGCTGTCGGCAGGAACGAAGCTGCCCATCTGGGCCATTAGCACGATGAGTGCGGTTTGGCGTAAAAGGGCGGATTTACCGGCCATATTGGGCCCCGTGAGCAGGATGATCTGTACTTCATCATTGTCGAGCCATACGTCGTTGGGAACATACTGTTCACCGATAGGCAGTTGGCGTTCGATGACCGGGTGGCGGCCGGCTCGGATGTCGATGACCGTAGAATCGTCGAGGTCGGGGCGGACGTAATGGTATTGGACGGCTATTTTGGCAAAATTAAGGAGGCAATCCAGCCGCGCAACGATTTGGGCATCGTGCTGAATGGGCTGGATGAAGCCGGTGGTTTCTTCCACCAGTTCCCTGAAAATGCGCTCTTCCAGTTCCAGGCTCTTTTCCTCGGCGCCGAGAATTTTTCCTTCCAGATCCTTGAGTTCGGGGGTGATATAGCGCTCGCCATTGGCGATGGTTTGTTTGCGCGTCCAGTCGGCCGGCACTTGTTCCTTCCACTTGCTGGTGACTTCCAGGTAGTAGCCGAACACATTGTTGAAACCGATTTTCAGGCTCGTGATGCCGGTGCGTTCGGTTTCGCGTTGCTGGATGGCGAGCAGCAGGTCGCGGCTGTTGCGCGCGATGCCCCGGAGTTCGTCCAGGTCCGGGTGGGCGCCGTCGGCGATAGCGCCGCCTTTGCGGATGTCGGCGGGCGGGTCGGGGGCGATGGTGTTTTCGATGCGCTGCCGGAGGTGCTGGCATGGGTTAAGACTGTCGGCGAGTTTGTGGAGCACGCCGGCTTCTTTCTGCATCATATTTTTCAACTGTTCGATGGCCTGCAGGGCGCGGCGCAGTTGCATGAGCTCCCGGGGATTTACTTTTCCGACGGCAGTTTTGGCCATGAGTCGTTCGAGGTCGCCGACATGCCGTATATGGGGCTCAATTCCTTCCGTAAAGTCTTGATGGTCAATAAAAAACGACACAATTTCCTGCCGTTCCTGAATTTGGCTTAGACTCGTGAGAGGGAGCAGAATCCATTTTTTCAGCAGCCTGGCGCCCATGGGGCTCAGGGTTTTATCCATCACCTGCAGGAGTGACGTGCCGTTTTCCTGCGCTGGTACGACCAGTTCCAGGTTGCGGATCGTAAATCGGTCGAGCCATACGTAGCGTTCCGTTTGCAGGCGGCTGATGCTCAGGATATGGGCCAGCCGGGTGTTTTCGGTGGCGGCGAGATAATGGAGCGCTGCACCGGCGGCGGTTTGTCCGAGGTCGAGTTCCTCGATGCCGAATCCTTTCAGGCTGGCCGTTTGAAAATGCTGGAGCAGTTTTTCGCGGGCAAAGTCGTGGGTAAAGATCCAGTCCTCCAGAGCATAGCAATAAAACCGGTCGCCGAAGAGGGCGGCGAATTCCTTTTGCCGGCTCTTGGGCAGCACGATTTCGGCCGGCCGGAAGCTCTGGAAAAGTTTGTCCATCGCAGTGGCTTCGCCTTCGCTGACAAAAAATTCGCCGGTGCTGATGTCGAGAAATGCCACGCCGAATTGTTCGTTTTTGCCCCAGGAAAGGGTGGCCAGAAAGTTGTTGCGGTGATGGTCCAGCAATGCGTCGTCGGTGGTCACGCCGGGTGTAACGATCTCTGTTACAGAGCGTTTCACCACTTTTCCGGGCACCGGCTTCTCCATTTGTTCACAAATAGCGACGCGGTATCCGGCGCGCACCAGTCGGGGCAGGTACATATCCAGCGCGTGGTAGGGGAATCCGGCGAGTTCTACGTCGGCGCCGCCGTTGTTGCGGCTGGTCAGGGTGATGCCCAGGGCTCGGGCTGTGCGCACGGCATCTTCGCCGAAGGTTTCATAGAAGTCGCCGACGCGGAAGAGCAGGACGGCATCGGGGTGTTTGGCCTTGACCTGGTGGTACTGGGCCATGAGGGGCGTCGTGACAGGGGTAGATGCGGACGCTTTGTCATTTTTGCTGGGTCGGGCCATGCGGAAAAGAGAAAGCCGGCGGCTAAAATCAGGAGACCGGCGAAAGGCAAAGGTAGCGCGGCGGCTTCGAGCGGAAAGCGCATTTTTTTACGCAACCGAGGCAGTTTTTTATACGTTTTGGGATAAATGGCCCAGCTGCTTTTTAACATTTTAGCAGAACTTTTTTACATTCGCCCCGACCCTTTCCGAAATTCAATTTTCCCTCCTGCCGATTTTTTTGATTAATCAGAAATAATAATGTTTGGGCCGCTCCCTTGCAACAGCCTGGACGCATGCAATTACACGACCATTCGTCTAACCAAAACTACTGCTCACCGATGATTCGTTGGTACGCTCTTTTTTTGATCCCCCTCTTTATTTTACCAAGTGTCTACGTATCAGCCCAGCAACCTGCTGCCGTCATTCAAGTGACGGGGCGAACGGTTCGGACACCACTCTCCCTGCCCCCGGGGTTGAACCGCATTGAGGTTCAGGGGCTTTTGCCTGGCGAGACCTACGTGGCCGTCGCCAATCCGGCAGCAGCCGGGCAAAAAGCGAGCTTTAAAACGGTGCTGGCCGATCCTGTTGAAGACGCCGCCGCCAGGGCAATTTCCCGCGCCGACCGGCCGCAGCAACGCTGTTTTCAGGCCAAAAAAACCGCCACTTTTATAGACATTGAAGTGGCCAGTGGAGAAGCGGGCGCCACCGAAGTACCCATGTACCTTTCGGTTCAGTGTTCCAGTTGTTCCAATGAATGGCTGGACGCGTTTGTGCAGCAGGCACCTGAAATGCTGGCGCCCAACCTTTCCACCACCGGCGGCGTGGGTGCTACCAGTCTGATCAAAAACACCCTCATCGGCGGCGACTGTTTCGACGTGACGGCTGTCACCTCTGCCGGCAACAGCAACTCCCGCGGGACCTTCACCAACGGTACTACCAGTATCAACCTGGCCACAGGCGTGGTGCTTTGCACCGGCAACGTGAACATCCTTCCCGGACCCAATAACGCCACCAATGCCAACGGAGGCTTTGGCAACAACTCGGCGGACGACACCGACCTCGCAACGCTCACCGGAGGCAATCAATACGACGTTTCGCTCATTGAATTTGATTTCAAACCGACCGCAGGCACCGTTCAGTTTGAATTTGTATTCGGCTCTGAAGAATACTGCGAATACGTAAACTCCAATTTTAACGACGTTTTCGGCTTTTTTATCAGCGGACCGGGCATCACGGGCAATAAAAACATCGCTCTGCTGCCGGATGGCGTCACCCCGGTAGCCATCAACAACGTCAATCACCTGACCAACTCCCAGTACTATGTCAACAACAACAATTCCGGCGTAGGCCCAGGCCCCAGCTGCGCGGGCCAGTCCGTTTATAATGCCGCCGACTGTCAGCTGGACGGCTGGACCGTGGTGCTCACGGCTACGGCCGATGTGACGCCTTGTCAAACTTACCACATCAAACTGGCTATTGCCGATATCGGCGATGCGGCCTATGCCTCAGCCGTTTTTTTGAAAGCCCAGTCCTTTGACGCTGGCGGTTCCGTGAAGCCGGAAACGGTTTATCCGGCTGGCCAGCAGTTTGCCTACGAAGGCTGCACCGGCGGTTTTATCAAATTTGTCCGTGTGGGTGGCAATCTTAACGAAGATGTTATTGTGGGTTATACCATCGGTTCGAACAGCACCGCTACCGAAGGCGAAGACTACGCGCCGCTGCCCAACCCGATCACTATTCCGGCAGGCCAAACGGAGATCCTGATTCCCGTGTCTGTGTTCAACGATCTGATACAGGAGGGTCAGGAAACGATTGTCATACAGGTCCAAAATGCCTGTTCCTGTTCCTTGCAGGAAATTGTTTTTAAGATAAATGATGTGGTCCCTCTGGAGGTGGAACTACAGGACCAAACCTTATGCGGTGGCACCAGTGCTACCATTTCACCAACGGTTTCAGGGGGGCTAACGCCTTATACATATCTATGGAGTACAGGGGCGACAACCCCCAGTATAACCGTCACGACACCCGGAACAAATATATTTGATGTAACAGTGACCGATAAATGCGGAAATACCCAAACCGCATCCGCTTCGGTTACCCTCGAACCCGCCCCTACCGCCAACCTGAGCGGCTCGGGCTATTTCTGCGAAGGGACTCCCGGATCAGTCAACCTGACCTTCACCATGACCGGTTTGGCCCCTTGGGAGGTCACTTATTCTGTCGGAGGGAACCAGACAACGGAGACCTTTACCAGCAGTCCAACGATAATTACGGTCACCGACCCCGGCACCTATACTTTGGTCAGTGTCACGTCTGAAAACGGTTGTACCGGCACCGTCAGCGGGACGGTGAACCTGATCGAATACAATGTGAATGTGAACCTCACTCCACACGATCCAAAGTGTTTTAATGCCACCAACGGCTTTATCACCGCTTCTGCCAGCGGTGGTACCAGCCCGTACACCTATGTCTGGACGGGCGGCGGCTCCGGCCCCACCCTGAACAACCTGGGCGCCGGGACCTATACCGTGACCGCTACGGACAACAAGGGGTGTACCGAGGAACAAACCGTCACCCTGAATGAACCTCCGCTGCTGACATCGGACCTGACGCTGGTCAATAACATCGATTGTTATACCCCACAGGGCACGGTCGACCTCAGCGTCGACGGCGGAACACCAGGCTACACCTACCTGTGGAGCAACAATTCCACACAGCCTGAACCCACCTTCACCAATGGAGGTACGTACACGGTAACCATCACCGATACGCAGGGATGCACTACCACATCTGCAGTCACAATTGCTCAGAATACGACGCCGCCGGTAGCGGCTGCCACCTTCACGGGTCAAGTGACCTGTACGACTCCTGAAATTACGATCAACGGCAACGGCTCTTCACAAGGCTCCGATTTCACCTATCAATGGTCGGGACCCGGCATCGTTTCAGGAGAAACCACACTGGAACCCATCGTCAACCTCGGCGGCTCCTATACCCTAACGGTCACCAATAACCTCAATGGCTGCACCAAAACCGTTACGGTGACCATTCCACAAAACAACACGCTGCCCAATGCCGTAGCCAACGCGCCGCTCCCGATCAGCTGCACCAACCCGACAGTTTCCATCAATGGGAACGGATCGACCACCGGCTCAGGCATCACGTATCAGTGGAGTACTCCGGACGGCAATATTGTAAGCGGCGGCAATACGCTGAACCCGCAGGTCAGCCTCGCCGGCACCTACACCATCACGGTGACCAATACCAACAACGGTTGTACCAATGAAGCCAGCGTGACCGTCAACGGCAATATTCAGCCGCCGACAGTGACCATCAATCCACCGGGCGTGATCGATTGCTACACGCCAACTTTTGACCTGGAAGCGGATGGCAATTCCGCCAGCGGCAACGTCAACTACTCCTGGTCGGCTTCCGGCGGCGGCGTGATCACCGGCGGGGGCAACACCTCTTCCCCCACGATCAATGCCGGCGGCACCTACACCGTCACCGTCACCGATCCGGCCAACAACTGTACCAGCACGGCAACCGTGTCCGTAACGGCCAATCAGACCCAACCTGTCGCCGTTGCGGCTCCGCCGCCCACCCTGACTTGCCAATCGCCCGAGGTCACGCTCGACGCCAGCGGGTCTTCCTCCGGGCCGAATTTTACCTACGACTGGAGCGGTCCGGGCATTGTTTCAGGGGAAAACACCTTAAATCCGGTCGTCGACGGGCCGGGCGCTTATACCCTCACGGTGACCAATACCGACAATGGCTGTACAAAAACCGTCACGGTGAACGTCCCGCAAAATGCTAACGTACCCAATGCCGTCGCGAACGGAAATACGCCCATCAGCTGTACCAATCCGACCGTCAGCATCAGCGGGGTCGGATCGAGCACGGGCGGCAATTTCACCTTCCAATGGAGCACACAGGACGGTAATTTTGTTTCCGGTCAAAATACCCTTACCCCACAGGTCAACCAGGCCGGGACCTACACCATTCTCGTGACCAATACGGCAAACGGCTGCACCAACGAAGCCAGCGTCACGGTGAACGGCAACATCATTCCGCCTACTGTAACCATCAACCCACCCGAAATTGTCAATTGTTACAACCCGGTCATTGAACTGGAAGCCAACGGATCGTCCGAAAGCGGCAACGTGAACTACCAGTGGACCGCCTCCAACGGCGGCATCATCACCGGTGGAGGCAACACCTCCTCGCCCAACGTGAGCGCTGCCGGCACCTACACCGTGGTGGTCACCGACCCTGCCAACAACTGCACGGCTACCACCCTCGTCACGGTAGCGGCCAACCAAACGCCGCCGACCGCCGTAGCAGCACCACCCGCGGTCCTGACCTGTCAGTTCCCCGAAATCACGCTGAACGGCAACGGATCTTCATCAGGTCCGGAATTTGAATACGATTGGAACGGACCAGGCATCGTTTCGGGTGAAAACACCCTGAATCCAGTGGTCGACGCTCCTGGCGCTTATACCTTGACCGTAACAAATACGGATAACGGTTGCACCAAAACCGTTACCGTGAACGTCACCAGCAATCAAAACTTCCCGCTCGCCAACGCCGGACCGGCCAACCTGCTCAACTGCCTGCACCCAACCGTGCAATTGCAGGGACAAGCCTCCAACGGGGCGAATTTCACCTTTACATGGACGGCTTCGCCGGGCAATTTTGTCAGCGGCCAGGGCACTTTGTCGCCCACCGTCGATCAGCCCGGCGTCTACTACTTACTCGTCACCAATACGGTGAATGGTTGTACCAGCGAGGATTTTGTTGAAATCGACGCCAATTTTGATACGCCGGAGGCTGTGGTGGCTACGCCGGAACAGATCAATTGTTATTTCCCCGTCATTCAAATCGATGGCAGTGGTTCCACCCAAGGACCGAACGATGATTTCGTATGGACGGCAAGCAACGGCGGCAATATTATCGGAGGCGCCAACTCCCCCACCCCGTCCGTCAATCAACCGGGAACCTATACCCTTGTCATCACGAATTCCCTCAGCGGGTGTACCGATCTGGCTCAGGTCACCGTGACGCAGGACATCACGCCTCCCACTGCAAATGCGGGCCCCGGTACTACGCTCACCTGCCTTGCGCCTTTGTACACGATCAATGCAACTGCATCTGTCGGGCCGCAATTCACCTACGAATGGTCCGGCCCGAGCATCGTTTCGGGTGAAACCACGCTGACGCCGGTTGTCGATGCCGCGGGCACCTACACCCTGACGGTCACCAACGTTGACAACGGATGCACCAAAACCGCTTCCGTTTTCATCAATTCCAACCAGGTGTACCCCAACGCCTTCGTTCAGCCGCCCGGCGAAATCAACTGCGCCGTGCCGGTAGTCGAATTGAACGGTATCGGCTCGAGTACCGGAGCAGGCATTTCCTATCAATGGACGGCCAACCCGGGCAATATCGTGTCCGGCGCCACGACTTTGAAACCCAAGGTAAATGAAGCAGGCTACTACCACCTCGTTGTGACGAATACGACGAACGGCTGTACCGACGACGTGGAAGTGTTTGTGGATGAAGACACCGAGCATCCTTCTGCCAACATTGCTCCGCCTTCCCAATTGAATTGCAACTTCACATCGGTCGGCATCGATGCATCCGCTTCTTCACAGGGCAACGAGTTCAACTACAACTGGACCACCACGAACGGGCACATTCTTTATGGAGGCAGCACCCTCAATCCCGAGGTGGATGAACCCGGCACTTACGTTCTCGTCATCACCAATCAGGAAAACGCCTGCACGACCACCGAATCTGTGCTCGTTACCGAGGATTTATCACACCCGACTGCCGTCGCAGCCAGTACCGGCACGCTCACCTGCCAATTCCCGCAGGTAGAATTGTCCGGCGTAGGCTCCTCGGAGGGCTGGCCGTTCTTCTACGAATGGTCGACTACGAACGGCAATATCCTTTCCGGAGAATTGACCCTCAATCCGCTCGTCAACCAACCCGGCACCTACACGCTGACCGTTTCCAACGGAGAAAATGGCTGCACAACCACCGCCACAGCCACCGTAGTGACCAGTCAGGCTTTCCCGACAGCCAACGCCGGCGCGGCGCAAATCCTGACCTGCGCCAACGCGCAACTCACACTCGACGGCAGTGGCTCCTCTCAGGGCTCGCAATACGCCTACGTCTGGTCAACGACCAACGGAAACATCGTTTCAGGCTCCAATACCATCAATCCGGTGATCAATCAGCCCGGCACCTATGACCTGAACGTGTTGAATACGCAAACGGGCTGCGCATCCACCGCTTCGGTGACCATTGGCCAGAACATCGGCGCTCCAACGGCATTGGTCGCGCCTGGCGGTATTTTGAGTTGTGCGGTTAATTCGCTGACCCTCAACGGAACAGGTTCAAGTTCGGGGGCTTCATTCACCTATAACTGGACAACGACCAACGGAAACATCCTCTCCGGCAGCAGTTCGCTGAACCCGGTGATCAACGCCGTCGGTTCCTACACTTTGGTAGTAACCGATCAGGTCAATGGCTGCACGTCCAGCGCCACCACAACAGTGAGCGCGGACGCCAGCTTGCCCGTGGCCAGCGCCGGGCCGCCCGATACGCTCACCTGCGCCATCCAGCAACTGATCCTGAATGGCTCCGCCTCCAGCCAGGGCGCGAATTTCAACTATGCCTGGAGCGGCCCCGGCCTGATCAGCGGCGGCGCTACGCTCACGCCAACCGTCAACGCACCCGGTTTGTACGAGTTGCTCGTGACCAATACGTCCAACGGCTGTACCGCTCTTTCTTCGGTCAATATTCCCAACGACGTGGCACTACCCCTCGCCGAAGCCGGACCCGCTGCCCAGATCAATTGCAATTTCCCAACCCTGACGCTCGACGGCACGGCTTCCAGCAACGGCCCATTATTCACCTATCAATGGACCACCTCAGGTGGCAACTTTGTTTCGGGCCAAAACACCCCCACGCCGGTAATCAACCAGCCGGGCACCTACAACCTGTTGATTACCAACAGTTACAACGGTTGCACAGCTACAGATAACGTGGTCATTGACCAAAACACAACACCTCCCACGGCTGAGGCCGGCCCTAACGGACTCATTACCTGTACCAACGCCACCGTGACCCTGAGCGGTACCGGCTCCACGGGCGCGCAATTCAGCTATGCCTGGACCACCGCCAACGGCAACATCTCCTCGGGCAACAACACACTCAACCCGGTAGTGGACGCTCCCGGCACGTACAATCTGTTGATTACCAATACTCAAACGGGTTGCACCGCTACGGACAACGTGACCGTCAACAAAGACGCCAACGTACCGACGGCATTGGCCACCGTGCCCGGCGAACTGAATTGCTCCGTGTCGCAACTGCAATTGAACGGCACGAGCTCGACGCAGGGCGCCAATATCCAGTTCAACTGGACGACTACGAACGGCAACTTTACCGGCGGGCAAAATACTCTAACGCCTACGGTGAACCAGCCGGGCCAATACACCCTGCAAATCCTGAATACAACCAACAACTGTACGGCCCTCTCTACCGTCAACGTGTCGCAAAACCTGACCCCGCCGCTGGCCAATGCAGGCACACCGGCTGTGATCTCCTGTTTCAATCCGGTGCTCACCCTCGACGGAAGCGCTTCTTCGCAAGGCGTGCAGTATGCGTATTTGTGGTCTACGACCAACGGGTACATCGTGAGCGGGCCGACTACCTTGGCGCCACAGGTGAACCAATCGGGTTTTTACACCATCGTGGTGACCGATCAGACCAACGGCTGCACCTCATCAGCAACGGTCCAAATTCTGCTGGATCAGAACACCCCCGAAGCAGACGCCGGAATCGATCCTTTACTGACCTGTACCGTAGCCAGCCTCCAACTCAACGGAACGGCCAGCAGCATCGGTCCAAATTTCGTATACCAATGGACGGCCTCTAACGGCGGCAATATCGTTTCGGGAAATAACACCCTGACGCCGACGATCAATGAACCGGGCCTTTACACCCTTCTGGTAAGCAATCCGGTCAACGGCTGTACGGCTTTGGACCAGGTATCTGTCACCGAAAACCTTATCCAGCCCGCTGTCAGTGCGGGTCCCTCACCTACGCTCAACTGCCAGGTCTTACAAACCTTGCTGAGCGGAACTGCCAACGCACAGGGACCGGGTCAATTGTCGTACAACTGGACCGCCTCCGGCGGTGGCAATATATTGTCGGGTCAAAATACACTGAGTCCCAACGTAAATCAACCCGGGAGTTACAACCTGCTGGTTACCAACCTGCTCACGGGTTGTACCAGTACCTCTTCGGTCCAGGTCAACCAAAACGTGTTCTATCCCGTTGTGGATGCCGGCCCCACCGCCGTGCTGACCTGCCTGAGCACCACCAACACCCTGAATGCCACGGCCAGCAATGCAGGCCCCAACTATCAGGTGAGCTGGTCGTCGCAAAACGGCAACTTCCTCAGCGGACAAAATACCCTCAATCCTGTGGTCAATGCAGCGGGTATTTACACCATTACAGTCACCAACCCCGACAACTTCTGTACTTCGACTGATCAGGTAGTCATCACCCAGGATGCCAGTCTGCCCACCGCTGTGGCCGGAAACGGACCGACGCTGACCTGCGCAGTCACTTCCGCTCCGCTGGATGCCACAGGCAGCAGCATCGGGGTACAATACACCTACACCTGGTCGACACAGGATGGTCAGATCATTTCCGGAGGAAATACGCTGGCGCCTATCGTTGGTGAGCCGGGAACGTATCAGTTGATCGTATTAAACACCCAGAACAGCTGCCAGGCCGTTAGTTCAGTAGTTGTTGATGAAGACGTGATTGCCCCAACCGCATTGACCGGTGGGCCCATCACCCTCACCTGCACTGATCTCAGCCTGCAATTGTCCGGCCAGGGCAGCAGCACAGGCAACCAGTTTGCTTATCAATGGTCGACTCAAAACGGCCAGATTTTGAGCGGCGCCACTACGCTGAACCCTGTGATCGGTGAACCTGGCGACTACGTGCTGCAAGTCACCGATCAAATCAATGGCTGCGCCTCTTCAGCTACAGCGGTAGTGCTCCAGGACGTCAACGCACCCATAGCCGCCGCTGCGACACCCGGTGAGCTCACTTGCCAAACCACTACCCTCTCCCTTGCCGGAGCAGGTAGTAGCGTGGGACAAAACTTTGTTTATCAATGGGTTGCCTCCAATGGTGGACAAATCCTGAATGGCTCCACATCGCTTTCACCACTCGTATCCGAACCCGGCACCTACACCCTTCAGGTAACCAACAACGACAACGGCTGTACGGAAACCGCCGTTGTAAATGTCTCAGAAAACATAACGCTCCCGGGAGTCAATGCAGGGCCGGATGACGAAGTGACCTGTAGTGAACCGCAGCTTTCCCTGTCGGCCATTGCGGCCGGTGGCGTGAATGGCGTATCCTATGCCTGGACGGCCTCCAATGGCGGCGTGATCGTTTCGGGAGCCAACACCGCCAATCCGGTCATCGGTACGGGAGGAACCTACAGCCTCGTCGTAACGGACCTTTACAACGGCTGCACAAACAGCGACCAATTGCTGATCAACATCAACCAGACTCCACCTACCGCGCTCATCGCGCCGCCTGCGCAACTGACCTGTGCCGTGCAAAGTGTTCAACTCAACGGCGCCGGCAGCAGTACCGGCGGCCAGTTTGACTATTCGTGGTCAGGCCCGGGCATTGTTTCGGGAACCAACACGCTCAATCCCACAGTGAACCAGCCCGGCCTGTATTCCCTCGACATCCTGAACACCAACAACGGCTGCTCCTCGCAACTGACGACCACCGTCGTTCAGGATATTCAAGCGCCTCTGGCTGAAGCAGGCAACGGTTTCGAACTGACGTGTTCAGTGGAACAGGATGAGCTCAGCGCTGCCGGTTCTTCCTCCGGTGTGAACTTTGCCTACCTGTGGACGACCGCAAACGGCAACATCCTCGAAGGCGCCAATACCGCCGCCCCGCTCGTGGATGCCGTGGGTAATTACTCCTTGCTGGTCACCAATACACAAACCGGCTGCACCGCTACGGACCAGACTTTGGTGACCGAAAATACCAACTATCCGGCGGCGATCGCACTGTCTACCAAAAAACCCGCATGCGGCGGGCAGCCCGGAACGATCACATTTGACGAAGTAACCGGTGGTGTCGGTCCTTATCTGTACTCCATCGACGGCGGTGAAACCTTCCTGAGCGCCAATCAGTTCGGCAACCTCACACCCGGCACCTACCCCCTGGTGGTGCAGGACGTGAACGGTTGCGAATACGATCAGACGCTGACCTTCCCCGTGCCGGTGGAACCCACCGTCACAGTTAACCCGGATATTTCACTCGAGTTTGGCGCTTCGGCCACCCTGACCGCCGCGATCAATATTCCGCTCTGGCAATTGGACACGATCATCTGGTCGCCTATGGAAGGCCTGACACCCACCAGCCAGCCCAATGTGATGATCGCCACACCGTTCCACGACATGGAATACACGGTCACGATCATCAACAAAGACGGTTGCGAAGACCGGGCCTCCCTCATCGTCCGGGTATCCGATCCGGCCATCTGGGCGCCCAACGCCATCAGCCCGAACATCGACGACGGCATCAACGACGAATTCCTGATCTGGGCCCAGAAAAATACCGTGCAGATCATTCGCTCCCTGCAGATCTACGACCGCTGGGGCAACCAGGTCTTCCAGGCCAAGGACATACAGCCCAACGACCCCAAACTGGGTTGGGACGGCACCTTCCGGGGTAAAGTCATGAACCCCGCCGTATTCGTCTGGTGGGCAGAAGTGGTATTGATCGACGGACGCAGCATCCTGCTGAAAGGCGACGTGACCATCGTGCAGTAAATTTTACGGATAAAAAATAAGCCGCCGCCCCACCGGGCAGCGGCTTATTTTTTTATCCCTCCAAAAATGACCCTTGCGGGAGAATAATTGCCGCCCGCCAGAATAATTTTGCCCGACAATCTCTTCATCAATTTTTTCAGCAATGCTCAGTGGATTTGAATTCCTTGAATCATCAGAAATGGCGGCACTCCTCGATGCGCCCGTCGCCATCGCAGCACTCATTGGCGCTGCTGACGGTAAGTTTGACCAGCAGGAAAGCGAGTGGTCCGACCGGCTTGTAGACGTGTTTACATACAATAAACCCAAGGCACTCAATGACTTCTACGCACAGGTCTCACTGAATTTTATCGAAAAGGTAAATCAAAAACTGGCCGGCTTGCCGGGCGACACGAAAGCAAAAACCGAGGCTCTGGGGCGTCAGCTGGAAGCCCTGAACCCGATCCTGGCCCAATTGGACCAGGCCGCAGGAGCCGCTTTATACAGCAGTTTTATCAAACTGGCCCGCGAAACCGCTAAGGCTTCCGGCGGATTTCTGCGCATCGGCGCCATCGCAGCTGCCGAGCAGCGCTGGATCGATTTGCCAATGCTTACACCCATTCACGCTCCGGCCGCAAACGTCGCCGAAACGGAAGAAGAATAATTCTAGGATTTCATTTTGGCTACCGCTTCGGCAAACCAGAGCAGGTCTTTCACAAATTTCGCGGCGCGTTTGTCGGTGCCTTCCTTGTCCGAAGGATTCCCTTCTGCATCGAAGGCCTCTTTCACTTTGGGTACGGGGAACACCTCTGCGCTGGGGATCGCCTTTACCCGGATAAAAATGACCTGAAGCAAGGTCAGCGCGTTCACGCCTCCAAACATACCCGAAGAAGCCGTTGCCAAACCGACCGGCTTGCGATACCATTCGTCGTACAGGAGATCGATCGCGTTTTTCAGGCTGGCAGGAATGCTGTGGTTGTATTCCGGCGATACCACCAACACAGCATCGGCCCTCTTGATTTTTTCCGCGAAGGATGTGATCACGGGAGCGGGGTCGGGCAGAAAAGACAAGCGCTCCTCCGACAACGGCAGATTCGCTTCTTTCAGATCGACCAATTCAACTGTAGCCAATTGATTTTCAGTGATATAGCGTTGGAAATACAGCGCGACCTTGTGACTTTGGCGGCCGGTGCGGATACTGGAAGAAATGATGGCGATGTGGCGCATAGCGGGGGGCTCTTAATGGCGGTGGACGGAATTCACGAATTTGAACAGACTGGCACTTCACGACAGCAAATTTTGGACGGGATAAATATGTCGATCCTGTTTTTCCTGTCCATAAGCGCCGTATAGAGCAAACACTCTTTAAGGCCTATTGTTGGCTTCAAGTGTTTCCCACAACCGAATCACCTCCATGGCTTCTCGTACATCGTGGGAGCGAAGGATGCGGGCGCCCTGCTGCAAAGCCACCATGTGCAGGGCGGTGGTACCATTCAGGGCGTGTTCGGGGTTCACTTTCAGCACTTTGCAAATCATTGATTTTCGGGAAATGCCGGCCAGTACCGGCAAGCCCGTGACGGCTGAAAAAGTGTCCAGGTTGTTCAGCAAACGGTAATTGTGTTCCACCGTTTTGCCAAAACCGAAGCCGGGGTCCAGCACGATGTCGCGCACGCCGAGGCGGCGCAAACGGCCGATTTCCACCAGGAAAAAATCCAGCACTTCCGTTACAACGTCTTCGTAATGAGGCCGTTGCTGCATGTCTTTCGGGACGCCTTGCATGTGCATGAGCACGTACGGGACACCCATTTCCGCGACGCTTGAGTACAAATCCGTATCGAGCCGGCCAGCCGAGATGTCGTTAACAATGCTTGCCCCGGCGGCGACCGCCTCCCGGGCGACTTTGGACCGCCAGGTGTCCACTGAAAGGATAGTTTCAGGAAATGCCGTTGCAATCGAATGAATTACGGGCAGCACTCGGCTCAATTCCTCTTCCAAAGACACTTCTTCCGCGCCCGGCCGCGATGAAGCGCCGCCCACATCGATCATGGCAGCGCCGTGGCGCAGCATTTTTTCCACCTGCTGCAAAGCATCGTTGCCGGTAGCGTGGCGGCCGCCATCGAAAAAAGAATCGGGCGTCACGTTGAGAATACCCATGACGACTGGCTTTGACAGATCGAACAGCTGGCCGTGGCAATTGAGGGTGCTTTGTATCATTGTTTCATCTCCTTGATCCATGCCTTGATCAGTTCAACGCCTTCGTGATGTTCCAGTTGGCGCCCTATTTCGGGCATCCGGACACCCGGGTCGCCGTTTTCCATACGGTAAACGAGGATGCTTTCGCTGGGCTTGCCCGGTACAATGCCGAAACGCCGGTTACCGCTCCCCCGGCCTGCCGCGACAGGTGTTTTGTTGACGCCCAGCCGCTCCGGGTCAGTCTGTGTGATATCGAGAAACATACCGCTGGTGCTCGCAGGTCCGTGCGGATTGTGGCAATGTCCGCAATTGGCATCGAGATAGGCGCGGGCTTTTGCCGTAACCGGATCGGGGAAAACCGGTTGGTTCGCTGCCTCGCCCGGAATCCGGTAATCGGCAAGACGCGGGGAGGTTTGCGGGTTAAAATCCTCAGGCAGTTCGATCCAGCCCTGTTTTTGCCAGGCTAGCAATTGATTTTCAGACCCTTCACCCCGATTTAACTGCCTGGCGCTGATGCCCAGCGGTACAAATTGGCCGTCGTAGGAGTGGCAGCCCTTGCACTGGTTCAGATTGGGCGCCACGTATTGGATCTGGTGCAGCCTCTGGGCAGCATCGGTCCAGCTGATGGGAAAACTGGCGCCGGCGACTTCGAGCACGGCATCGGTCTGCTCGTCATTCCAGACGTATTCGAGGGCTTTCCATCCTTTGGCTTCGCGCAACAGCAGGCGGGTCTCAAGGATGCGGCGGCCCAGTTCCGGGCGACTGGCATCGGTGTGGTAGAAAAAATTCTTGATGATCGTGGCGCCGACCGGAAATTCGAATGCTGCTTCATTTTGATAAACCATTTTCAATCCCTGCGGCAGGGCGATAAACCGCGCTTTTTCGGCATAATCACTGAACAGCGGGGCATTGACTTCGTAAGGAAAAACCTGCACGGCAGGCTTCAAATCAGCGAGGTTTCCTTCGAAAAAACCGTACTCCGACAGCAACACTTTGGGCGGCACAGTCACCTCCTGCGATGCCGGAATCAGTGTGGACCAGCACAGGGCAACTGCCAATAAAGCACTGACAACCAAATTTTTGCTATTCTCCATCCGGATGCGCATTCGTACATTCATAGGGTTTGAGGTCCCGGCTGATGCCTTTGAATTTTTTATCTGCTTTCAGGTTGGCGAAGCTGCCGTTCTGGTTGTTGAAAACACAAATTTTGTGCTCCGGCCGAACGGTGCCGTCGGCCATGAGGTAATCGGGATTCTGGATGCCGTCGTAGAGGATATGCGGCACGTTGCGGCCGAATTTCAGCCAAAACAAAAAACCCATCTTGTTCTTCCAGGTGGGCATCCGTTTTCCAGTGCTGTATTTGTTGTCGTGGATGTAAATTCCCGAAGGGTAAGGGATATAAGCCTTGTCCTTGATCGGATTTTCCGTGACGAAATAACTGATGATGGCCGTGCTGGCCGTCTTGTTGTCGACAATCGTGTTGTAGTAAATGTCCACGTCGTGGGTGGCGAGCACCATGATTCCCGTACCGGAAGGCACTTTCCCCACGATATTCCCCTTCGGTGCAAAATTGCGGAAGTTGTTGTGGTACACCGAGTTCTGCCACACTTTGACGTGTCCGCCGCGCTTCTTAGGCAGGTCGGGCAGGTCAAAGACGAGGATGCCTCCGGTGTTGTCGTGCACGATATTGCTGTACACCCAGGCGTTGGTAGTGTTTTCGATCTCAATACCGGCTACGTTGTTCCAGGCCTTGCATTCGCGGACCCAAACACTGTCCGACTGCCCGACATAGATGCCTGCGTCTGAAGCGCCCACGGCGATGCATTGCTCGATGATCACTCGGCTGCATTGCACTGGATAGATAGCGTAGGAACCGTTGGTTTTCTTCGGTTTACCCGTCCAGCGGGCGGTGACATTGCGGAAAATAAGGCCTTTCACCTGCTGCGCTTTGATCAGGTCGCCTTTGGCGTCTTCGATGGTGAAATCGCGCAGCGTAATATTGGAGGCGTTGGTCACTTTCAGCCCTTCGGCGCCCTGTGTTTGCCCTTTGAACGACAGGATGGTTTTGTCGGTCCCTGCGCCTTTGATGGTCACATTGGCTTTTGCATCCAGGGAGAGGGTGTTGCTGAAAGAAATAGTGCCTGCTGGCAATGTGATCACATCGCCATCTTCGGCAAGGATCAGCTGGGTCTGGATTTTTTTCTCCAGATCGGCTTGTGCAGTGAGGCTGATCCGTACCAGAAGTAAAATAAAAATGGATAAGACGTAGCGCATGGTGGGAAAAGTTAGCGCTGCAAAGATTGCATCTGCCCGGCGAAGCTGCGCCTGTATTTTTAACGTCTTGCGCTGTTGCGCTGCAATTCCATTTGAGAAATCCGCTGGCCGATCAACCTACCAATACGAAGCCCTTCCTCACAATCCATGCGGTAATGAACCCCAAGGGCCACGCGGGACAAGGCGTTTTCCCGGGCCATTTCGGCAAAAGAGTTAAAATGCCGGGGGGCGCCGGAAAACTCCTTTCGGTCTTCATGGGTCCGGTCGGTTATGGTAAATTCGTAGCCCAGGGAGGCGCCCAAAATCTCCGCGGCGGCGGCGCCGAAAGCCGAGTGTCCAGAAGGATAGGACGGGAAAGAAGGGCTATCATGCAAAGGTTTCCAACCCGGATGAATAGAGCGGTTGATGTACGACTCAGGACGCTCTGTATTGTATTGGTATTTTCCCGCCCAACACACCACCGCGGCGTCGTGCAGCCCCCAGCCCAGCCGAAGATACAATTCAATGACCTCCGGGAATCCGGGCTGTGCCTGCACAACAGCCTGATTGGCAATGGAAACCCAACGGCCGGCCGGAGACATTGTCAAGCCCGGCAAATCGTCGCTCCAGAATTCTGCGATCCAGCGGTTTTCCTTGGTAAGCGGTTGCGATACGGAAAAAACCTCCATGGCCTCGGTATAAAAAGCCGATCCGGGCGCTTCATCGAAGGGCGCAGGAGCATTCACTTTGATGTCGTTCGGGCCGACCAGGAATGGCCTCACATGCCCCCACAGGGGCGTCAGTGCCGGCATGGCGTGTTCGCCCACAGGTTGCCAGCAACCGGGGCAGGAAGGCGGCACATAGCTCCGGTCAAAGTTGTACAAATACCCGTCGTGTCCGAGTGTGTCGGTCCTGGACCATTGCCAAACGGCATCCGCTACGGAGCGGCCAAAGGCAATGGAACGGGAAAATCCTTCTTTCGCAGGCGCTTGATCGTTCAAAAAACGCCGTGCCAAATCCATTTCAAGCCGTGCAATATCCGCTTGCAATGCAGGCGGAGCCGTCGGAAAAAAATGCCGCGCTATTTGGGCATACGCCGCATTGAGACTGGCCGGAAGATCAAAATCACCTGCAGTAGGCAGGGGCGGCGCTACATAGCCCGGACAAAAATTGGATACGGAAACATGGTCTTCGACCAGGGCAGG
The DNA here is from genome assembly GCA_044224705.1 of Saprospiraceae bacterium. Classification (GTDB taxonomy): domain Bacteria; phylum Bacteroidota; class Bacteroidia; order Chitinophagales; family Saprospiraceae; genus M3007. The sequence goes on from JBGAJY010000029.1 coordinate 29,816, forward strand.
CAATGCTGCTTCATAAGCCGTCAGACCGACGTAGGCGAACATACGGGAACTGACCGTCGGGCGATACCCGGGAGTAAAACGTTCGAGATCGAGCAGCAATTGATTCCATTTCAGGACAACCTGCGTGGCCTGGCTGAATGCAGGAGGCTCCACAACCGTATCGCGACGGCAACTGAAAAACAACAGGGAAAAGCCGATTACTGCGAGCAAGCGTTTCATAACAGACGGATTATACTGCCGGAAAATTCAGTTGGAACGTCGTGCCTTGTCCTTGGGCCGATATGACCTGCAAGCCCACACGGTGCAGTTTCATGATGCTGTCCACAAGCGAAAGGCCGATGCCCGAGCCGCGCACATGAATATTTTGTGAACTGCGGTAAAAGGGCTGAAAAATCAGTTGCAGGTCCTTTTGCGGTATGCCTGGACCGTGGTCCGTGATCTCGACCCGGTGCTGCCCGGCAGTATCGAACCAAATGCGCACCTCGACGCGTTTGTCTGGTGAAAACTTGCAGCCATTGTCTAGCAAATTGAGAAATGCGGAGCGCAGCAGGGGTTCGTTTGCAAACACGCAGAGCTGTTCCTCGTCCTCCGGTATGCCTTCGATATCGAAAGCGATGTGGTAATCCGGATGCATTTTGAGCAAAGCGGAACGGGTTTGCAACATGGTTTCATCAAGGCGCACCTGCTCGAAGGCAATGTTAGCGCCTTCGGAATGAACGCGGGCGAGTTGCAACAGTTTTTCAGTCACGTCATTCAGCTCCCGGGTGTCTTCCAGCACGCTGCTGATCGTGGAACGGTATTCTTCGCGATGCCGGTCCTTGTTCAAGGCGATTTCCAGTTGGGAAATGATGACCGAAAGCGGGTTTTTCAACTCATGCGACACATTGGAAATAAAGCTCTTTTGCATTCGGAACGCAAACTGAATGCGGTCAAGCAGCCTGTTAAAGGTGATCACCAGGCGGGAGATTTCGTCGTGATTGTTCGGTGCATCCAGGCGTGCGCTAAGGTCTTCGGGGAGGATTTGGTCCACCTGGTTCACAATGCGAGATACCGGCGCGAGGGCCTGTCCGGCATAAAACCAGCCGCCCGCCGCCACGATACCAACCCCGAGGAAAAAACTGAGGATCAGGATATTGCGCAAGTTGGCCAGGTCTTCCGAGTTAAAAACCGACTCCGCAATAATGATGTACTCGGCGCCGCTATTGCTCTTGTGGCGCAGTCCGAGGGCAAGAAATTCGCCGTGATTAAACCTCCGTTCAGTCCGGTCCGATTGCAAACTATGCAAAGTGGAGACCGCTACAGGCTCGGCACTCCGGTTGAAAGCAAAGACTTTTTGCAGGGAGGCGTTGTAGATCGTGATGTTTTCGCGGAAAGGCAGGTGCGCTGCTTCGTCAGCAGGCGTATTTTCGGGCAAAGGCAGCAGTTTGCCTTCATCATGAAACAGCATCTCTGCGGTCATAAGCGCTTTTGAGCGCAGACTGTCATAAAACTCATCTTCGGCAAGCTCCTTGAACTTGATGTACGTGAAGCACAGGGCCAGTAACAGGATACCGGCGACGATGGTGATAAACTGCAGGGTAAGTCGTGTACGGATTTGCATGTTCACTGGTTATCTTCCTCCCGAAGGATGTATCCGTTTTTGAATTGTGTATGAATAAGTTTTACAGGAAAATCCTTGTCCACCTTTTTCCGCAAAAAGTTGACATAAACTTCCACCACATTGGTACCGGTATCAAAATTGAGGTTCCAGACCCGTTCGGAAATCTCGGTTTTGGAGATCACTCGGCCCGGGTTTTTCAAAAAATATTCCATCAGGGCAAACTCACGCGGCGTGAGGGCGATTTTTTGTCCCGCCCGGAAAAACTCCTTGGTGTCGAGGTTCATTTCAATATCGGCATAGCGCAGCAGCGGCGATGCCTGGTAGGTTTCCACCGGCCGGCGGGCCAGGGCGCGGATGCGCAACAGCAATTCGCGAAATTCAAAGGGTTTGGTGAGATAATCGTCGGCCCCGGCCTCGAAGCCGGTCACCTTGTCGTCTACCTGCCCCAGAGCGGTGATCAGCAGTACCGGTGTCCGGTTGCCCTGTTCCCGCAGGTGTTTCAGCAAGTCGAGGCCGTTCATACCTGGCAGGATAACGTCCGAAACGATCACGGCATAGTCGTTGCGTTCGCACAACAGGCGGCCCGTAGAGCCGTCGTAGGCAAAGTCGACGGAGATCTGGTTTTCTTCAAGTCCCTTGATGAGCGAGCGCACCATCTTGGGTTCATCTTCAATCAAAAGTACTTTCATCAGGTTGGGTGCTAAATTTCTGGCGTGCGAAACTACCATTAAACATCGGCCGGATTTTTGTGGAAGGTTTGTTGAGGCAAGAATTGGATGGGAAAGGCTGATTTTATCAAAGGTCTGCCCTTATTCTCCGTTTCGTTTTGTATTTTTCTTCAAATTTCGATCAATGATAAAACTAACTACACCTGCCGTTTCCTTAGGAATGCTCCTGGCACTTGCACTAGTACTAAACGCATGCGGAAAGGAAAAAACGACTGGAATCGGCAAAAATGTGAGCGATTACGATTACACCGTTGTGGAACAATGGAATGATCTTTTTCTTCAAATTGAACGCCATGCCGCCGGATACAGGCCCGGGCCTGCGCCACGAGCGTTGGCCTACATGGGGCTTTCGGCCTACGAAGCAACGGTTTCAGGTATGCCGGAGTACCAATCCCTGGCTTCCCTGTACACCGGACTGGATATTCCGCAACCGCTGGATGGCCGGGAGTATCATTGGCCCGAGGTAGTCAATGCCTCTCAGGCCTACCTGATGCGCCGTTTTTTCCCGACTGCCGCCGATCCGCTTTTCCAGCAAATTTCGACCCTGGAGGCAGCCAATGAAAGCAAATATCGCGCCGAAGTAAATGCCGAGGTATTCGACCGTTCCAAAGCCCACGGTCAGGCTGTCGCTTTGGCTGTCTGGGAATGGTCAAAAACCGACCAGATTGGCCACGATGCCTATCTCGACCCTTTCGGCAATTACGACTGGCAGGCCCATTTCCACGGCGACGGCGACTGGAAACCGACCGACCCGGGGCCTGGTAAAGGCATGTTCCCTTATTGGGGACAGGTGCGCACGTTCGCGCTTCGCGAGGACCAGAAGATCTGCCGCCCTCCCTTGCCGTTCAGCGAAGCGACTTCGTCCAAATTGTACGCTCAGGCGCTCGAAGTGTACTCCATGAACACCCCTACCCTGTCCTACGAAGACGAATGGATCGGTGAATACTGGAGCGACGATTTGCTGAACCTGACGTTCAGCCCTCCCCCGCGCTGGATTGCCATCGCCAATCAGGTGTATGCCAATGAAAAAACCGACCTGCAAACCGCTGTGGTTTGCAACGCCAAAATCGGCATGGCACTCAACGACGCCGGCGTGGGCTGCTGGAACTCCAAGTATTATTACAATGTAGAGCGCCCGGAAACCTACATCCGCCGTGTGATCGATGCCGATTGGCATACGAACCTGGACAACCCGATCACCGGTGAAAAAGGCATCACACCCTCTTTCCCGGCCTACCCATCGGGTCATGCCACGTTCGGTGCAGCCGGCGCCGAGGCGCTGGCCAGTATGTTCGGCTATTCCTACGCCATGGCCGACGTGTGCCACAAGGATCGCACTGAATTTATCGGCAAGCCCCGCTATTTCACGAGTTTCCGCGAAATGGCCAATGAAAACGGCTGGTCGCGCATTCCCCTGGGCGTGCATTTCCGCATGGATTCGGAAGAAGGCGTGCGCTACGGCACCGAAATCGGCCAGCACGTGAATGCACTGCCCTGGAAAAAGTGAAGCCGGAAGCGGGCTATTTGTTTTTAAGACGTTGAAGCAGAGTTAAACGGGTAAGATCTGTCCAGGCGCCGTTTGCAATTTGCTGATAATCAAATCTTTATATTTTTTATTATTAAAATCGAGCTATTTTAAGCACTTTTTAAGGCCGAATTAAAGCCGAATTAAGCCCTTCAAGGCAAAGTGGCCTGACCTTTGCGATCAAGAAAACTGAACATTAGTTAACCAAATATTCTTTTACCATGCGAATGTTGAAAAACTACACTTTAATCATTGCAGGCTTCCTGACCTTGGGTCTGCTGGTTACCGCCTGTAAAGACAAACCTCAAACAGTTCCTACCGAACAGAATCTCGTTTCCAACTACGACTACAAAGTTGTTCATGGCTGGAACGAACTGTACCTGGAAATTGAGCGCTACGCCGCAGGCTATCGCCCCGCCGCCGCCCCCCGTGCACTGGCCTACATGGGTTTCTCGGCTTATGAGGCTACGGTGTCCGGCATGCCGGAATACCAGTCGCTGGCCAATCTCTACTCCGGTATCGCCATTCCGCAAGTGCAGGACGGCGCCGAGTACCACTGGCCTACGGTGGTGAACGCTTCCTACGCTTACCTCATGGCGAAATTTTTCCCGAATGCTGCTCCGGATCGTTTCGCGAAAATCGCCACGCTGGAAAACAGCAACAACTCCCAGTACCAGTCGGAAGTGAGCGCAGAGGTATTCCAGCGTTCGCAGGCTCACGGCCGCGCCGTGGCCGCCGCTGTGTGGGAATGGTCGAAAACCGACGGCGGTCACGACTACTACCTCACGCCCTTCGGCACCACCTACAACTGGCAGGACCACTTCGACGGCAACGGCGACTGGGTTCCGACGGTTCCCGGCCCCAACAAGCCGATGTACCCGGATTGGGGTCGCGTCCGCACCTGGGCACTGCCTGATGGCGCGAAAATCTGCAAACCGCCGGTTCCGTTCAGCGAAAACCCGCAGTCGGCTTTTTACGCTCAGGCCCTCGAAGTGTACGCCCAGCACATCCCGACGCCCTCCTATGAAGGCGAATGGATCGGCGAATTCTGGAGTGACGACCTGCTCAACCTGACCTTCAGCCCCGGCCCGCGCTGGATCGCTATCGCCGACCAGGTCTTTGCCAACGAAAATGCCAACCTGGAAAAAACCATCGTTACCTGCGCCAAGACGGGCATGGCCCTTTCCGACGCTGCTGTGGGCTGCTGGAACTCCAAGTACTACTACAACCTCGAGCGCCCGAGCTCCTACATCCAGCGCGTTATCGATCCGAACTGGAAGCCCATTCTGAACAACCCGCTGACGGGCGAAATCGGCTTTACGCCTGCTTTCCCGGCTTATCCTTCGGGCCACTCCACCATGGGCGGCGCCGGTGCCGAAGCCATTGCCAGCGAATTCGGCTATACCTATGCCATCACCGACCACTGCCACGAGAACCGCACCGAGTTCATCGGTACGCCGCGCTCCTTCGGCAGCTTGTACGAAGCCGCTCAGGAAAATGCCTGGTCGCGCGTTCCCCTGGGTGTGCACTTCCGCATGGACTGCGAAGAAGGCGTGCGCTACGGCACCGTGATCGGCCGCTACGTCGACGATCTGCCCTGGAAGAAGTAAAACCAACTGGTTCTTTAAATTTTTTTGATAAAAGAGACCGCCTCAGGCGGCGGTCTCTTTTATTTTTTAATGCCAAACTGATTCAAAAATGAAGATCACATCTCCCAAACATCTGTTGTTTTTGACCGCTGCATTTCTGTCTTCCTGCGCAGTATTTCAAGACTGCCAATCCAATTCCAATACATCGGTCAAAGCCGATCCCGGCCAGCCTCAGGAAAAAGTGGATTATTACCAGAACAACCAGGTCAAACGCGAAGCAACTGTCGTCAATGGCCAGAAGGAAGGGACCATGGTCGATTACTATCCCGACGGGAAAATCAAGGGCAAGCGGAATTTTACAAATGACATCCAGAACGGACGAACCACATGGTATTTCCCGAACGGCAAGATCAAGGAGGTGCAATATTTCGTAAACGGCCTGAAACAAGGCGGCGACACCCTTTGGTACGATACCGGCGAACTACAGTTTACGGTAGATTTCGTGGACAGTAAAAAGAACGGTTATTTCCGGAAATGGTCCAAAGACGGAAGTATCGTGATCGAGGCCGTGTATAAACAGGACAGTCTTATCAAAGTGACCAAAGGCAAATTCCACGCCGGCCAGGCCATGGACGTGGACCCCACTCTCAAACCGCACCAGGCTACTCTTCAGGACGCTTCGGGAGGCTAAATGAAAGCCGCCTGAAAATGCCGGACAAATTGGAACAGTTATATTTAAACGAGCTTTAAGGTACTTCTAATCCGGTTTTAAGTCAAAACCGCAGATGGCCTTATATCCTTGCCGAAAAATTATTGATATGCATAGGCACGCGTTTTTGGCCATCTTTTTATGCCTGGCCGGCTTTGCTCTTTCCGCACAATCCCAGGACTCTATTCAGCTAAAAGAAGTATCCATCACGACGCAGCGTCAGACCATCGACCGTCTGCCGCAGGTGCAGGGTACCTATCTATGGTCGGGCAAGAAAAACGAGGTTATCAACCTTGAAAACACGGACGCCAACGTCGCCGAAAAAACCGCCCGCCAGATTTTCGCCAAAATACCCGGCGTATTCGTGTACGATATGGATGGCTCCGGCAACCAGATCAATATTTCAACCCGGGGCCTCGATCCGCACCGCGGCTGGGAATTCAACATCCGCGCCGACGGGATCATGACCAACTCCGACATTTACGGCTATCCGGCCAGCCATTTCAGTCTGCCCATGGAAGCCATCGGCCGCATCCAACTGGTACGCGGTACCGGCGCCTTGCAGTACGGCGCCCAATTCGGCGGCATGCTGAATTATGTGCTGAAACAACCGGATACCACCCGTAAAATTGGTCTTGAATCGATCAATTCAGCCGGTTCTTTCGGACTCCTCAGCACTTACAATGCCGTGGGCGGCAAGCTCGGAAAAATCCGGTACTACGCTTTTTACAGCAAACGCGTGTCCGAAGGCTATCGGCAAAACAGCGAATCGGACTACGACGGACAGGGGTTGGTGTTGCAATACATCGCTTCCGATCGCTTCAACCTGCGCGCTGAACTGCTCCGTTCCAACTATGTCTACCACCTGCCAGGCGCCTTGACCGACGCCCAATTCGAGGCCAATCCGCGCCAGTCGACCCGCTCCCGAAACTATTTTAACCCGGAAATCTACGTCCCTTCACTGGCCGCCAATTGGAAAATCGGCGAAACAACGAGCCTGAGCTGGACGGCCTCCGCAGTGCTCGGCGAACGCAGAAGTGTCATGTGGGACCGGCCGGCCAATATCCGCGACACCATCAATAAAGCGACCCTGGCCTACAATCCGCGCCAGGTGGACATCGACCATTTCAACAGCTACACTACTGAGCTCCGCCTGTTGCAGGACTACGAGCTCTGGGGCCAAACCTCGACCCTGGCCACCGGCATCCAATACATCAATAACGACCTGAACCGCCAACAACTCGGCGTAGGCACAACCGCAAGCGATTTCGATCTGACGATCGACAATACGGGTTTTAAACGCGATTTGCACCTTCGGAGCCAGAACGTGGCATTTTTTGTAGAAAACAAATTTCAGATCACCCGCCAACTCTCCGTCAGCCCGGGTCTGCGTTACGAAACCGGCAGTTCAAGATTATCGGGAAAAACCACTTACTACGATCCCTCCGATCTGCTCAATACCATCGATCACCATTTCCCGCTGTTCGGCGTAAATGCCGAATACACAGCCGGTTACGAGCAAACCTTTTATGCGGGCTGGTCACAGGCTTACCGGCCGGTTATCCTGAAAGACATCATCCCCGCCAATATTTACGAGCAGGTGGACAAAAACCTCCGCGACGCCGATGGGTACAACCTGGAATTGGGCTGGCGCGGCGCGGCCGGCGGCCTGAAATGGGACCTCAGCGCTTTTGCCCTGCAATACAACAATCGCCTGGGTACCCTCGCAGAATACGACGGCCAGATCGACACCTTTGTCCTGTATCGCACCAATATCGGCGACGCCTTGACCAAGGGCCTTGAAATGTTTGTTGAATATGGTTTTCACCCCTTGGACAAGGTATTCGTCAGCGTTTTCAGTTCAACAGCTTATTTCGACGCCCGGTATCAGGGCGACTCGCTCCGCGTCAGCAGCCGCGAAAACCGAAGCATTACCGGCAAACGGGTCGAAAGTGTCCCTGAATGGATCAGCCGAAACGGCGTGAACGTGCGTTGTAACGGCATCAGCGCATCGCTCCTGTACAGCTACACCGGCGAAACCTTTGCCGACCCATTCAACACGGTAGAGCCCTCGGCTAATGGCGCCGTCGGGCGCGTACCGGCCTACGGTTTGCTGGACTTGAACACGTCCTGGCGTATTTCGCCGCGTTTGCTGCTGCGCGTCAACGTGAACAACCTGCTGGACCACCAGTATTTCACCAAACGCCCGACCTTTTATCCCGGCCCGGGCATCTGGCCTTCCGAGGGACGCAGTGTGGTGGCGAGGGTGGCGGTTAAAATTTAACCCCCAAAATGCCGTTTATTTCTCTCCGACAAATCCAAATACAAACGGCCGTTT
>JBGAJY010000295.1:0-5310 GCA_044224705.1 Saprospiraceae bacterium
CGCGACGTGCTCTCACGGGTGAGTACACACCCCGCGAGTCGGCCAAAACATTCCCTACTTTTGAAGCTCGATTAAAATTGATCCGAACATGAAACAGACCTTATTCCTGTTGTTTTTCCTTTCAGCCGTCGGTCTTTCGGCGCAAAAAGTAAGCACTGCCCCGCCCGCCAACACGCAGGTCAGCGCCGCCGACGATGCCATTGCCCGGGCTGCCACGGAGCAACTCGTCGCCAAATACCAGCTCAACGCCGACCAGGCCAAGCAGATGTACACCATTCAGGTGCGAAAATTGCGCAACCTCGCCTCCATCGAATCGCTTAAAACCAGCGATCCGGCCCACTACCGCGCCAAACTGCAAAGCGTCCACAACGGCACCCTGGCCAGTATCCGCCGCATCCTGCAGACCAAGGAGCAGGTCGCCATTTTTGACAAGACCAAAGTGGATACCCGCAACCGGCAAGCGGAAAAACGCAAGGAAATGATGCTGAAAGGCGCTTCGCAAGTCGATATCGAGGCAGCCATGCTGGATATTTACGCGGAATAACCCGGCACATGATTTGCCGCCAAAAGGCGAACAGATGTATACCTGTTCGCCTTTTTTATTGAAAATCGTTTGTTAAGCGGTTATTTTCACGAAAACTTCAAGTGGCATTTCTGCGTTTGCGCCTAAATTGCGCCGACTCTGGGCCACGCTTTTTTTCCCAAACCTGCGCTCGCCTTTCCGGACCAAACAACGCAGGCTCAACCTATAACACACCCAACGCCATGCTCACCTTCGCCGTGCGGCTGATTTTGGAAGAAGACAACCGGATGTTGTTTTTGCGCCAGACGAAACAAAACGGCGGGCGTTACTCGCTGATCGGCGGCAACGTGGAAGAACACGAATTCGCCCGAGAAGCCCTGGCACGCGAAGCGCGGGAAGAAGCCGGCATACACGTCGAGCCGGCCGACCTGGCCCTGGTGCACGTGTTGCACCGCCACAAACTGAAAAAAGACGAAACCCTGCTGGTGTTGTATTTCAAAGCCGCGCGCTTTCATGGCGAACCCGCGTCATTGGAGCCCAAAAAGTTCAAAAACGTGGAATGGCTCCCCCTGAGCAGCCTGCCGCCCAATGTGTCGAAACCCACTGTGCACGTATTACGCCGAATGAGCCGCGGAGAAATCTACTCCGAATTCCCGACGCGCAGCGAGGCCATTGCTTTCTGGGAACAATTTGGCGACCGCTGGGCCGGATTTTCAGACTTCTGACATTCAATGCATTATACTTCCGCGCCGTAGCGACGATGTCACAATTTTATCGTAGCGCAGTGTTAAAAATTTTGGGTAAAAGCAGAAACAGCTCCTACATTTGCTCAACGACATCTGCATATTTTAATCCACCACAGTACCGATTTTTCAATCCGTTTGTGTTTCACTAACAACCCGTCCATCCCATGAGCAGATTTGCACTTACCTTCTGTGCGCATTCTGCGCCTCTGCCTCGTTTCGCAAGGCTGCCTTTCCTTCGGATTCCATCAAATCTTACCACTTCGACCGTTTGCCCCATACAGGGCGAGCAGCCGGGGCGTGTTCATTTTAAACCATAATTCGGCTGGTTATTGATCCTTGGTCGCTCGTCAGACTCCCTCCTGGGCGTTTTGATTATTGACCAATAACCAGTCTATTTTCCCGAACCGATTGCCTTCAGGGCTCCGCCACGCACTACAATTTGTGCAGCCGAACGTTTTTCTGTTTTTCAGAAAAGCCTCTTTTCCAAGTATTTATCGGCAATTGACCAATCGGTTCGCAGGGCTTGCGCCCCCAGCGTCGGATCAACTATTGTTCCCTTTCGCTGGCAGTTTTCTTCCGGTTCAGATGTCTTATGCTTCATAGGCGAGAACCCCGGTTCCGAAACGTCGGAGCCGGGCTCTTTTTTTGGTGAAGTAGTGATTGGGTGATACAAGGGTTTGAGGGTTAATGGGGGGCGTACCAGAACGGCACGACGCCGAATACCCGCAGTGAGTCGGGTTTGGATGTAACGGGCACCTTTACCGTAATGAGGTTTTTGCCCGGCCGAAAACCGCCGGTGGGCAGGTAGGTTGTCAGGCCCCGGGAAACGGCTCCGGGCTTTTGACTGAACATCCAATCCGGGCGGGCATACAGCGAATCATTGACATACAACCGGTAAAAGCCTGACAAACAAGCCAATCGGAGACTGTCGGTCAGCATCAGGCGCGTTTGGCGCGACAGGGAATCGGGCAATTCGGGCAGTGGGCAAATTTGCGTCAGCTGGCGGTCCAGCATTTTGGGATACAGCACAAAAACGGGGAGAAAGGGCCCGTCCACCACGTCGGAGGGCAAAGACACCGGCGGGAGGTCGCTTTGTTTAACGCGCAGGTTGTCGTAGCGGTTGGCGACGAGTTCGGTGGCCGGCGCGCCGGAAGCGTAGTAATCCCGCCATTCCAGCAGGTGCCGGCCTTTGAGGTCGCCTATTTTTTCAATAAACACGACGAAGACGGAGCACATGACAAAAATCATGACCAGCACCATGCTCACATAGTAGCGGCGTCGTGCAAGGTTGGAGACAAAAGTCAGGGTCAGGTAATTGATCGGCCGGTAGATAAAAGGCAGCAAAACGGCGCTGATGACGCTGTAAAAACGTTTGGTCCAAGGGAGAAAACGCGGTTCCATCCGGGGTTTCAATTTCGTAAACACACTCAAACCAATGATGAATACGGCCAGCAGCAGGCTGCACCCGACAAACAGCCGGTACAAAACGGCTATCGTAGATGGCGAGAACAAAGCCCGCGTAATTTGCGCCAGTCCGAAAAAAAGGTTGTACAAAATGCCGATCCCGACGCCCATCAGCCCCACCAGAAAGGCAAAGGCCAGCACCTGGTTGCACAGGCGGTCGAGGCGCAGGATATAGTCTTCGAGTTTGCCGAATTTTTGCTCCTGGTATTCCCGCAGGCCCGGCGACATATTGGGCACCTGCCCGTAACGTATCCCTTCGGGAAATGCCGCCTGCAAGCCCACCATGGCCACCCAAAAGGCCCGCATGGCAAGGTGCACCAAAAACATGGCCGTCATCAGGTAAGCCACCGTTTTGAAAAAAGCGAAGGCCAGCACGGGCAGGTAGGAAGCGCCGGAGTCCCAGTCGTACGACAGGTTGAAGTGGTAATAATAAAACATATCGTCCACCAGATCAGGCAGTTGTGCCGTGAGGACGATAGCGGCGCCCGAGATGATGAGTTCGAGGTTCCAGCTTTTGCCGGCGAGGTCTTTCAGGGCAGCCTGGCGATCAGGCGGAGGGGCTTGTTCCATGCAGGGCGGCGATTTTTGGACAAATTTAGACGCAGAGCCGATAGTTTTGCCTGATCATGAACCTACCCAATCTTTCCGACACCATCGTCGCACTCGCCACGCCGCCCGGTGTGGGCGCTATCGGTGTCATCCGGCTGGCCGGCCCGGAGGCGCTGAACCTTGCCGACACCATTTTTGAAGGCAAAAAACTGAGCGCGCAGCACAGCCACACCGCCCATTTCGGCCGCATCGTGACGCCCGAAGGGCGGATGCTCGACGAAGTGCTGGTCACGGTGTTCAAAAATCCGCATTCGTACACGGGCGACGACGCCGTCGAAATCGGCTGCCACGGCTCGCCTTATATTTTGCAGGAGGTGATCCAGCTCTGCCTGCGAACGGGCGCCCGGCTGGCGCAGCCCGGCGAATTCACCCTGCGCGCTTTCCTGAACGGCAAAATGGACCTCTCCCAGGCCGAGGCGGTGGCCGACCTCGTGGCCAGCCAGAGCGAGGCCGCGCACGGCGTGGCGCTGCGCCAGCTGCGCGGTGGTTTCAAACACGAGATCGCCCGGCTGCGGGAAGAGCTGCTGCACTTCGCCAGCCTGGTGGAACTCGAACTCGATTTCGGGGAAGAAGACGTCGAATTCGCCAACCGCCAGGATTTGAAAAACCTCGTGGAAAAAATCCGGACCGTCATCCGCGAGCTGATCCACTCCTTTTCCCTGGGCAATGCCCTCAAAACCGGCGTTTCCACCGTGCTCGCCGGCCGGCCCAACGCCGGAAAAAGCACCCTGCTCAACGCCCTGCTCAACGAAGAGCGCGCCATCGTGTCCGAAATCGCCGGCACCACCCGCGACACCATCGAAGAAGCGCTGAACATCCGCGGCGTGCAATTCCGCCTCATCGACACGGCCGGTTTGCGCGAAGCGCAGGACCAGATCGAAGCCATCGGCGTGCAGCGCACCCTCGAAAAAGTGCGCGAAGCGTCGGTGTTGTTATACGTCTGGGACGTGGCCGGCGGCATGACCCTGGCGGAACTGTTCGAGGACTTGAACAGCCTGTCGCAGCCCGATCTGAAACTGCTGGTCGTGTGCAACAAGATGGACCGCAACCCCTATTTCCAGGCCGAATGGCTCTGCGACCCTACCCTGCCGGGCATTCATCCGTACCTCCTCGGCGAGCCGCCGGCCGATCTTTCTTCCTTCACCGGTTTCCTCGATCCCGCTCAGATTGTGCCCATTTCGGCCAAAAACCAGCAGAACATCGCCTTTTTGAAGGAAAAACTCTTCGAGATGGTGGCAGAGGGAGAGATCAATGTGGAAAGCACGGTGGTAACGAATGCGCGGCACTACGAGGCCCTGCGCCAGGCTGATCTGGCCCTGAGCGACGTGCTGGCCGGGCTGGAAGCGAATGTGACGGGTGATTTTGTGGCGCAGGATATTCGGAGGGGGCTGTATGCGCTGGGGGAGATTACGGGGGAGATTGGGGTGGAGGATATTTTGGGGTCGATCTTCGGCAAGTTTTGTATCGGAAAGTAAGTTGACAAACAAGCGACAAACAAAAAACTAACAACCCGCTGTAAACACCTCGTTTGCAGCGGGTTTTTCTTTTAACATTTATTACTTATTTGCCAAAAGGCATAAATTATTTGTACCCTTTCTGTACCTGCTATGTACCTAAGCTCTAAATTTGTACCTGAAAGGGGTAGCAGGGGGAGAACATGAAACATATTTGAAACGCATTTGAAACACAATGAGCAGTGGAATTAGGGTACAACGCATTTGCGAACACTGCGGGCAACCCTTCGAAGCAAAGACGACCGTAACCCGGTTTTGTTCCGACTACTGCGCTAAACGGGCTTACAAGGTGCGACAACGGAAAGCGCGCATCGAAGCCAGCGACGAAGCAACCCGGCAAACGAGAAACCGGCCGCTGGTTGAAATTCAGGAAAAGGAATTTTTGAGCCTGGCTAACGTGTCCGAATTGTTTGGGGTGAGCAGATCAACGGTTTGGAGGTTGTGCAGGTCGGGC
>JBGAJY010000296.1:0-5299 GCA_044224705.1 Saprospiraceae bacterium
CATGAAGGACACATGAAGGGCACATTAGAAAAGGGTGAGGATGCTCTTGCTTTGCTCAAGTCTTCATCCACCAGTTTAATGCTCTGCATTATTGGTTAGCAACTCATATCCCTTACCTTTTCTAATGTGCCCTTCATGTGTCCTTCATGTGGTCAAAAAGAAAAAACTGCCATGGTCAAATCAGAAATTCATGATGAACCCTGTCAGATTCGCGTCCTCCGGCAGCCCCAGTTTTTTCCGCAGGCGGTATCGTTTGTTCTCCACGCCCCGCACGGAAATATTGAGCAGTGGCGCGATTTCCTTCGATGATAAGTTCATTTTCAGGTAAGCGGCCAGGCGCAGGTCGCCGGGGGTGAGGTCGGAGAAGTCGTGCATGAGCCGTTTGAAAAAGTCGTCGTGCACCCGGTTAAAGGATTCCTCGAACACTTCCCAGTCGTGGTCGCCTTCGAGGTGGTTATCGATGAGGCGGGCGAGTTTTTGCAGGGCGCGGGGGTCGTTGCGGGCGTCGAGCAGTTCGTCTTTGAGGCGTTGCAGCACCTCGTTTTTGCGGATGAGGTTGAGCGCGGCGTTGGACAGTTCGCGGCTTTTGTTTTCCACTTCCAGTACGAGTTTTTCGCTTTCGGCTTCGGCGCGCTGGCGGCCCAGTTCGCTGGCGGCATCGGCTTCGAGGCGGTGGCGTTGTCGTTCGAGGCGGTTTCGGTTGTATTTTTCCACCAGCCAGAGCAGCACCAGAATGAGGGTCAGATAGCCCAGCGATGCCCACCACGAGCGGTACCAGGGCGGGCCGATGCGAAACAAGGCCACGGTTTCCGGGCCGCTGCCCTCCGTCCGCACCCGGAAGGCATAGTTGCCGGGCGGCAGGTTGGTAAATTCTTTTTCTCCGCTGGTTTGCCAGGGCGACCATTGTTCGGAAAAGCCGTCGAGGCGCCAGGAAAATTTCGGGGCGCGGCCAAAAGCAGGCACTGCAAACAAAAAACGCAGGTTGTTTTCCTGAAAACGCAGTTGCAGAGTCGTTCCGGGTAGTGGACGAAGCGTAGCGCCTGACCCCGTTTGCAGCAGCCGCACCACCGGCAGCTCCGAGGTGGCCGTGGGGCGGAGGCCGGTTTTTTTGTCCAGCAGGGCAAAGCCGTTTTCGAGGCAAAACAGGTATTCGTCCTCCGACAGCAGCACCACGTTTTCATAATCGGGCACCATCGGCAACGAGAACGAATACGATGTGCCTTGCGAAACCAGGCGTATGCCACTGCTGTCGACCTGGAAATAATCGCCGCCGGCGCCGGGCAGCCATTTGTGCCGGCCCGCTTCGGATACCGGCTCGAACACGATCCGGTCGTTTTCCGTCTCGATTTTCAGCACGCCCCGGGCGCTGTTCACGAGCAGGTCGCCGTTGACCGTTGCCAGGTCCAGCTGAAAATCGGAGGGCAACCCGTCCGCGCGGGTGAACAGTCGTTGTTCCTCCACCTGACTCAGGTCGTCACTCAGCCGCAGCCGGTAGAGCCCTTTGTTGGGGTGCGCGCCCCAGAGGTTGCCGGTGGCGTCGAAGACGATTTTTTTCAAAGGTTGTGCAAAACCCGCGACCCGGTGGCTGAACCGCCAGCCGCTCCCCGTCGCGTCGCGGCGAAAAACGATCAGGCCGGTGTACGTGCCCTGGATCAGCACGTCGTTGCGTCCGGGAAGCGCAGCGGTGTGCCAGCCGCCAGTGACATCAGAAATGCGCCGGGCGCTTTGTCCCGAAATGGCAAAAGTGCCGCTGTTGTGTCCGCAAAGCAATTGATCGTTAAAGACCTGCAATTGCCACACCTGACCCTGCGTGCCCTCGATGAGCCGGAAAGCGCCGCCCGGAGCGCGGGCGAATACGCCCTGGTTGGCGCCGATATACAGCAGACCGTCATGTCTGGCCGCGCTGTACACCGTCCCTATCCGGCCCGATTGGTCGGTAAAAAAACGCAGCGGCGAGTGCAGCGCCACAAGGTCGATGCCCCGGTCGAGGCCCACCCAAAGGTCGCCGGTGCGGTCTTCGAGCAGGGCCAGCACGGTATTGTTCTGCAAGCCGTTTTCCCGGTTGATCTGACAGCGCAGCCTGCCCTCCGGCGAGAGCACGTACAGGCCGTTGAGGATGGTGCCGATGGCCCAGCCGCCTTCGCGCAATGCGGTGGCTTTGTTCAGTTGGAAACGCTGGAATTCGGCGTTCAGGGGATTGGACCAGGGGCGGCATTGCCCACCCGACACTTCGAAGATGCCCCGGTTGGTCGTGCCGGCCCAAAGGCCGTCGGCGCCGAAAGGCACGATAAATTGCACGATCTCGCCGGCCAGCGGCGCGGTACCCGGTACGAAGCGGAAGGTATTGTCGGGCAGCAGCTCGTACAGTCCGCGGCCGATCACCGGCAGGAATATCCGCCCCCTGACCTCCCGGGCAAACATGATGGAGGCCGGCGGTTGCAGAACCGTAATTTTTTGATAATCAAACTTGTAAATCGTCGAAAAGGACTGGAAAAGCACAAAGTCCGGTCCCGCGAGAATATGCCAGATCTCTTCTTGCCCGAGCCGGTCGCTGCGCACGTCGGCGCTCAGGGAGTGGTAGGCCGGACGGCCGTCGGGACCCGCCAGCCAGTAGCCGAACTCTGCAAAACCGCCGCAGAAAATCTCTCCGTTGCGGCCCGTGGCTACCGCCCTTACGGTCTGGTGATCGGGCAGGGAAAATGTGCTCCAGCGCGCGCCGTCGAACTCCAGCAGGCCGCCGTTGTTGCCCGTATAGAGCCAGCCTTCTGCGGATTGGGCCAGGGCCCAGTTCTGGTTTTGGGCCGCATAATCGGCCGGCGAAAAATTCCGGATACGCGGCGTTTCCTGCGCCGGCAGGAAGCCGGCGCCGAGCAGAAAGAACAAGCCGATGGCCGCGATGCGCATGACGGCAAAGAAACGCTGGATTTTGGTGAATGGGAAATTGGGCTTGGCGTGGTCCCGCTTTGGAGCAGGCTTCATCAGCTGGATCCTTTCTGAGCAGGTCTCATTTCCGGAGCCACGCTCCGGAAATGAATCCCCTGACCCTCAATGCGGCAGTCGCTCCCTGAACCGTCCGTACACCCAGGTGCCAGCCACGGCGCTCAGCAAGGTCACCGTCACCACGGTCATGCCCGCACCGATTTGGGCGAAAAGCGGGCCCGGGCAAGCGCCCGTGATGCCCCAGCCGATGCCGAACAGGAGCCCGCCGATGACGATGCCCTTGTCGAATTTTTTCTCCTGAAAAACAATGGATTCGCCCGTACGGGTTTTGCCGCCCGTCATTTTCAGCAGCCAGACGCCCAAAGCGCCCACGATCACCGCGCTGCCGATGACGCCGTACATGTGAAAGGATTGCAGGCGATACATTTCCTGAATGCGCCACCAGGAAATCACTTCGGATTTGGTGAGCAAAACGCCGAACAGAACGCCTGCGAGGAGGTAGGGTATGTTTTTGGAAAAAGTATTCATGATGATGGCCTGAAAATGAGAGCTGGTGGAGGATCAATGCAGGATCAGCGGCAGCAAGAGGTGCGTCGTCAGAAAACCGCCGGCCATAAAGCAAATCGTCGCCACGAGTGAAGGCCATTGCAGGGTCGCGAGTCCGAAAATCGAGTGCCCGCTGGTACAACCGCCCGCATACCGGGTACCGAAACCTACCAGAAAACCGCCTATGACCATAAAGACCAGGCCGCGCCAGGAGAGCAGGTGGTCCCAGGAGAAAATCTCCGCGGGGCCCAGACCCGAGAAATCGTGCAGGCCCAGCGCCTGTAAATCCTGCACCGTGGCATCTGCGATGACCACCGGATTCGGGTTGGCCAGCAGGGTGACCGAAAGGACGGCGCCCAGAAAAATACCCGCGACAAAAAACATGTTCCAGGCGCGGGATTTCAGGTCATACTGAAAAAACGGAATGCCGGCCGGCAGACAGGCGGCGCACACGTCGCGCAGGGTCGAGGAAATGCCCAGGCTTTTGTTCCCGATCCAAAGCAGCAGGGGAACGGTGAGTCCGAGGAGCGGCCCGGCAACGTACCAGGGCCAGGGTTGGCGGAGCAGTTCGAGCATGGGTAAAGAGTGATGAGTGATGAGCTATGAGTGATGAGTCTGTTCGGGGCCTTCCTTTTTTGTAAACTTCTGGATGGCATTCGGATCGTATTTCACGTTGATATTGATCCACATGAGCCGCGAAATACGGAAAATATACACAAAATTGATGGCCAGGAACACGCCGAGCAGGCTGAATGCCGCCGTCTGGCCCCAGCCCAGACCCCAGTGGAACAAGGCGATGAACAGGAGGCAAAACCAGCCCGTCCAGACGTACGAAATAAACATAGCGCCGTAGTAATAACCCGGTTCGGGGAAATAGTTCAGGTCGCAGCAGGGGCAGCGATGCAGCATGTCGAATGGCTTGACAAACGACCAGGAGCCGGTTTCGAACATCTCGCCCTCGTGGCAGCGCGGGCATTTCAGGTAAAAGATACTGTATCGTTTGGAGCCTTTTTTGAAGAGCGGCATGGCAGGTGAATTTGAGCCGCGAAGGTAGGCGATGGCGGGCAGAAAAATAAAACTCCGGATCCGGCGCTACGTGCCGGTCCGGAGTCGATCCGGTTGGGTGATTTGGTAATACAGCAAAATAATCAACAGAACGAGGATCACAATCAGCAAACCGGCGGAAATGTAGATACCGCCATGCGACCTTCCGGCTTTGCCTGGCGCCAGGGTGTGTTTGATGCTGCGGACTTCCATGCGCAGCGCTTTTTTTCACGGCGGCTCATGCCCGTTTTGTCCATGCCGTTTATTTCGTTTAAACGATCCGGCAAAGCCGTGGAGGCTGCCGGTTCGACCGGAAGCCTGGTCGTCGCCGAATGGGCGGCAGCCGGAATGATGCTCGCCCGGGACGAAAGGGGGATAAAGGCCGTCAGCAGGCATGCAATGAGGAAGTAAATCATAAATTTATTTATGTGTAAGCGCTTTTATCGTTCAAAAAAATGGTCCGGACCCAATCATCCGGCGGATGCTTGAAGGGTCTGCACCTGTCAAAGGTGAGCCTGAGAATTTCAGAAAGCCTTACACAATGCTGGAAAAGAGTTACATGATTCACAGACCGGGTTCGCCTATCAGTAACAGGATCGTCCTGATTTCTACAAAAATGCCGGCCCGATGGCCGGGTTGTTGTAAAAAAACGCAACTATTCAGGCAAGGCGCCGCCCTTGCCGGCATGATTGCCCAAAAACATTGTTTTCAAAACAATAGTGATGCGTTGCCCTGCCTCATCCGGGGAGGTTTTGACGCGTTTGCCCTG
>JBGAJY010000030.1:0-37970 GCA_044224705.1 Saprospiraceae bacterium
TTATGCCTCCGACTGATTCTCTCCGTTTGCGCTTTAGAGCGCCTGTTTTACCCGACGACCTTCCGTTGATTTTTCAACTTCAGAGTGATCCGGTCATGATGCGATACATCCGTACTCCTGAACAGGATATTCGTGTAGTGGAAGATCGGGTGCGCGATTGGGCGGATTATGCCGCTCAGAAACCCGGGCTCGGCGTTTGGATGCTACATTTTATTGAAGGGGGCGACTTTGCGGGGTATTGCGTGCTCCGAGAGGCTGAATGGCGCGAGGGCAATG
Organism: Saprospiraceae bacterium; assembly: GCA_044224705.1. GTDB lineage: Bacteria > Bacteroidota > Bacteroidia > Chitinophagales > Saprospiraceae > M3007. The sequence goes on from JBGAJY010000030.1 coordinate 277, forward strand.
ATCTGGAAATAGGCTACCTCATTGCGACAGAGCACTGGGGGAAGGGTCTGGCTACCGAAGTTGCCAATGCCTTATGCCAATATGCATTTGAGCATTTCGATGTTAAGGTGCTGGTCGCGTTTATCGACCCGCATAATAACGCGTCAAAACGAGTATTGGAAAAATGCGGCTTTGAACCGGATGCCCTTGTAAAGGCTTTCGATTCTGAAAGTCTGCGGTTGAAGTTGATGCGCCACTCGTTTCAAAGATAACCGAAACGTTGTAAGGACATTTCATCGTCGCGCCAGTTGTCGCGAACCTTGACCGTAAGTTCAAGAAAAACTTTTGATTGCAAAAAAGCCTCGATGTCGGTGCGCGCCAAGGTTCCGAGGCGTTTTATAGCCGATCCATTGCGGCCCAGGAGAATGGCTTTTTGGGTTTCCCGCAACACATAAATTGTCGCCTGAATACGAGCCAGTGGTTCGCCGGTTTTGGTGGTAGTTTCCTTGAATGACTCAATACCTACCTCGCTGGAGTACGGCACTTCGTCGCTGTACAAAAGAAAAATTTTCTCCCGGATGATCTCGCTGACAAAAAAACGTTCTGCACGGTCGGTAAGTTGGTCGGGAGGGAAATATGCGGGGCCTTCCGGCAGCCTGTCCAGAATTTTTTGCAGCAAGTCGGCTGTACCTTCGCCTTTCAGGGCCGAAATTGAGATGATGTCGTCGATTTTGCCTCGTTTTGCCCACCAGTTGCCGACATCCTGGGCGCGCTGTGCGTCCACCTTGTCCGCTTTATTCAGCACGAGGATAACCGGCGCTTCGGCCTTTTGCAACATGTCGAGCAGTGGATTGTCATTTTCAAGCTCTTCCGTCAGGTCAGTGACGCACAGCAAAATATCAGCATCTTCGAGAGTCCCCTCTACCGCCGAATTCATGGCCCGGTGCATGGCGTAAGTAGGTTGCTTGACATAGCCAGGAGTGTCGGAAAAAACAATTTGAAAATCCTCTCCTCCTAAAATACCCAGAATGCGGTGGCGGGTAGTTTGCGGCTTTGGTGTAATGATGCTCATCCGTTCGCCGACAAGGGCGTTCATTAGAGTAGATTTGCCTGCATTGGGCTTGCCGATGATATTAATGAATCCGCTTCTGAATTTTGGGGAGGCTGTGTTGTTCACGTTGTTGTGTTTTTAGCCTGAAATCTGACGTACCCGGCCACTTACCAGCGCTTCAACCAAAAGGAAGACGTTTTGGGGCTTATGGGGCTGCCAAATGATATCGTTGTAGTTCTCGCCAAACAGTACATAGTGTTGCAGTCGGGCTTGGTGCATTTCTTCTTCAACATGCCTGCGCGTGTTCAGAATGGCAATCCAGCCGCGTTCATCCTGAACCTCCTCGGACCATTCGGCGTAGTAATCATCGTCGGAGCCGTGAAAATTGAGTACATTTTCACAGAACAATACGAATTTGTTAATGCCTTGCGCCATCAATGGATCCGCAATTCGATGCTTCAGGTACATAATGTCGTTGTGCAAGGTGTCATTCCATTCTCCAATCAGTTGAATAAAGGCATACTTTTCGTCATAATCGACAAAAAGTATTTTCCCGTACAAAGTAGAGGAACCGAATTCGTCCCATTGCGGATGTAAAAAATAGTTGTAAAGTCGCAGCGTGAATTCAAATTCACTGTATGTGCGGCCAAAAAACGGGGAGCGTTCGTCATCCTCAGCGGTGTAAAAATCCCGCCAGCGAAAGTGTGGTTCGATATCGTGCATGACGCCTGGCGTTATGATTCACAAAAGTAGTGTTTTGCAATTTTGCGCCAGTGAAACAAATGATTCCAAAAATTGTGCTGACCGGCCCGGAGTCTTCCGGAAAAACAGCTATGGCCGAAGCCCTGGCTGCGACGAATGAGGAAGTTTGGGCGCCCGAATTTGCGCGGCATTACCTCGCCCACCTCGGCAGGCCATATATTCTGGATGATCTGAAAACCATTGCCACAGGGCAGAAAACTTGGGAAAAATGGTATGCAGGCCGCTCGAAAACGCTGGCGATTTGTGATACCGACTGGACAGTCCTCCATATTTGGGAGACCTGCAGGTTTGGCTCCGACAAAGTCTGGCGCTCCGGCTACGGCCCCGCGCCATCGGCTGATTTGTACTTGCTGTGTGCGCCCGATTTTGAGTGGCAACCCGATCCGCTTCGTGAACACCCGACAGCACGCGAGGCTCTCTTCGACCTTTATGCCGGGCTGATGCGCTCCATTCACGCGCGTTATGTAGTACTACGGGGCAGTCCAGAGGAACGCCTCTCAACTGCACAGGCCGCAATTCGAGAACTTTGACGAAGTTTGCAGCGCATTTAATCCTCATTGGGGTGCCTGGCCATCATTGAACCTGCCAGGCTGAGATTACACCCATCGAACCTGCCCGGGTCATGCCGGGAAGGGAAATGAGACGGGTAGTGGCATCACTACGTCTGCGAAGCCCCTTCGCAGATGGATGTTTCACTCAATTTTTTCTTCCTCATGTTTTTTTTATCAAAAGCCGCGTCGCGTCGCGTAAGCAGGCTCTCCTACCCTGCTCTGTGTGCTTGTTTTCTTTTCAACAGCGCGCTGTTCGGGCAAAACAAAGTTCCTGATTCGATCCTGCTGAAAACAGTTGTGATCCAGTCGACCCGCGTCAATGCCCGGACTCCGGTACCGCACAACAATTATGATGCGCAACAAATTGCCCAAAGCTACCAGGCACAGGACATCCCCTATTTGCTCAGCAATGTGCCCTCTCTGGTGGAAAGTTCAGATGCCGGAACCGGAACTGGTTATACCGGCCTTCGGATTCGCGGCAGCGACCCTACACGCATCAATGTGACCCTCAACGGCATTCCGCTCAATGACGCCGAAAGCCAGATCATGTATTGGGTAGACCTGCCCGACCTCGCAGCATCTGCGGCAGAAATTCAGGTTCAACGGGGCGTCGGAGCCAGCACCAACGGCGCCGGTGCTTTCGGCGCAACGGTGAACGTCGATCTTTCCAGGGTCGAGGCTGAGCCATTCGCCGATGTGAGCAATACATTGGGCTCATTTGGCACGCGCAAACACTCCGCTTGTGTTGGAACAGGTTTGTTAAACGGCAGATTCGCCTTCTCCGGGCGGCTTTCCGCCATTCATTCCGATGGTTACATCGACAGGGCCAGCGTAGACCTCAATGCGTATCACCTGACGGGCACTTATCTGGACGATGGCCAATCCATTCAATTGCACCTGCTTTCAGGCCACGAACGCACTTACCAGGCCTGGAATGGCGTACCCGCGCAATATGTCAATGAAGAGAGATTAAGAACCTTTAACACTGCGGGAATCGAACAACCGGGCACGCCCTACCCCGACGAAGTAGACGATTACACCCAGCGGCATTTTTTGATTTTCTACAAACGGCATTTTAAAAAAGGCTGGAGCGTTCAGTATAACGCACACTATACGCAGGGTTTTGGTTTTTATGAGCAATACCGTGCTGGGGAAATTTTGGCTGATTACAAAATGCCCTCGCTTATTGTCTCTGATACCACGCTGGAAACCAGTGATCTCGTCCGGCGGCGCTGGCTCGACAATGATTTTTTCGGGAGCACCTTTGCCCTACAATGGAAGCCGTCCGTCAATCCGCCACGACTCAGCGGGCCGCCCTTGTTCACCTTGGGGGGAGCTGCCAGTCGATACCTCGGCCGTCATTTTGGGGAAGTAATCTGGGCGCAAATAGCCACCTCGCCCAACAAGCACCGGTATTACGACAACGATGCCGGGAAAACCGACGCCAACCTTTTTTTTAAAACAGAAGCCGCATTCAGCAAAGGCCTGGGCGTGTTTTTAGACCTACAGTACCGCATGGTGCAATACCAGTTCCTGGGTTTTGATTCCGAACAGAACAACGTAACACAGTCGGCCAGGCTTCATTTTTTTAATCCCAAAGCAGGATTGAGCTGGAAAATTGGACCGTGGATGGAGGTCTACGGTTTCTTCGGCGTGGCCCATCGCGAACCGAACCGGGATGATTACACGCAATCCACTCCTCAAAGCCGCCCGCGCCCGGAGCGCTTGTTCGACTGGGAAGGTGGTCTTCGTGGAAAATCGCGACGCTGGAATTTGGGGTTAAATCTGTACTGGATGCAGTACAAGGATCAATTGGTGCTCGACGGTCGTCTGAACGACGTCGGTGCTTACATCCGAACCAATGTGAAGGACAGTTATCGGGGCGGCATCGAACTGGAAGCTGGTTTTGAGCCTGATGAGCACTGGCGGCTGGGTGCCAATCTTGCGTTGAGCCGGAACAAAATCGGACGTTTTACGGAATATCGGGACAATTGGGATACAGGATTGCAAGATGTGCTCGAATACCGCAATACCGACCTGGCCTATTCTCCCAATGCAATTGGGCGGGCCGAAATCTCCTACGCCTTGTTGTCTGATTTTCAGGCCCACAGCCTGCGGTTTACCTTGACAGGAAAATATGTCGCCCGTCAGTTTCTGGACAACACTTCGAATCCAAACACTGTCCTGCCGCAGTACTTTTTCTCCGATTTCAGGATAAATTACGGCATCAAAAGCCTGCTCGGTGGCAATCTGAACCTTATTCTCGCAGTGAATAACCTGCTCGACGCCCGGTACAGCTCAAATGGCTGGACCTATCGATATACCTCCGGGTTTGACAACAGACCGTACGATCCTTACACCCGGCAGGAAAGTGACCAGACTTATAACCAAACCGGATTTTTCCCGCAAGCGGGGCGAAACTGGATGGCGACGCTGGTGCTGCATTTCTGAAAAAGTATTTTAAATGCAAAAAGGGGTGGCGATAAATCGCCACCCCTTTTTTATTCGAGCCTATTAAACCCCTTTATTGCCGGGGAATCAGCAAGCGTTTGCCGGGCACCAGGGATTCATTCGGGTCAATGCCGTTTGTCACAGCCAGTTCCGTTTCATTTACTTTGTATTTAATGGCAATGGAGCGCAGGGTGTCGCCTTGTTTCACAACATATTCCTGCAGCGGCGCATTGACCGGTGCCGAAGTCGGCGTTGCTGCCGGGTTAATGTTGGTCGGAGTGCTATACGTGGCAGGCGCTGTGTTGCGGGCGGCGCTTGGCGGGATATAACCGCCCTCTTTTCCGGTGTCCATGACAGAATTTTCAAGGAACTGATTGGAAGGCACCGAACTGGCAGGAACCGGTGTGGACGCCGGGACCGAAGAAGGTGTTGCCGCAGCGGACCAGGGAGTTGTCGTGGAATGTGTGATGGGCACCGTAGTAGCCGGCGCGCCGCTCATTTTTTGCTGTTTATCCGCAGTATTCGGAGTGAGAATTTGCGGAGGCGTTTGTGTGCTGCCCGGAGGTGTTGAGATTACGGTAGTAGGCGTGGAGGTAGTGAGATCGTACTCACAATCGGAGACGATCAGTTGCTGACCTTCTGTGAGACGGTAATCGCCTGCTGTCGGGAATCCGTTCATTCTCCGGAAGCGTTCATCGGTGTAGCCGTATTTATTTGCCAGGCCATTCAAAGTTTCCCCTCTTTGTACGACATGGATCAGGACGGGGCGGGAACTGCCCGCGATTTGGCCCCAATAGTCGCTCGTAGCTGTGCTGGCTGGTTGGGCATTATGCTGAACCGGGATCGCTGCAGCGGGCTGGTTCCAGTAGACGGACTGATCGGTCACGGTGCGTCCGCCTTTCTGGGTCAAAGTTTGGGATGCAGCGCCGCTGCCTTTGGAAGTGGTCGCGGCGCCGGCAGGCGGCTTTTGGAGCCATATTTTCTGGCAAACTTCAATCTTATCCGGATTCTTGATCTTGTTCCAGGAGATCAGGTTCTCCGGCTTGATGTTGTAGGTGCGGGCAATGGCCAGCAGGCTTTCGCCTGGCTGAACGATGTGATAACCCTTTCCAAGCGGCTCGGGACAATTTGCAAAGCCGGTTTGAGGATTGATGGTGGGTGTGGGGGGCTGGGACGGATTACCCGTATAACCGCTGTTGTTCCCACCGTAATTGATCAGGGCTTCTTCCTTGTCCGTTACCGTACCGGCCGGATAACCTGTGAATTGCGGCGCACTCGGTGTCGAAGAGCCAGGCTGTCGGCCGCAAAGCGCTGCGAGGTAGTCGTCCAAAGGACGGCCATTCACGGACCACAATTTGGTTTGGTTCGTTTCGGCTTCGGTGGCGGTCATGCCGGGTTTGTCGGTGATAATGCCAACGCCCGGAATAAAGTCGAAATCAGATTTCTCCATGTTCGGGCGCGTCGGTTCGCGTCGGAACGAATATTGAAAACGGCAATTGTAAATATCTTTCAAGCCGGTGAAGTATACAGCGGAAGGCGAACCGATGCTGGCGAGGTTAGCGCCGTACATCAGGCGGGTTGTGTCGAGCGCGAAGCTGTACGTGTTGGCCCGGAAGATGTAATAAGTGCCGCTCCGGGTAATATGAGTAATGGAGATAATTGGCGTGAGCACATAGCCTTGCTGGGTTTGCTGAACGATATACATCTGCCGGCTCAGGTTGTTCACCGATTCGGTCAGGGCATCGTCGAGCACTACGTCGCGGCAATCTTTCGTGCCGCGCGGCAGTGTGCCGGCTGTGATGCCGCCGCTGCCTCCCGTGAGCACGAATTGCTCGTTGGCATTGGGCCGGAACAGAAAACTGAGCGTGCTGTTACCGGAATAAGCTGCGCGGTATTCCAACTGATCCATGCAGGCCAGGTTGAAAAGAAGGTAATAAGGGCCTTGTTGGGCGAACATCGGGGCCAGGGAAAAACAAGCCGCGCAAACAAGAAGGATTCGTTTCATGATAATTGAATTGGTGAGCAGAAAAGGGTCTTACAAATCTGGGATTGCTCGCAAGAGTGGAGGAGCCGGCAAGTACGAATTTTCTATCTGCAAGGTTAGGGTAAAAAATTAAAAATCCGTTTTAAAAACCAAACAAGTTGGTGAAAGGAGTTGAAAATAAGCCTCAAACAATTGATAAAACTCGAAAACAGCTCCTTATCTTAACGCAAATTGTATCAAATCGCGTATCGAAGAGCCGATAAAAACGGCGGCATCCGCGTATTTTTGCCCCATGTCTAAACCTCTTATACTTGTTACCAATGACGACGGGATTGTAGCCCCGGGCATTCGCGCGCTCGTGGAAGTCGCCGCTGAACTCGGCGAAATTGTGGTGGTCGCCCCCGACTCTCCACAAAGCGGCAAAGGGCATGCCATTACGATTCACGATCCGCTTCGCCTGAAAAGAGTACAGCCTTTTCCAGGAATTGAAGCTTGGGAATGTTCCGGCACACCGGTAGATTGCGTCAAACTCGCCAAACACGTCGTCCTGAAAAACCGTAAGATCGATCTCTGCGTCTCGGGAATCAACCACGGCAGCAATGCCTCGATCAACATTATTTATTCCGGCACGCTTTCGGCAGCCATGGAAGCTTCGCTGGAAGGTATCCGGAGTATCGGGTTTTCGCTGCTCGATTTCAGCTTCGACGCCAATTTCCAGCCCGCCAAGGGATGGGTCCGTCAAATCATGCAATTTGCCCTCGAACAGCCTTTTTCGCATGGCAACCTCCTGAACGTCAATATCCCTACGACAAACATCAAAGGCATGCGCATTTGCCGGCAGGCCGACGCGCGCTGGATCGAAGAGTTTGTTGAAGGGCGCGACCCGAACGGACAGCCCTACTACTGGCTGGCCGGAAAATTTATCAACAGCGACACCGCCGACGACAGCGACGTAAAAGCCCTCGAAGACGGCTATATCAGCATTGTTCCATCCATGCACGACCTGACGAATTACAAGGCCATGGACGGTTTGCGTACGCTGGAAACAATGTCCGGAGCGGGTTAGTACCTTCGCCCGCACTGCTATCCTTTACTCTTTCATTGATCTTTTCTGACTATGCTCAATCGAAATGAAATCTGGGCCGGACTTCTGATCGGAGTTTTGCTGCCTGCCCTCAGTTTTGTGCTGCTGTACCAGGTTTTTTCTCTGCTGGAACTCAAAGGCGCCGCGAGCGGAGCCGGATTTTCGCCCAACTTCCGCGAACGGACTCTCGCCATCGTTGCAATTGCCCTCAATCTCATTCCACTCAACCTTTACCGGAAGCGCCGCTGGGATCTGAGCATGCGCGGCGTTGTGATTGCAACGGCAGTCCTTGCCTTTGTCTGGCTCATCAAATATGGCACAAAACTCTTCTAGAGCATGTTGATCTTTTCCTGCCGAGGCGAAAACGGGAAAATTTTATTTCCCGGCGAGGCAAATTTCGCAGTCGGATACGGGCTATCCGGCGAGAAATTTAACGAAGCCGGAAATAAAATTTTTCATTTGCAGCCCGGCAAGGAAAAGCCCAACATGCTCTAAAAGGTCAATCCCGTTCAAAACCGTAATCCCGTTCGACAAGACAAATACGGGTTTTGTAGGCGCTGTACCAGTCGCTTCGACCCATTTCCTGGGCAATCCGGTGCTCCGCAACCTGTTTCCACTTTCGGATGTTTTCCGGGCTATCCCAATAGGATACCGTGATACCCAGCCCTTCCCGCGCAGATTCAACGCCCAAAAAGCCCGGCTGTTCGGCAGCGAGTTCGACCATGCGTTCGGCTGTTTGGGTGTATCCTTCAGATACTGAAGTGCGCAATGACGTAAAAATGACCGCGTAGTACGGCGGCGGCGGCGTTTTTGCAATCATAATCAAACTGTTGAACGGGTAACTTTGAAGTATGTAAAATGTGGTTTTATCTGCAAACATTCCCCATCTGTCGCCGGTTCCTTCATCTTTAATTTCACTCTCGTCAAACTATGGAATATCGTCGTTTAGGCAAATCAGGCCTGCAGGTTAGTGCCTTGTCGCTCGGCTCCTGGCTCACCTTTGGCAAACAAATCGGCGACGATGTTGCCGAGAAACTCATGATCCTCGCTTACGAAAAGGGCGTCAATTTTTTCGACAACGCCGAGATCTATGCCCGCGGACAAAGCGAGATCGTGATGGGCAAGATTTTACAAAAAGTAAAATGGCCGCGCAGCAGCTGGCTGGTGTCGTCAAAGGTCTACTGGGGCGACGGCGGCAAATTGCCCAATCAGACCGGGCTGAGCCGCAAGCACATTTTTGAAGCCTGCCACGCCAGTTTGAAAAGACTCCAGGTGGATTACATCGACCTGTATTTCTGCCACCGGCCGGACAAAAACACTCCGATGGAAGAAACGGTCTGGGCCATGAACCATCTCATCGCGCAGGGCAAAATTCTGTATTGGGGCACCTCGGAATGGAGCGCTCAGGAGATTATGGCGGCCCACATGGTGGCCCGCGACAACCGCCTGATCGGGCCGGTAATGGAGCAGCCGCAGTACAATATGTTCGTCCGGGAAAAGGTCGAAGTAGAATACGCCAACATTTACAAAACGGTAGGATTGGGCACCACAATCTGGTCGCCGTTGTCTTCCGGTGTGCTGTCGGGTAAGTACTTGAGTGCGTTTCCTGCCGATACCCGGCTCAGCATCGAGGGCATGGAATGGCTTAAAGAACGCAACCTGAGCACTGAGCATATGGAAAAAGTGCGGGCTCTGCACGCCCTGGCCAAGGCGCTCGACACCTCTTTGCCCAAACTGGCGATCGCCTGGTGCGCCGCCAATCCGAACGTCAGTTCAGTGATCCTCGGCGCTTCGAAACCCGAACAACTGGAGGAAACGCTCGGCTCCCTGGATGTCGTTCCGTTGCTCTCGGCGGAGATCAACGAGCAAATTGAAGCGATTCTCGGCAACAAGCCGGTGGCGCCGACACTTTGAGTTGAGAAAGTTGACTATTAAAAAAGCCCGATTGCGAATCCGCAATCGGGCTTTTTTAATCAATTTCAGTATAAAATCAGGCAGGAATACCCACTTCTTCGGTTCCCTGCACCAGTTCCCAAACCCCTGAGTTGTCGCAGGACGCCAGCCAGCCATGCTTGTCTTCTTCAAGACCCATGCGCAGGCGGTTGATGTATTGCTTCAGGCGGGTGGCAACCGGGCGATGCTGGGCATCCACAGGAGGCAGCTCCAGTTTGCGGTCACGCCAGGTAATCTCGCTCACATGGCTGACCACAGCGGCCGTGCCGGCGCCGAAGCATTCCTGAAGCGTGCCGCGCCAGTAGGCGTCAGCGATTTCAGCGATGCTGAGCAGGCGGTCTTCCACCGTATAGCCCCACTCTTTGAGCAGGGTGATGAACGAGTCGCGGGTCACGCCGCGCAGGATCGTGCCGGTGGTAGCCGGGGTCACCACTTTGCCGTCCATGACGAAAAAGAGGTTCATCGTGCCGACTTCCTGGACGTATTTCTTTTCCGTTGCGTCCATCCACATGACCTGGTCATAGCCTGCTTTTTTGGCGCGCATGGCCGGGAGGAGGGATGCGCCGTAGTTGCCGGCGCATTTGGCTTCACCGACGCCGCCTTGTGCTGCGCGGGTGAAGACCTCCTCGACCCACAGTTTAACGGGCTTCGGGTAATAAGGGCCTACAGGGCCGGTAAATATGAGGAAACGATATTTCTCGGAAGCATGGACGCCAAAGTACTCGTCGGTGGCAAACATCATCGGACGGATATACAGGGCGTAGTCGTCTTTTTCGGGAATCCAATCGCGGTCGAGGTCAACAAGCATTTGCAAACCCTGCATGAAGAGGTCTTCGGGCAGTTCGGGCATACACATGCGTTCGGCGGAAACGTTCAAACGACGGGCATGGAGATCGGGGCGGAAGAGCACCGGTTCGCCGTTGCGTTTGGAAGCTTTCATGCCTTCAAAGATGCTCTGACCATAGTGCAAAGCAAGGTTGGCAGGCGAAATGTCGAAACGTTTAAAGGGCTCAATGCGGGGGTTGGTCCATTGTTTACCGTCATAATCAGCGATAAACATGTGGTCGGAAATCACCTTGCCAAACGGGATGTCGGTAAAGTCAACATCGTGCAGTTTGGACTCGGTTGTCGGGGTGACTGTAATCGAATACTTGACAGCCATGTGGAGGTGGTGGTTATGCGGTGAAAACCTAGTGATTGGCGCCACAAAGATAAGTAACTTTGCTTCAATAATAAAAATAAAATTTTCCCTGTCAAATTCATTTTAGAGAAGAACAGAACTAAATTTTACATACCTTAGCTTTGGGTATGAAAAATACTTTTAAGTGGTTTTTCAAATCCAGCGCCCTTTTCCAGCGGATTTTCTCATGTTTTCACCGGATGATTTGATTTTTTTGGTTCCCGAAGGTTCCTTGCTAAACGAGGCCCAGGGCGGTTTTGCCCGACGGCTGCTGGTCGTAACGGCTGCCGAACCGGATGCACCTGATGCCCAGCCATTTCTGAGTAAAATCCTTGCGGCCGCTCAGCTTAACCTGGCTCAGGACGCCTTGCTGGTAGAAATTCCAGCAGACCGGCCCTTCGCCCTCCTGCCCGCGCTGAAATCAAAACAACCTGCACACGTGCTGGTTTTTGGACTGTCGCCCGAATCGCTCGGCCTTGCTCTCCAAATTGCGCTGTACCAACCCTTTACTTTTTACGATTCCACCTTTTGTTTCGCCGACAAACTCTCCTTGCTGGAGCCCGACAAAACCCGCAAAGCGCAACTTTGGCGGGCGCTGCAAACCATGTTTCTGTAATTTTCCGGCCTTATTCCACCCTCTCGTATTATGAAAGCTTACGTTTTTCCCGGTCAGGGTTCCCAATTTGAAGGCATGGGCAAAGATCTTTACGAAGCCAACGCCCAGGCCCGCGATTTATTCGAGCAAGCCAACGACATCCTCGGCTGGCGCATCACGGATGTAATGTTTGAAGGCACAAAAGAAGACCTCACACAAACGAAGGTCACCCAGCCTGCCGTCTTTCTGGAAAGCATCGTTCGCGCCAAGATCGCCGGCGAGGCATTCCAGCCCAATGCCGTAGCCGGTCACTCCCTCGGCGAATTCACTGCCCTGGCAGCCGCCGGCGCGCTCTCTTTTGAAGATGCGCTCCGCCTTGTGAGCCAACGGGCATTCGCCATGCAAAAAGCCTGCGAACTGGCCGATGGCACCATGGCGGCGGTGCTCGGCATGGAAGATGCCGTGGTGGAAGAAATCTGCGCCTCCATCACTGGCGAAATCGTCGTGCCTGCCAATTATAATTCACCCGGACAGCTGGTCATCTCCGGGTCCCGGCAAGGCATTGAACTGGCTGTCAGCAAGTTGCAGGAAGCCGGCGCCCGGCGCGTGGTTGTGCTGGCTGTCGGCGGAGCTTTTCACTCGCCATTGATGCAGCCTGCACAGGACGAGCTCGCTGCCGCCATCAATGCAACCGCATTCGTCGAACCCCTCTGCCCGGTTTACCAAAACGTACACGCTATGCCGGTGACCGCTCCGGAAGAAATTCGACGCAATCTGGTGGCCCAACTGACCTCGCCTGTTCGCTGGACGCAGTGCGTCGAACAAATGATCGCCAATGGGATCACCGAATTCATTGAAGTGGGCGGTTCCGGCGCCGTTTTACGCGGAATGATCCGTAAAATAAACAAGGAAGTTGCAGCGGAAGCGTTATAACCAAAAGGGTAAGAGGCAAAAAACTAGTTCACCGGCCCGTCAATTGCTTTTTGCCCCTTGCATTTTGCATTTTGCCCTTTACTTTCGTCTCCAGACAACTAATCCACACTGACATGGCAGCACAGGAAAATGTACAAGGCGGACAGGTGTTGCTTGCGGAACCGTTCATGCAAGACCCCTATTTCCGACGCTCCGTGGTATTGCTTTGCGAACACCATGATGAAGGCAGCATCGGTTTTATCCTGAATAAAAGTATCGACATGAGCCTGAACGATCTCATGTCCGAATTCCCCAATTTCGAAGCGGAAGTGTTTTACGGCGGTCCGGTACAGACCGACACCCTCCATTACGTGCACAACATCGGCGAATTGCTCGAGGAAAGCGTCAAGATCGCCGACGGGGTCTGGTGGGGCGGAGATTTTGAAAAACTGAAATTCCTCATCAGTTCCAGACTCATCGAGCCCAACAACATCCGCTTCTTTGTCGGTTATTCCGGCTGGTCGTCGGGGCAGTTGAAAGACGAACTGGAGTACGGCTCCTGGATGCAGGCCAATATGGACGCCAACTACATTTTTAAAATAAAGCCGAACGATCTGTGGAGCCGCGTCATGTACAACAAAGGCAACCTGTACGAAGTCATCGCGGACCTGCCGGAACACATGAGCTGGAATTGAAAAGGTTGAACCGCTGAGACGCTGAGAATTGGTTATCAATCACTCTGCGTTTCAACGCCTTTGCGGTTAGCCTAAACTTGATCGTCAGAAAATTCCTCTTTTGAAAAAACGCGCGTTTCAAACGGCCGGACCTCCGTCCAGCCGTTTTTAGTTTGAAAGCGCCGGGGCTTCGCGTTTAAATTGACATAAGCCCTAAAGACCTCACCCAGGCGTGCAAAGTCAATTCTGTAAAAATCAGGCTCCAGTTCACGCACCATCGACACCTTGCTCTCCCTCAAAGCCAGGGCCGCCCGCAACGCCTCCTTTTGTTCCGTAGTATAACGGCCAATATCATCGGAGGTAAACAGCAAACTACCCAACAAAGCGTTCATTGTCAGTACGGTATGCTGTTGCTCCTGCGTCATGCCTTGTTCTTCTTTCCTCAAAATAAAAACGTCCGGGTCGTTGCCGAATGCACGTCCGTCGAGCAGCCAACGCCCCAGCGTGGACCGCAGGGATGCCACAGTGCTGACCCTTTCCCGAAGTCGCAGCCAGGCGAGCAGCCGGTGTTCCCAGGCCAGGTGAATATCGCCGCCAATCCGACAAAACGCGGCGTGTCCGAAGGCCGACCCGAGGGGCGCCCCGCAGGCCAGCATGGCATTGTCTCCCAGTTGTTTTCGCAGAAATTCCATGGCGTCCCACATCACTTGTCCGCGTGTTTTACCCGTCGGCGGCGCCAGGCAGACGGCAAAAAGAAAATCGAGTTTGAACAGTCGATAGCCCCATTTTTCCGTCATCACATGAAAAACGCCGCTGAGATACTCCTGCACTTTCGGGTGGTAAAAATTCAGGGCATGGTACCAGCCGCCCCATATCGGATTCCAGCCTGCCCGCAACAAGCGGCCTTTCTGATCGCGCAGCAGCCAGTCGGGATGTTGTTTCACTAGTTCAGACTTTGCCGAAGCCACAAAAGGCGCGACCCAAATCCCCGGGATCAGGCCCCGGTCCTGGATGGCAGCGGCCATTTTTCCCATTCCATCCGGAAACGTTTTTTTGACCGAGAACCAGTCGCCCACCGCCGTTTGCCAACCGTCGTCGATTTGAAAATACCGAAACGGCAGCCCGCTTTCGGCGACGTGATCGAGTTGTTCGAGCAAAAGTGCCCCGGAAATATGGGTAAAATGCCGGTACCAGCTGGTCCAGCCCAGCGCATTAGCCGGGAGCGGAATTTCGGAAAAAGGCGAAGGGGTGTTTTCCCTGAGCAGTTCGAACCAACGTTCAAACAATTCCTGTTCAAAACCTTCCCCCTCCCAAAAGTCCAGCGCAGGAAACGAGTGCGAAAGTTGCAGCCCGGCCAGGTCTTTCCGGACGGTGAATACCGCATTGGGCTGGTCGTACATGAAAAGCGTAAAGCCCGTGCTTTCGTTCAGGGAGCCCAACAGGCGGGTGAGGCCGCGCTCGGCAACAGTCGTGTAGGTCCACGAATGCAAATACCCTTCGCCCTTTGGGATGCCCGCGATGTGCTCGTCGCCATAAAAACCTATGCGCCGGCGGGCCAGAGACCGCAGCCGCGGTATTTTTTCATGCGGGTGATACGTGCGGCTTTCGCTCCACGACTGAAAGCCGTTGGCAAAAAAACGGGCTGTGGGGCCGAGTTGAAGGTCGAACTGAATTTCCAGATTCCGGATCTGGATATCCTGTTTTGGATGAAGAAAAATGGTAAAACGCCGGCCGCTTTTTTCAGTAATCTCCTGAAAATCAACGTATAATTCAGGAAATGAATTCGCTCTCCCGGGAATTATCAGGTACGTTTTTTCGTCAATTTGCAAAATGGCCTGTCGGAAATGGAGCATAAGGCGAGGCTAAAATGAGCTGCCAAGTTATGTAAAAGGGAACCGTGCAAAACAACCGCGAAAAAGTACCTTTGCGCGCCGCGCGCCGAAAGGTACCGGCGATAGATATGCGAGGATATTTGCTCAAAACATTGGTGTTGCTACTCTTGGGCTCGAACGGACTTCGGGCGCAGAATGTCCCCGGCGAAGAGGAAGTTTTTGGCTGGCAGTTTGTTTTTGCCGCGCCCGATACCGGCTTTGCGGTGCTTGAAGGCGATTCGGGTTGGGAGGAAATTTCAACCGAAACAAAAGTCATCGCAATGGCCGCGCCATTTCCTTTCGAACGCATGGCCGCCGATTTTCAGGCCTTGCAATCCGAAGATGGCCAACGCGTGATAGAACGAAAAACAATGACTGTCGGCGGGGTTTCCGGATTGCTGCTAGTGCTGGAATTCACCCCCCTGAAAAGCGACGACCCGGAACCTTCCTACTCGCTCATGTTTATCCGACCTTTCGAGCAGGTCAGTCTGGTCCTCAATGCCATTTATCCAAAATCTCAACACGAACGGCTTTACCCGAAAATGCTCGCCGCATTCGCCACGGTGCGAAAAAAATAATTGCTGTGAAATCATCTACCGATCGTCTCCACCCGCTCTTGGTGCGGGCCGTAGCACAAGCCTTACAGGCAATTTTCCGCGACAACCGCCATGCTGACAAGGTTATCGAAAATGCGCTCCGTCAGAACCCGAAGGCCGGCAGCCGCGACCGGGCCTTTATCGCCGAAACGACTTATGACGTCGTGCGATATTACCGGCTTTATACCGAAGTGCTGGGCATCACGCCGCATACCGAAGCCGATTTCTGGCTGGTGATCGGGGTACATTTTCTGCTGAAAACCAATCCGGTGCCCTTGCCCAACTGGATCGAATTCAAACCCCTCAATCCACCGTTTATCCTCAAAAAAGGTGAAGAACTTCGCCAAATCCGCAAGTTCCGTGAAAGCATTCCCGACTGGCTCGACCAACTCGGAGAAAAAGAACTCGGCGTATGCTGGGATGAAACCCTCAATTGGCTCAACCGGCCGGCACCGGTCGTACTCCGCGCCAACCGGCTGCGTACCGACCGGATTTCCCTCCGACTGGCTTTGCGGGCAGAAGGCATTGATTCCGAGCCTTTTGGAGAAGATACCGACGCGCTTGTACTTGAGCGCCGGCAAAACGTTTTTCAAACCAAGGCTTTCCACGATGGGCAGTTTGAAGTGCAGGATTACAGCAGTCAGCAGGTCGCTCCCATGCTCGCGCCCTGGCCCGGACAACGCGTTGTCGACGCCTGTGCCGGCGGCGGCGGCAAAACCCTGCACCTGGCAGCGCTGATGCAAAACCAGGGCACCCTGATCGCCCTCGACACCCAGGGCTGGAAACTGGAGGAGCTCCGCACCCGGGCGCGCCGCGCCGGCGTAGCCAATATCGAAACCCGCGTGATCGAAAACAACAAAACGATCAAACGACTGCACGATTCGGCGGATCGACTCCTGCTCGACGTTCCGTGTACCGGCCTCGGCGTACTGCGCCGCAATCCCGATGCAAAGTGGAAAATCACGCCGGAGTCGCTCGACAAATTGCGGGAAACCCAGCAGGAAATCCTGCAGGCATACAGCCCGATGCTGAAAGGCGGCGGCCGCATGGTGTACGCGACCTGCAGCATCCTGCCTTCGGAAAATGAACAACAAGTGGCCGCCTTTCTCGCCAGTGAAGCCGGGCGCGACTTTTCACTGATCAAGGAATTGCGGATTTTACCCCAGGACGAAGGTTTTGACGGGTTTTATATGGCACTTTTGCAAAAGAAACGAAATGAGGAAAAGGCGGGGGAAGAATGACCAGGCCGCTTTTCACCGCTAAGGCACTTTGAAAGCAGTGTAAAGCGACCTGAAATTGATACCTTATACATCTTGTCAGATTCTCAATTGAAAAAACCATGACGCTCTCCGCTTTTTTTCGCGATTACGCCGCCTACAACCACTGGGCCAACGCCCGGCTCATCGACTGGCTCCGTAACCAGCCGTCCGAACTGATCGACCAGGAGATTCCTTCTAGTTTTCCGACGCTGCGGCTCACGCTGCTGCACATTTGGGACGCCCAATACATCTGGTACGAGCGCCTGCAAGGCACTTCTCCGGCCGTTTTTCCTTCCAAACAATACGATGGCCTGGCTCAGGATGCCTTTGACGGGCTGCTTCGTTCTTCTGAAAAACTCGCCCAGTTGTTGCTGGATATGCCCAACGATTTCTTCGAAGGTGCGGTCGTATACACCACCACCAATGGCAAACAACACACCAACCTGGCCGCCGAAATGCTCTTGCAGGTGCTCCAGCACAGCACCTACCATCGCGGACAAGTCGTGACCATGGCCAGAAACCTCGGCCTGACCGATCCGCCCTCGACAGATTATATCGCTTATGTGCGCCTGAAATCTGCAAGTGTAAACTGATCGGCTTCGTACTTTTGAGCGGGCCGCTTTTCGGTTCCGTCACATGAAAATCATTCACTTTTCCGACACTCACCTGGGCTACCAGGCTTTTGACCTAGTCAACGACCGCGGCATCAATGCCCGTGAACAAGACCTTTACGACGCCTTCGAGCGGGTGATCGACCGAATCCTCGACATCCGGCCTGACCTGGCAGTCCACTCCGGCGATTTTTTTCACCGGCCCAGCCCGAGCAACCGGGCACTCACTTTCGGGCTGGAACAATTGCGCCGGCTCTGTGATGCCAAAATCCCCATCGTACTGATCGCCGGTAACCACGAAACGCCCAAAACCGTATATACCAGCCCGATACTCCGCGCTTTGCGCAGCCTCGACTGTGTATTCCCGATCTTTGGCGACCGATACGAGGTGCTCGAATTTGGCGACCTGGCGATCCATGGCCTGCCCCATATTAATGACGACCGGCTGCTCCAGCAGGAACTCAAACGCCTCACTCCCCTGCCCGATCGTTGGAACATCCTCCTGCTGCATACTTCTTTGGGTAAAACCTACTTGATGGAGGAATACGGCGAGCAAATCTATCCGCCGGAATTCATCGAAAAACTCGCCGGTTTTCAATACGTCGGGCTGGGGCACTGGCACAATTACCAGCAAACTTCCGTGGCGCCAAACGCCTGGTACGCCGGCTCCACGGAACGCATGAGCGACACGGAAATCGGCACCGAAAAAGGTTTTATCGAACTGGATGCCGATCCCGGCGGAAGCTATCAATTGAAGTTTCATACCGTTGCTACCCGACCATGGCTTCGGATTGAATTGACCGACTGCCAGAACAAACTCATCGCCGACCTGGTGGATGAACTGGAGCAATTCAAACAGCGAAATGAGACCCGGGACAGCATTTTAAGCCTTGTCTTTCAGGACATTAAACCCGAGCAGGCGCTGGAATTGTCCAACCTCCGGCTGCGCGAAATTTTTCCCGACAGTTTCCAACTGCTGCCCAAACGGCGTATGGTGAGCGACCGCAGCTTTGTCCACCAGATTGAAGCCAACCAGTTCGACCGGCTGGATACCATTTTTGCCGATTACCTGCGCGCCCATTACCCCGACGATGCCGTACTGGCCGAAAAACTGGTGGAACGCTCACGGCATTATTTCCAGCCGCAACAGCCCTGAAAACATGATCCTCAACACCCTTCATTTAGAGAACTACAAACAGTACCGCTGGCTCGATCTCGAATTCCGTGAAGGGCTCGTGGGTATTATTGGGCGCAACGGAGCAGGAAAATCCACGCTGTTCGAGGCCATACTTTTCTGCCTCTTCGGCCAGGAACGCGACAAGGACCTTGTGCGCTCCGTGTTTGCCGAACCCAAGGCGACGGTATTGCTCACACTCAGTTTTACGATGGGTTTGGAGCGTTTTCTGGTCAAACGGGAGTTTCGAGGTAAAATCCTGACCGCCGGGGCGGAACTGTATAAAAACGACGAACTCGTCGCAAAAGGCGTTTCGCCGGTAAATGAAGAGGTCGTTCGCCTGCTGAACATGGAACGCGACGCCTTCCGGCGTTCCGTTTTCTCCGGACAAAAAGAACTCGCCGAACTTTCGGAAGCCAGCGGTGGCGACCGTCAGCGCATGGTGCGCAAAATGCTCGGCCTCGACAACCTCGACGAGATCAAAAAGCGCGTAAACGACGACATACGCGCCCTGCGCCAGCAAATCAGCGGGCAGGCCCAGCTCCTGCTGTCGGCAGATGAAATCGGAGCGCTGGAAATGGAAATCGTTGAAAAAGAAGTGCTTGAAAAAGAAGCGGTTATTCAGTTGACTGCTGAAAAGGAAAAATTAGCCGAAGTAGCCGGTCGTCAGCGGCAGGCTCACGAAGCATTTGCTGTTCAGGAACGTTTGTTCAGGCAATTCAGCGAATTGCGCCGCGAACTCGACCGCGGGCAGGAACGGCAGGCTAATCTGGCCCGTCAAGCCACAGAACTCAATCAACGACTGGCGCAATTGCACGCCACCCAGGCCGAACTCGATCAGCGCCGCAGTGAATTTGGCCACCACGAATCGGAAAAGAAAGCCCTCGCGCTTATGGAAGAAGCGCGACAGCGAAAGATCAATTTTGACGCGAATAGCGGTCATTTACAGGATTTGCAGGATCAATTGGGCGCACTGAAAGAACGTCTCGATCAGCCTGAAAAAGAGGTGGCCAAACGGCCAAAAATCCTCGAAACCCTCGCAAATCAGAAAAACGCCCTGGCCGATGTGGTTGCCCGGATCGAAGCTCAACTGGAACGCTACCGCCGTGCCGACCGCGACATCAGCGCCCTGCGCGAACGCATCCGCGAGCGGCAGGAAAAAATGTTGAACCTGCAAGCCATCGGAAAAGACGGCGCCTGTCCGACCTGCTTTCAGCCTGTCCGCGATGCCTATGAAGCCGTCCTGGCCCAACTTGGCGACGAAATTTCCAGCCTGCAAAACGGCCAGATCCTCCACCTTGAACAGGAAAAAGAAGCCGCCAAAAAAGCCGGCGCAGAGCTGCGCTTGCACGAAACTGCCGTGCGCGAACAACTAGAACGGCTGAATGCCGAAGATGTCCGCCTCGTCCAGATCGGCCGGCAACTGAAACACGAACACGACCAAAGGCAAAAACTCGAAGCGCAAATTATCCGCTACCAGCAGGTGCTCTTGCAAATCGGCGAGGTGCATTTTGAAGAAGCACATTACCTGGACCTGAAAAAGCGCGTGGAAAGCCGCGAACAGGCTTTTCTCGATTTTCTCAAAACGGACGCCTATATCGCCAGAGAACTGCCGGCAGTTCAGTCGGCTTTGGTCAAAAACAGCGAAGAAACGGCACAGGAAGCAGCCACCATGGAGATAAAAACGGCAGCGCTTGCCACTATTGGCCATGATCCCTCGGCCTACGAATCGGCACGGAGCCAATTGGCCGGCTTTGAGGAGGCCTATGCCGCACAATCGGCAGCCGTCAATTCCCTGGAACGAATTGTTCAGGACGCGCACAATGAAATCGCCCGGCGCCGCGAAAAAATCAAAGCCAATGCCCGAATTCAAAGCCTCATCGGCGACAAACAGAGTGAAACCGAGCTGCTCGACAAACTGGCGCTTTCGCTCGACGGCTTCCGCAATGAAATTCTGGAAAAAGTAAGCCCTTCCATTTCCCGCGAGGCCAGCGCCCTGTTCAGCCGGATCACCAAAGGCAAATACGAGAGTATTCTGGTCGATGAAAACTTCGATTTCCGGATCGCCGACGGCGGCGAGTACTACCCGATCCGGCGTTTTTCCGGCGGCGAAATCGACCTGGCCAATTTTTGCCTGCGCATCGCCATCACAAAGGCAATCATGGAATTAAGCGGCTCCGGACAAGGCATCGAATTCCTTGCTTTCGATGAAATTTTCGGTAGCCAGGATGAAGAACGGCGACTTGAAATTTTGCTGGCGCTCAATTTTTTGCAGGAGCAATTCCGCCAGATTTATATCGTTTCTCATATAGAAAGCTTGCGCGATTATTTCCCCAATATACTGGAAGTCAAATCCTTGCAGGAAGGCGGCAGTACGGCAACCTGGGTTTGACCGACGACAACCGACAGCACAATGAGCGAAAAAAATGTGAGACTGGAACGCAGCCTCGTCGGCCTGACTGAAAAAGAGGTCGAGGAAAGCCGAGCACTTCATGGAAGCAACACGTTGTATCTGCGCCCCAAACGCAACTTCGGCAAAATGCTGCTGGAAATCGCCAGCGAACCGATGTTCCTGCTCCTTGCGTTGGGCTGTGTCTTGTATTTTTTTCTGGGCGACAAAACGGAGGCATGGCTGATGGCCGCTTCCATTGTTTTTGTTTTTGCCATTGAAATCGTTCAGGAAATCCGGAGCGAAAAAGCCCTGAGCGCCCTGCGGGAATTTTCGCAACCCAAGGTAGGCGTCATCCGAAACGGTTTTCGGCAGGAAATTCCATCTGCAGAAATCGTTGTTGGCGACCTCATGTTTTTTACCGAAGGCGAACGCCTGGCAGCCGATGGCAGGCTCATCCAAACCAGCGACCTGAGCATTGACGAATCCATACTGACCGGCGAATCGCTGCCCGCTGAGAAAAGCCCCGCGGATGGACAAAACATGATCAGCCAGGGTACGGTGGTCGCCTCGGGCCAGGGTGTCGCCGAAGTAACGGCCGTCGGTCAGCAGACTGCCCTGGGCAAATTGGGCAAATCCATCGAGGCCATCGAATCAGAACCCACCCCGCTGCAAATTCAGATCAACCGCTTCGTACGGCTGATGATGCTGGCTGGCCTGGCGGCGTTTATCATCGTTTTCGCTATCAATTACTACTATGTAGGTACGGTGGTGGCGGCTTTGCTGTTTTCCCTGTCCTTCGGACTCGCGCTGATACCCGAAGAAATCCCGGTAGCTTTTACCACTTTCATGGGCCTCGGTGCTTACCGCATGACCCGAAAAAACGTGTTGGTCAAACAACCCAAAACGGTGGAAAGCCTGGGCTCTGCGACGGTGATCTGCCTGGACAAAACCGGCACCATTACCGAAAACCAGATGACTGTGGCTGAGATCATCGACCTCGCCGGAGAAGGAAAAGTGCTCGAATACGCCATGTGGGCCAGCGAACCGCGGCCTTTCGATGCGATGGAAAAAGCCATACATGCCGCTTACGGCGACCAGGCGCTGAGCGACCTGCGGCCCGCTTTTCACATGATCCACGAATATCCGCTGGGCGGCAAACCGCCCATGATGACCCACTTGTACGAAAATAAAAAGGGTGAAAGGGTGGTCGCCACCAAGGGCGCCGTGGAACGCATCCTCCGCGTTTGCAAGCTGGAACCCCGGCAAAAACACGAGATACTTGAACGGGTCGATCAACTTACTGCCGCGGGATACCGGGTGCTGGGCGTGGCTCGTGCTCATTGGGCAGGCGATCATTTCCCGGAGGATCAGGATGATTTCCCCTGGCAGATCCAGGGTTTGGTTGCGCTTTTTGATCCGCCCAAACAGAACATTCACAAGGTGTTCAACAAGTTTTACAAAGCAGGCATTCAGGTAAAAATGATCACCGGCGACCACGGCGGCACTGCCCTGAACATCGCCCGGGAAAGCGGCCTTCGTCTGGGCGATGCGCCAACACTCAGCGGGGAGGCCGTGATGGCGATGGGCGACGAGGAATTGAGGGAAAAAGTAGGACCTACCGTGGTGTTTTCACGCATGTTTCCCGATGCCAAACTGAAGGTCATCGAAGCCCTCAAAGCCAATGGCGAAGTAGTGGCCATGACCGGCGACGGCGTGAACGACGGACCCGCCCTCAAAGCCGCCCAGATCGGCGTAGCCATGGGCCGCCGGGGCACGGAAGTCGCCAAAGGCGCCGCCTCCATGGTGCTGATGAACGACGATCTCGGCGGCATGGTGATTGCCATCGAGAACGGCCGCCGGATTTACGCCAACCTGCGCAAGGCGATCCGCTACATCCTTTCCATTCACATCCCCATAGTTCTGGTGGTCGTTTTGCCGCTGGTTTTCGGCTGGACATACCTGCACATGCTGACCCCCATCCATGTGATCTTTCTGGAACTGATCATGGACCCCACCTGCGCCGTGGCATTCGAAAACGAACCGGCAGAGCCGGAGATCATGAAACGGCCACCACGGCCGGCCAAAAGTCCTTTGTTCTCCACCAGTGAACTGATGTTCAGTATTTTACAAGGACTTATTCTGACCGCCGGGATCATGTTCACCTACCATTACGCCATCATGAACGGCGCCGATGAGGCCAAAACCCGCACCTTCGTTTTTACCACCCTGCTTGCAGGGAACGTGTTTCTGACGCTTGCCAACCGCTCCTTCGAACACAACATTACACAGACGATCCGGTATAAAAACCGGGACATTCCGCTCATCATTGGAATCACCCTGGCATTGCTGGCCGCCGTATTGTTCGTCCCCTTTATGAATGGGTTATTCAAACTGGAGCCCATCTCCATCAGGGAAACGGGGCTTTGTCTGCTCGTGGCGCTGGTCTCGGTGGGATGGTTCGAGGTATGGAAAGCGTTGAAATACAAAAAGAAAAAGATCAGACGCGCTGTGCCCACTCCTTGAATTCTTCCCAGCCTTTCTCCTGTGCCAGTTCGCCTTGAAGGGTTTTGAACGCCTCGCGCCGGCCGGTTTTGACGGCTTCCTGAAGGGCGTTGAGGATGCGGACTTCGGGCGATCCGGGTTTTCGGTTTTTACGGGCAAGTTGACGGATGGCTGGCAGGAGATTGCTCACATACACTTCATTTCCCATCTCAAAATGCAGGGCCAGGTGGAAGATGCGCGCTAACATCTGGACATCCTGGCGCATTTCCTGTCGCGTGTCCTGCACGATTGCGGTGATCCGGTCGAGCGCCTTGACAGGTTGTTTTTCCAGGTAAAAGGCTACTGCGACGTTGTACCGGAAAACCAGCTGGCGGTTTTTGGGAATATTGGGGCCGTAGGTTTTCAGGCCTTTTTCCATCTCCGCTTCCGAGTTGATAATAGCGGAGTATTGCCCCTTTTGGGCATTGAACAACATGCGGCAATAATGCAGGTTGTGAAACACCGCAGCTTTCATTTTGAGGTTGGAGGCTTTGATGCCGGCCATTTTTTCGATGACCGCCTCACATTCATCCTCCTGACCGAGCGCCAGGCAGCTGTTGAAATAATTGTTCAACGTATTCAGGTAGCGCTCCTGGAACTCGGTCTCGCGCAGCAATTCGGGGTGTTTTTCAAAATGTTCGAGTAAAAGCCTCAGGTGATAAATAGCGTCTTCGGGCCGCCGGTTCAGGCGATGCAAAAGGCTCTTGATCAGGTGAAAATAGGCCACCCCGTCGAAGGAAAATTGCGGCTCTTCAGGCTGGTTGCCCACCGTGCTCCAGATTTTCTGGTTCAACTCCTGGAGTTGGTCGGCCGGGTAATTTTTGTTGCGCGCCTGTAAAAACACCTTTTCATAAAGACCGAGAATGGCCAACTCCCTGCCCAAACGGTCAAGAATACCGGTACTGGTGTCCGCAATTTTATCCAGGTCTACCCCCGCATCGCGGGTCGCGAACTGCCGCACAATTTTTCGCTCCTGTGCAATCAAGTCAAGTTCAAGGGCATTCAGGTTATGCTGATCGGCCAGGCGGCGGGCTTTGCCCAGGAGGATTTTTGCCGATTCGAGCAATCCTTTTTCCTGCAAAACGGCGATGTCGATCATGGTCTCGTGCAGGCGGATGCGGGCCGAACGGCGGGCATGGTAATTCCGCAGGCATTTGAGCAGCAGTTCGTACAGGTATCGCTTGTTGAAGGAAAGATTGGCAGAAAAACTGCGTTCGCCCGCTTTCCGGAATTGTTCCTTGATCACCTTTTCGTCATAAGTCTCCTGAGCATCCATCCAGTCGAACAAATGCAGGTAGCGGTTCCTGTCTTTTTCAATATGAAACTGCGCGAAACGCTTGAAGTAGCGTTTCTCACTGGTCTCCATGGATTTTATCAGGGAAAAAAGTTCGTCATTCAGCATTTAGAATCCTCAATTTTTGAGCAACATTTTAAACATAAAAAACTGGTTATTAATTTTTTATCTTTTTAAACATAGTTTTTATAATGCGCAAAATAGCGATTTTAATAATTTTTTTACCCGCCTGAGGCGCTGCTATCTTTGATCCATCACCGGACAAGCCGCCATGCAACCATCCTTCATTAAAAGTCATGAAACTCGTATGAAAACTCGCCCATCCTTTCTTCTCGTCTTCGCGTTTGCGGTATTTGTACTGGCTTGTCAGAACGATGCTTCCTCTGGAAAAGGCGACCCAGGCAACACGACGCAGAACGACCCTTGCAAAATCGTGATCGACAAAATCGATACGACCGGCGCGGCTTCGAGGATGCATACACTGTCCATCATTGTGGACGATATTCTCGACACGGCATACGTCGGCAGAACCGACAAACGCAGTGCCGCAACCAGTACGACGCCCGAGAGTTACTTTTTTATCGGACCGACCAACCGCGTCGTTCAAGGTTATTCGAGCCTGGTGGCACAAGGTACCGCTACTCCTTCCGGCGCCGACTGGACGGTGGGCAGAAGGACGCTGACCACCGGTGCCGGAGGGGATTTCATCCCGGTACACATGACCATCCAGGGTCGCGATTACACCCTGCTGATGAGCAGGGCGGCGCTCGCCGACGCTTACCTGCAAGTGCAATAATTCCAACCGTCAGATAATCCCCAAACCTCCATCGCCGCCGGCGCACCCTCCCATGGCGCCGGCCTGGCGAAGCCTTGCCTCCGCCGGCGGCAATGCCCCCTGTGTACTCCAACCAATTGAATTTCAACCCTTAACCGTTCACTTTTTTAATTTCTCCACACCATGCCTCAACCCACTGAAAAAGCCGTCAACGGCCTCAACGACCTTGCCTCCTACGGCAAACTGCGCCCCGGCGCCATCCGCGTCAGCGTGAAACGCGACATCAAAAGCGATGAATTGCACGCCGCACTCGACCGAATTTTTGAACTCCATGGCTGCACAGGCTGCGGCATGAACGGACTCGATATCGTGTTCCGCCATTTGCCGCCGATCAATGAGTTGTTCCGCGATTTCAAAAACATCGCCGGCGTCGAGAACTTCGGCTACTGATCCAACGAGACGATACGAGGCAAGGGGCGGCGCAAAGCGGCTATTCATTGGGCGCCGTATTTGTACGCCCCTCCTCGTTTCGCCTGAGGCGGCTCCATCAACCCATCATTTTTACACAAAACCATCCCCTCATGATCCCGACCGATTTGGTGAAAAACAACTCCCGGCCCGGCTTTGCGACCACCTACGACGCCCACGACCCGGTATTGCTGCAAGGCGTTTTGCCGTACGTGGATTACCTCGAAATCACACCGGATTCGATCTCCAGACGCCGGCAGGGTCGCAGCGAAATACAGCCCGACATCCTGGCCGATCTGGAAAGCGTGCAAGAGGAGGTTCGGTTTTTGGTGCACGGCGTAGGTTTGTCCATTGGTTCCTGGGAAGGCTGCTCGGAAGCCTATTTCGACCTTGTCGATCAGCTGGTCGGACGAATTCCGATAACCTGGCACAGCGAGCACCTCGGGTACGTCAAAGTCGGCGGTGAAAACCTCAACACCATGCTCGCCGTTCCCCGCACGGATGCCATGCTCGAATTGCTCATTCCACGCATCCGGGCTATCCAAAAGCGCTACCGCATGCCTTTCCTGCTCGAGCACATCGTGCATTTACTGCCCGATTACGCCCCGCAATACAGCGATGCGCAGTTCCTGAATCTGCTCGTGGCCGAAACCGGCTGCGGCCTCATCCTCGACACTTACAACCTCGAATGCGACGCCCACAACTACGGTTTCGACGTCGAAGCCTTTCTGGCCGAACTCAATTTGGGCGCCGTGCAGGAAATTCATATCGCCGGGGGAACCGAACACCGCGGCTACAAACTTGACATTCACTCGGGCCGCGTGGCCGACAGTACCCTGGCCCTCACCCGACAGGCACTGGCCCAGGCGCCGAACGTCAGGGCTCTCACCTTCGAAATTTTACCCGAGGCCGTGACCGTGCACGGCGCCCAAATGGTCATCGACGAAGTGGCCCGGCTTTCAGCATTTTTCAACCTGCAAAAACATGGAAATCAGAACCTTGCAAGAAATACAGCAGCGCCTGATCAAATTGCCGCAGCCGCTTGCGCAGCCTGATGCGGGCGAATACGAACGTACTCTGGCAATGTCGCAGGAAATCGGCATCGTCCGGGAGATCGCCCGCTGGTGGCGCGTTTATCAGTTGGAACGGTACTGCCTGCTGACCGCCGCGTGGCTGCATAAAAAGGGTGAGTTCGAAGCGCTGGTGACGCAGTTTTTTGAAACGAATCCCGACGTTCCGGCCTGGATCGAAGAAGCGGGAGCCGCTTTTCTGGAATTCATATCAGCACGGGCGGACGAAACGAGCGCCTCCCTGGCACGATTCGAACATGCCCTGATCGCCGTCAAAAGGCTTGAAACCGCCGAAGAAATTGTCGTGGAATGGCCCGTAAACCCGTACTCCGTGCTCAGTCAGATTTTCAACCCTGAAATAACCCTGGAAAAAGGCCGGTTTCAAACCCTGCTCTCGGCCCGGTATGAAGGCTATTTCAAGGTCTTTTCGATAGAATAAGAATAATGCTGCACAGGAATATTTTTTAATCCCATGAATGCCCCAAACCACCAAATCCCAACCCCAAAGCCAAACCCCAATTGGACCGAGGCCCCGACCGTTGTCAAAAACGGCGGGGCTTTTTTGCAAAATGGGGCTACAAACCCTTCACATCCAGATTCAACTTGCCTTTGGAGAATAAATTCACCCGAATACTCGTCGGGGTAAGTTTGGTGTTTTCTACCGAAACGCTGTCGACAGTGCCCGTGAGCAATATGCCGGGTTGCAATTCGTAGTGGTTCAGCGAGTTCTGCACCTCTGCGCGCAGCCCCCGGATGTCTTCATCCAGCGGGAACACCATCGCATCCCGCATCTGGTTTTTGATGGTCCCCTTGAACATCCAGGCGGCAGTTTTGTGCAAAAAGTTGCGTGTATCCACGTGGAAATCGAGGTCGGTGACTTCGATCTGGTTTTTTTGCGGGTTAAAAACCGGCCGGCCCATGAAGTAAATATGACCGTTGAACGAGCCCGAGAGCAGGGCATTGACCACGAGTTTGTCGTTGTTGCCCCATAATTCGAGGTTATCCACGCGCACCTTTCGGCGGCCCGACTGGAAGACCTGGCCGATCATCATGTTTTTGGCAAGGCGTTCGGCTTCCGGAAAGGGGACGTCCGTGGCGATCCGTATCTGATAATCGCCGGGGGTGTCTTCATTGAGAAAACTGAGGTTGGGCAGGTAGGAATTTTCCCGAAAATAAGGTTTGTCACCAAAAGTCACATCGTTCTGACATTGCACCGCGATGGTGGCATAGATCGTGTTCCAATCGCTGCGCAATGGGGTGATGCCGATGCTCAGCGGTGTGGTTTTGAGCCAGGTTTTGTAGTCGGGCGACAACATGACGGGCTCCTGAATCGCCGTCCAGGCCTCCTGCACGTAAGGCCGCAGGCTGAACTGCTGGGCGACGAGGCGGTCGAGCATGGCGGTCAGCGTATTGCGGCTGCGGTTGATGGCGATATTGGAAAGGGTTTCGATACTGATGTCGCCCAGTCCGGTTTTGAGCACCGGTTTGTTGATCCATTCGTAGTATTCCAGTTCGGTGGTAGTGGCGACAGACCAGTCGGGGTTTAGTCCGAAAGTGGTTTTCAGGTTCAGGGCGAGGTCACCTTCGGCTTCGGCAGAGCCGATGTACAGGCTTTTACGCAGCCAGATTTTCAGCGGAACGCGGTATTTGATCGTTTGGCCGCTGAGGAACAGGGTGATGGGCTGAATTTTAGTGGCCCGGAACATCAGCCCGTCGTTGTTATTGTCGTAAAAGGAATTGTCCTCGTAGAGCACGCCGTTCAGGCGTTTGTTCAGGCTGTTGGTGAGCTCGCTGACGGAGATCGTGACCGGTATGGCGACGGTCGAGATCAGGGGCGCTTCCTGCACATAATCATAGTGTTCCGGCGGACGGGGCGCGTCGGCGTATTGGGCTGTTTTGCAATTGGAGAATAGACTCATAGCCAGGATCAGGCCGCACAGGGTGGTTGTTTTCATTATTGTAAAATATTGATTATCATGATATTAAAAGTATCCGTCAGAATTTATCAAAAATTCCGGGCGGAGGAACGTCCCAAACCTGAATGGGCGTCATCGTGCCCCGATCCTTGCCACGGTCGCCGGAAAGCAGGATGTTGCCATAAGGCCGGTAATCGGACCAGGGGTTTGTAATTTCAGGTTTGTCGTCAGTGAAATTTTCAAAATAAGCCCAATACGTCACGAGCTTCGACTGGCGGTCGACCCAAACGTGGTATTTGTTGTCAGGCGTGACGCCTACGCCTTTAAACGTCATTTGAAGCAGCTCTGCGGGTTTTCCTTCGGCCGTTTTTGTAGCGCCAAGGTATTTGAGGGTCACACCGGAATCTTTGAGTTTGAAAGGCATGACCAGCCAGTAAGAATCATTGATCCAGACCTTTTTGCCGAGGTCGAGGTATTTGGACAGGCTATCGGGGTGGGTTTGCTCCACGCCGTCGATTTGAACTTTTCCCTGGCCGGAATTGACATTGACCAGGATTTTCAGCGGCCGTTTGAGCCACTCGATGCGAACATCGCCAGTCCACTTATCCCAGGTAAGCGTCCGTCGCCCAAAAAAGGTCCACTGGATCACGCGGGTTTGATCCCAGGCGGCGCGGCCGCCCATGGCCTGCATCACTTTATCGGCCAGGACGATGGCTTTGGGGTCCGAATGCGACAGATCGAAACCCTCTGCCGGCGGGTTGTCGGACACGGAGACAGCCGATTTGCACGTTGCAAAAAGAAGCGCCGTGGCCAGCAGGAAACAAGCAAAAGTTCTCATTTTCGTTAATTTATCCCTTTCCCGGGGAAAGAGCAGTCAAAGAACGGCATCACAATCAGGTTGAAGTGTGTGCGGCAACAAATATCCGGGTGCAACTTCTAATTTTACGGTGATCAAAATCATTTTCTGCCCATGACGGCCAACGAGTCACTCCTGAACCGATTTTATACCGCCTTCCAAAACCGCGATTACGCCACGATGCAGGCCTGCTACCATGACGAAGCGACGTTTGGTGATGCCGTATTTACCCATCTCGATGTGCAGGAAACCCGCGCCATGTGGCAAATGCTGCTGACCCGCGGCAAAGACCTGCAAGTTGCCTTTCGCGATGTAAAAGCCGATGAGCGCGCCGGCACCGTACATTGGGAAGCGACCTACACTTTTTCGCAAACCGGCCGCAAGGTGCACAACATCATCAGTGCGAGTTTCGAATTCCGCGACGGACTGATTTACCGCCATCGCGATGCGTTCAGCCTGCGACGCTGGGCTGGTTTGGCCCTCGGGCCATTGGGCAAACTGCTGGGCTGGGCGCCGTTTTTTCAGAAAAAAATCCGCCGCGGCGCCGCCGAAAATTTGCAGAAATTCATGGCTGCACAACGCGAAAAAACCGCCTGAGCCGTCAACTCCTCACCCGAATTTCCGTTCTCCCGTCCATGACACCTCTTGCCGAACGCATGCGCCCCCAAACCCTCGCCGACTACGTCGGCCAGCAACACCTCGTGGGTGAAGGCGCGGTGCTGCGACAGGCCATCGAGCACGGTAAAATACCTTCGTTTATCCTGTGGGGACCTCCGGGTGTGGGCAAAACGACCCTGGCGCAACTCATCGCCAAATTGCTGAACAAGCCTTTTTTCCAACTTTCCGCCATCAATTCCGGGGTAAAAGACATCCGCGACGCCATCGACAGCGCCGAAAAACAGACGCTTTTTCAGCAAAAAGGCGCGATTCTGTTCATCGACGAGATCCACCGTTTTTCAAAAAGCCAGCAAGATGCCCTGCTGGGCGCAGTGGAAAAAGGCATCGTGACCCTCATCGGCGCCACCACGGAAAATCCCTCTTTTGAAGTGATCCCGGCTTTGCTGTCGCGCTGCCAGGTGTATGTGCTTCAGCACCTGAGCAAGGACGAACTGATCGGACTGGTGCAGCGCGCCCTGACCGAAGATGAGCAATTGAAGCACCTGGACATCGAAATCGCCGAATACGACGCATTGCTGTTGTTCTCCGGCGGCGACGCCCGGCGACTGCTCAATGCCCTTGAACTGATCGCAAATTATCGCAAACCCGGCCAGACTTTTCGGGTTACCAATGATCTCGTCCGCGAACTCATCCAGCAAAACGCCGCGCTGTACGACAAAACCGGCGAACAACACTACGACATCATTTCAGCCTTTATCAAAAGCATGCGCGGCTCCGATCCCAACGCCGCGGTGTACTGGCTGGCCCGGATGCTCGACGGCGGCGAGGACATCGAATTTATCGCGCGGCGCATGGTGATCCTGGCTTCGGAAGACGTAGGGCTGGCCAATCCGAATGCTCTGCTGCTCGCTACCACCACGATGGACGCTATCCGTATGATCGGCATGCCCGAAGCGCGGATCATCCTGTCGCAGTGCGCCATTTACCTGGCCACTTCGCCTAAAAGCAACACGGCCTATATGGCAATCGGCAATGCTCTGGACCTCGTGCGGCAAACCGGCAGCCTGCCTGTGCCGCTTCATTTGCGCAACGCGCCCACCAAACTGATGAAAGAATTGAACTACGGATCGGGTTACCAATACGCCCACGACTTCGAAGGCAACTTTGTCCAGCAGGACAATTTACCCAAAGACATCGACGGGAAAGTGTTGTACGAACCCGGCCCGAATCCTGCGGAGGAAAAGGTGCGACAAAAATTGAGGGAAGACTGGAAAGGGAAGTATGATTATTAAATCGCTGATTTTTAATGTTAAAAGAGTTTGTTAAATAGTTAAATTATCACCGTTAAGAATCTCCCAAGGGTTAAATCCATCCTAAACCCTGCTTTGAACCTTGCCGGCTCAGCACATCGCGGCTACGTTTGCCGGCAAAACAAAGCACATGAAACAATCACTCATTCTTCTCGCTTGTCTGTTGTCGCTGGCTTCCTGTCAGCGCGACCCCTACCCGCTCGAACTCGGCCGTTTTGAAGTCAACTGGTACGACCTCGATCTGTCGAATACACAGTCTTTGGCCGACGAGTTTCGCTTCAATATTCTCGTCAACATCACCGACCCGGAGGCCGACGAGCAATTCATTACCCAGTGGGAATTCGCCTATTTCGTGAATGGCGCCTTCGCCGGCGTGCTTCTCAGCGATTACGACGCCAATGCCAACAGTATCACCGCCAATTTGGACATCACGCCCAAATACCTCAAAGGACCTGAGCCCTTGCAACCGGGTGATGTGCTGGAATTCCGTTTGTGGGCCATCGACAACCATGGCACCGAACTGGAGGAATTCCACACGGTGACCCTGCAACACTGATATCCGGGCGGCGCAAATTGAAAACCTATCTTCCTGTTGAACAGTCGGCCTAAAACGCTGTTTGTCCGAATGAGCAAATTTGAAGGCCTATTTTTGGCTTACCTTCGCTGCGACTTTTCGCCCGTCCACCACTGTAATACCCGCGAACAGTCGACATTTCTGACCTGACACAAGTAATTCCGACCATGGTTCAAACGGCCGATATCACCGAAAACCTCCAACTCATCCGCGAAAGCGCCCGAGATTTTGCAGAAACCTTTATTCGTCCGTACGTAATGGAATGGGATGAAGCGCAGCATTTCCCTTTGGACCTTTTCCATCAAATGGGAGAACACGGCTTTCTCGGCGTGCTCGTGCCGCACGAATACGGCGGCGCCGGCTTGGGCTACCAGGAATACATCACCGTCATTGAGGAAATCGCAAAGGTTTGCGGTTCCATCGGCCTGAGTGTCGCGGCGCACAACTCTTTGTGTACCAACCACATTCTGACATTTGGCTCCGAAGAGCAAAAGCAAAAATACCTGCCCCTGCTCGCCACCGGAAAATGGATCGGCGCCTGGGGTCTGACGGAAGCAAACACCGGCTCCGACGCCGGACGGATGCAGTGCGTGGCAGTTCGTGATGGCGATCACTATGTCATCAACGGCACGAAAAACTGGATCACCCATGGCAAAACCGGCCAGGTGGCTGTTGTTATTGTCCGCACCGGAGAACTGCTCGACAGCCGTGGCATGACCGCCTTCATCGTCGAACGCGGCACGCCGGGGTTTCTGGCCGGGAAAAAAGAAAACAAACTGGGCATGCGCGCCAGCGAAACCGCTGAAATGGTTTTCGACAACTGCCGTGTGCACAAAAACCAAATGCTCGGCGCAGAAGGTGAAGGATTTATTCAATCTATGAAAATCCTCGACGGCGGCCGCATTTCCATCGCGGCACTCTCCCTGGGCATCGCCAAAGGCGCTTACGAAGCCTCGGTCAAGTACGCTAAGGAGCGGCACCAGTTCGGTCAGCCCATCGCAAATTTCCAGGGCATCAGTTTCAAACTGGCCGACATGGCGACCACCATCGAGGCCGCCGAATTGCTGACCCGGCAGGCTGCCACCCTGAAAAATGCCAAACAGCCCCACACCCGTGTTGCGGCCATGGCCAAATACTACGCTTCGGAAGTGGCTGTCCGCGTCAGCACCGATGCCGTGCAGGTACACGGGGGCTACGGGTACACCAAAGATTTTCCGGTGGAAAAATTCTACCGCGATTCCAAACTGTGCACCATCGGGGAAGGCACTTCGGAAATCCAGAAACTGGTTATTTCACGGGAAGTGCTGAAAGATTAAAGATGTCAATCCAATTGAAGCGATAAAAATGCCCTTGCCGGATGGCAGGGGCATTTTTTTTCATTTTGCTCTTTTTGCTTCGGACATTTGCCCGGCTTTTACGACAATGATGAAAATTCACACCATTGACCTGGAATTTCTCGGCCTGGAGCACGCCATTGCCGTGTTCGTGGCAGAAGGCCCGGATGGCTTGGCGCTCGTTGAATGCGGCCCCTACTCCACTCAGCAGCATCTGGATGAGGCTCTGTTGGAACGCGGAATTCCGGCTGCCGAAATTCGGGACGTTTTTTTGAGCCATATCCACTTCGACCACGCCGGGGCAGCCTGGGCATGGGCGGAACGTGGAGCAAAAATTTACGTGCATCCAAAAGGCCAGCCGCACCTCGCAGCACCCGAACGGCTCTACCATTCGGCACGACAGATCTATGGCAACGACATGGACCGGCTTTGGGGCGAAATGCGGCCCATCGCGGCGGATCGGCTGCACGCGCCGGAGGATGGCGCCCGGATCATGGCGGCAGGCCTGCCTTTCACCGCACATTACACGCCCGGGCATGCCAGTCACCACATTGCCTGGCAGCTCGGAGAGGGAAAGGAATCGGTTGTTTTTACCGGCGATGTGGGCGGCGTAAAAATTGGGGACGGATTGGTGCAGCCTCCCTGCCCACCTCCGGATATCGACGTCGAAGCCTGGCTGGCTTCGATTGATCTCTTGAGAAAACTACCGGCTACCGATTTGTATCTGACCCATTTTGGAAAAATAAGCGATAAATCCACCCACCTGGATGCCCTCGAAGGGCGCCTCTTAAAATGGGCGGAATGGATGAAACCCTACTCGACGATGCCTTCTCCGCCTGAGGATCTAGTCCCTCTGTTTCAAGCCTTCGTCGCCGCGGAATTATCGGATGCAGGTGTGGGCAACGCTGACCTTCAGCGCTATGAAGCAGCCAACCCTGCATTCATGTCTGTGGCCGGACTGATGCGGTACTGGAAGAAAAATCTGGCGGTTTGAACAACATTATTCACCTGAACCGGCATTGCCGCCGGTTTTGCTATTGAAAATTCTGCGGAAATTGAACGCGAAAGAAATTTTACAACAACTTGAAAATCAGCGCATTCTGGTACTCGGCGACGTGATGCTGGATCGTTATTTGACCGGAACGGTCAGCCGTATTTCGCCAGAAGCCCCGGTGCCCGTAGTGTTGCACCGCAACACCGAAGACCGGCTTGGCGGCGCGGCCAACGTGGCGTTGAACATCCGCGCCCTGGGAGGGATCCCGATCTTGTGCAGTGTAGTGGGAACAGACGCCGACGGTGAAATTTTCAAAAAAATGCTGCCCGGACAAGGCATCGATGCAAGCGGGCTGATTTCCTCCGTACAACGACTCACTACTGTCAAAACCCGCATCCTCGGCAACAACCAGCAGATGCTCCGCATCGACCGGGAAGATGCGCATGAACTGAACGCCGAAGAAACGACGGCTCTGCTCGCCACAACCCGGGCACTTCTGGACGGCGGCGACATCAGGGCCGTCATTTTTCAGGATTACAACAAAGGAGTGCTCACCCGCGATGTCATTCAGGCTGTGATCGACATGGCTCATGAGCGCGGCATTCTGATCGCAGTGGACCCCAAAAGGGTGAATTTCTTCGCCTACCGCGGCGTCGATCTGTTCAAACCCAATCTGAAGGAAATCCGCGACAGCGCACCGTTTCCGATTTATCCTACGGTGGAATCCCTCGAAGAAGCCGCGGCTTTCCTTCAGGGCCGGTTGCAGAACCGCATCACGATGATCACATTATCGGAAAAAGGATTATTTTTGGATGCCGGCACCGATCACGGATGTCTGTACCCTACTGTGCCCCGAAACATCGCCGATGTTAGTGGCGCCGGAGACACGGTGATTAGCGTGGCCACCATGGCCCTGGCGGCCGGGTTGGACCTGGACACCATCGCAGCGCTGTCGAACCTGGCTGGCGGGCAGGTATGTGAATTCCCGGGAGTTGTGCCCGTGCGGCGCGATATTCTCGAACAAGAATTGGCCCAATGGCTCCATCAATCTGGATAAGTTATGAAAATAATGTTGACCTCCGTTCTGTGCCTGGTTTGGGCAAATTGCTCTTTCGGACAGGCTTTCTTCGCCCCCGATACGGTCTTTTCCCAAAACTTTGAAGTGGACCCCTCGGACGAGATGCTCACTTTCCCGTCCGGCGATGACCAGTTATGGGTCAATTTCAACCAGGACGGCGGTCTGACCACCTGCGCCCAAAACCTTGGCCTGACTCCGGGCGACTGGTACCTGGAAAGTGATCTGGGCTCAGATGTGCCCACGGATAATGACGCATTTACGAGCTGCTCTTTCCGGAACGGTATCTTCCTGCAAAACCGTAACTGGCTCATCACCCCTCCCGTGTTCGTCGCCGACGAGTCTTGTTTGTTGTCGTGGAAATCGCTGGCAGTACAGGGCCCCTTGTACACAGATGGTTACAAAGTGCTGGTATCCACAAATTCCAATGACCCTGCGAGCGGCGACTATGATACGGTTTTTGTGGCCGCCCAAATGGTCGCAACCGACTCTGCAGGCTCGCTGAACCTGTCCCATTACACTTTTTCGCCCGGTTATATACAGGCCAACAGTTATACCGACACCAACTACTATTTTATCGATTACACGGAATACAATGGCGAACTGGCGCCCTATTTCCATGGCCGGCTTGAGCCCCATGAGATCAGCCTGAGCGCGTATGCCGGGCAATCGGTGTACATCGCATTTTTGCATGATTCCAAAGATGACTACATTCTGCAAATTGACGACATAGCCGTGGTGAAAGAAACAGTGGGCGTCGACAATCCCGGCACCGGGGTTCTTTCCTTTCTCCTTCAGCCCAATCCCGTGATTGACGTGGCGAACGTGCAATGGACGCTGAGCAACCCGCAATCGGTGCGGATCGAAGTGCTGAATGCCGCGGGGCAATGTGTTTTTCAACAGACGACCGAATCCCCTTCGGCCGTGATCGATCTGAGCCGGCAGCCTGCCGGAACTTACTTTTTCAAGCTGCATACCAGTGCTGGACAATTGGTAAATCGACTTATAAAAATTTGATTACCAGTGTTTTGAATAAATTTTCTCCGCGAGCCGGGCAGATGTTTTGGGCTTTTAAGTAAGATTTTCGTTTCTTTGCAGCGGCAATTTTTTGTTACTACGCACAAAAGTTATTTGACAGTCTTATGCTTAGCCGCCGCAGCGTCCGAATTAAAGTGATGCAGTTGTTGTACATGCTGAATCGCGACGAACAACTCTCGTTTCCCGATCTCCTCAAAGAATACAACGACGGCATCTGGAAGGCCTTTGAGATTTACGTTTTTCAACTTTATCTCCTCCTCAAAGTCACCCAACAGGCTGAAAAAGACGCGGAAATGCGCGCTGCCAAGCTCCTTCCCAGCGATGAAGACAAAACCTTCACGCCCCGACTGTACAACAATCCGCTCACCAAGAGCCTTGCCAATCACACTGATTTTCTGAATATCGTGGCCAAATTCAAGGCCAACGAAAACCTCGACGAAGACCTGCTTCGCCGTGTCTACCAGGCTTTTGCAGAAACTGCCGAGTACAAGGCTTATCTCGAATTGGCTGAACCCACCGACCAGGACCACAGCAAAATCCTGCTCGAGCTCTATCGCTTTCTGGTCAACAACGACCACTACATCGAGATGACCGAAGACCGCTACAACAACTGGCAGGACGACGAATCACTGGTGGTCGGCGCCATGAAAAAGACCCTGAAAGCCATGCCGCTCCAGGGCGATTTTTACAAGGAATTCGAGCCTTCGGACGAAACGGTGCGCGAATTCGGCGAGCAATTGCTGCGCAAAACC
>JBGAJY010000031.1:0-37755 GCA_044224705.1 Saprospiraceae bacterium
ACCAAATTCCAGAACAATCTATCTAACCATGGTGCAGCAGTAACTTTATTCACTAGTGGCGCTGGGCTTACGAAGTCGATAGTTGTAAGAGGATGTTTATTTAGTAACAATTATTCAATAGGGCCAGATGGAACAGGTATCTCTATCCTGGAATTCAATATGATTGGTATTAAAGATGCGAGCGTTATAATAAGCAAAAGTAATTTTTATGAAAACGCATCTATTGCTTATGTTTTTGGTTCTTCTGTTGACTCTGCGATAGTTTATGCTTCGGACTTGATATTTAGGCATAATATATCTACTATGCCATTAAATTATATTGTGATTTTTGGCGCATTTGGAAAAGGGATTTTAATAAGAAAAGCTACTATTTTCAACAATAATGATGTTCTAA
The DNA here is from genome assembly GCA_044224705.1 of Saprospiraceae bacterium. Taxonomy (GTDB): domain Bacteria; phylum Bacteroidota; class Bacteroidia; order Chitinophagales; family Saprospiraceae; genus M3007. The sequence goes on from JBGAJY010000031.1 coordinate 395, forward strand.
ATTGTTATAGAACTAATATGTTTTTTTGTGCTGACAACTGTAGTATAACCGATAATATTGGTTTTAATTCCAATTCAGGTAGCGGAGCTGGCTACATTCTTCTCGGAACCGACCCTGACAGCCTCGTATTAATTAACTCCACTATTACCAATAATTCATTTCAGATTGCGAATTATATCCGCCCAAAACAAATAATTATTAAAAACTGCCTTCTCTCTGGCATCCCAGCGAACAATGGTCCTGGTGAAAACTCCTTCTGGGAATCCACCGTCAACACCGACATCAGTTATTCCCACCTCGGCACACTGTCCTGCGCCGATCTCCCATCTCCCGTCACCTGCGGCCCCGGCATCCTCACGGGCATCGATCCGCAGTTTGTCAACCCCGATTCCGGCGACTACCGCCTCCAGCCTTGCTCTCCCCTGGTCAATGCCGGAAATAATGCCGGCCTGGACACCCAAATGACCGACCTGGCCGGGCAGCCGCGTATCCAGAGCGACATCGTCGACATCGGCGCTTACGAGACTTCCCCTCCCCAACTTGCGGCGCCCGCCGAGCTGACGCCCGGCTGCCCCGGCGGTTTTTCGGGCGCTGTCGCTTTCCAGCCGGAGCAAGGCTGCCCGCCTTACATCTATGCGTGGTCGTCGTCGTCGGGCTCGGGTCAGAACACGAGCCTGCTGGCGCCCGGCGACTATGTCTTCACGATCACTGACGCGCACGGCTCCTATTTCACCGTGGCTCTTTCCGTGCCGGAAAGCGACAGCACTTTTGGCTTATTGCCTCAGCCCACACCGGTTGCCTGCGGCGACACCATCGGCGGGAGCGCTGCTGTCGCCGCGGGAGGCGGACTTCAGCCTTTTGCCTACCACTGGGAAAGCGGCAGCGCCGACAGCCTGCTCAGCGGACTTGCCGCCGGCTTCTATCCGGTCACCGTCACCGATGCGCAGGGCTGTTCGGCTACCGGCTCGGTTGAAGTCTCTCTGAGCGGGGGGCTCGACATAGACGTCGACGTGCAGGAGATCAGCTGCCCCGGCGCAGCCGACGGCAGTTTCGTGGTGCAGCCCGCCAATGGACAGGCGCCTTTTGTCTGGCAATGGGCCGGCGGCCCTTCTGGCCCGGTGTACGGCCCGCTGGGGCCCGGCAACTATCTGGGCACGCTCACCGACGCTTTCGGTTGCCTGATCAGCTGGGTACTGCCGCTGAACGACCCACAGCCCATCGCCTTCGACACGCTTGTGGTGCAGGCCACGGGTCCAAACACCGCCGACGGCAGCGCCTCGGTGGACAATCTTACGGGCGGCCAGCCTCCCTTCGGGATCGTTTGGAGCAATGGCGATACGGGCCTTTCAGCAGACAGCTTGCTGCCCGGCTTGTACACCGTCACCGTGACCGATGGTCATGATTGTACCCAAACGGCGGGCATCACGGTATCTTTTGTGTCGGGAACGAAGCAGCCGGAACCGGCTCTGTCGGTGACCCTGCGGCCGAACCCGGCCGGTCAGGAAGCCTGGCTCGACTGCGCATTGCCCGCTGGCGGGCCGGTACGACTGAGGGTGTACGATGCTTTGGGCATACCACTGCTGTCTCGCGAGGTGGATTTGCCGGCGGGCGGCAATACGCTGGCTTTACCGGAGATTGCGGCCTGGCCGCCGGGCGTTTATGGGTACGAGCTGCGGGCCGGCGAACTTCGTGCCGTCGGTTACCTGATCCATCATTGAGCGATTCTTATTTCCGCAACATTTCCAGGCGCCCCGTGGCCTTCAACAACTTCAACACTGCCAGCCGGTACACAAACACCTGCTGCGCATACGCCGTTTCGGCTTCGGCCAGCGCTGTTTGCGCATTGAGCAAATCGCTGAGCGACGCCGTGCCTTCCTTGTAGGGCAACATCATGGTGGCGCTGATCTCGCGGGCGAGCTGCACGTTTTCATCGAGCGTGCGCAGGGTGCGCAGGGCATTGCGGACCTGGTCGCGGGCCTGGCGGTATTCGAGTTCTTTGGCCGCTGCGAGCTGCCGGCGGTCTTCTTCCAGTTTTTGATTTTCAATACCGAGCAGACCGATTTGGTTGTGGCGTTTGAACCCGTCGAACACGGGGATGCGCAGGCGAAAACCCACGGCAGCCAGGCCGTACCAGCGGTTGCCGGTGGCGATGAAATTGGCGTCGTCGCGCCAGGTCTGGAAGCCCAGGTGGGCGTAGGCGCCGAGCGAGGGATAGCCCTCTGCGCGCAAGCTGCGGGCGCGGATGCGGTTCAGTTCGATGTTGGACAGCAGGAGGCGCTGCTCGGTGGCGGATTCGGGCTCGAAGGTCAGCGACAGCCAGCGCAGGGAGTCGGCGCCGGGCTCGGTGTTGTCTTCGAGCAGGGGGTCGAACGGCGCGTCGTAGGGCAGTCCGCACAGCAATTGCAGGGTTTGCCGCAGCGCAACGATGCCGGCGAGCAGGTTTTGCCGCTGGTTGTCGAGGTTGTTGTAGGCCACGCGCAGGCGTTTTACGTCCATGGGCACGGCGTAATCGTTGGCCACCTGGAGGGAGACCATGCGTTGCAATTCGCTGATTTTGTTCAGGTTGGCATCCACGGCTTTCAGGGCCTCTTCGGCTTGCAGCAGCTGGTAAAAAACGGCGGCCGTGTTGTAGATCACCTCTTCTTCGGCGCGCTGGGTGAGCAGGTCGTACAGCGAACGCGACACATTGGTGGCCGGCACGCCGCGGCGGGCGGCTTCGCTGTAAATGGCCTGGTCCACGTTGATCATTCCGCCGAGCTGCCAGGGGCGGCCGAACTGAACCGGCACGTACGAGCCGTCGGTCTTGCCGATCACGTCGCCGGGCAGCAACTGGGTGGGCAGCACGGGAAATGCATCGAGATTGACGGAAGCATCGATCTGCGGGTACGCGGCGCTGCGGCCTTCGCGGAGCCGCAGTTCAAAACCCTGGCGGTCGAGTTTGGATTTTCGCAGCTGGGCGCTGTTGGCCAGGGCCAGGTCCAGCGTCTCCGTCAGCCGCACGGGATGGGTCCCGGTTTGGGCAAAGGCGGCTGTGGCAAAAGCGCACAGCAGCATTAAAAACGAGCGTTTCATGGGGTAAAATTAGTCAGTTAGTCCGTTAGTCGGTTAGTCAGTTAGTCGGTTAGTTCGTTAGTCGGTTAGTCAGTTAGTCGGTTGGTCGGGGAGTGGATTTGAGGAGGGAGGTGATGAAGCCGTTGAGAATTTTACCTACCTCATCGCATTGGGCGGTTCCTTCTGCCAGAATTAATTCATCTATAAATTGCAGTTTTTGGGCGAGGTAAATCATGGACTTTACTTCGCTATTGGACGCCCTTGCAATAAATAAAAATTTTAGAAAATCACGGTCGCTTCCCCGATCGAATCCCTCAGCGATGTTGTTGGAAACTGAAATGGCAGCGCGGCAAATTTGATCCCTGAAACTAAAATCACGCCCCGCTCCGAAGGTCTTATATACCCAAACGGCCAATTCCTGGCTTCTCTGCCAGGCAATGATATCCTCGAACCGGCTAATTTTCATGGATACACTTTATCTTCTAAAGTCCGACTAAAAATACTGACAAACCGACTAACCGACTAACCGACTAACCGACTAACCGACTAACCGACTAACGAACTAACCGACTAACCGACTAACGAACTAACCGACTAACGAACTACCAAAACATCCCCCTGATAAACCTCCTCCCGACCGTCGGTAAAAGCCACTACAGCGTGCCAGACGTACACGCCCGGCAGGGCGGTCGCTCCATTGACCTTTCCGGTCCAGCCTTCTGTGGGATCGTTGAGCGGCATTTCCTTTTTTTCAAAAATCAGTTTGCCGAAACGGTCGAACACCTGAAACACGGCGACCGAGCGGATGCCTGCGCCGCCGTACAGCGTAAAAAACTGGTTGTCAACACTTTGCCCTTCCGGCGCAAATGCGTTGGGGGCGTAAACATTGCGGTTGCGGTGCACCTCCACGGTGACCTGGTCGAGGGCTTTGCAGCCGTTGAGGTCCACGGCCGTGAGCTGATAGGTGGTGGTAAACAGCGGAAAAACGGTACCTGTTTCCGGGTTGGCGGCCAGCACCGAAACGGAAGGCGACCACAGCACGGTATCGAGTATTTTGTCGGAACTGAGGCTGAGGTGCAGGCTGTCGCCCGTCAGCAGCATAGTGTCGGGGCCGGCGCTGAATGTAAATTGAAAGCCGACGGGCAGCAACACCGCATCGGTATGCCGGCAGCCGTTGGCGTCTTCCACGACGAGAAAATGTTGTCCAGGCGGTACGTTTGCCCATGAAGTTTGGGCCGACAGCTCATCGCCGTCCAGTGCGGCCAGGTAAGGCGAAACGCCGCCCGCAGTGTTTTGGAGTTCGATGGCGCCCGTGTTTTCTCCGAAGCATTTTTCGCCTGCTGAAAACACCTGGGTACTCAGCGGCGGCGGTTCGCCGAGCGTCACGGCGAGTTCAAGGGTGCAGCCGCGCGAATCGGTGACTGTGAGCCGGTGTTCGCCGGCAGAAAGGCTGTCGGCGACCGGGTTGTTCTGCGTTTCGGCCGACCAATGGTAGTCGTAGTACGGCGTGCCGCCGTCGACATCGGCCTTTACCTGTCCATCGGTGGCGCCTGCGCAGGAGACCGGATACGTGTTGAAATCGCTGAGTGTTTGCAGGCTGCCGCTCAACGGCGCGGGTTCGTCGATGATGGCATAGAGCAGGGTATCATGACCGGTGGCGTCGCTCACGGTGACGCGGTAGGCGCCGGCGGGCAGCCCGGGCACTGCGGCTACGGGCGAGGTCACATTGAGTGCGCCGGAGCCGGACGGCGAACTAGGCAGGCGGGTCCATTGGAAGGTCGCGGGCGCCTGGCCGTCGAGCAGGCCAATCTGAAGAATTCCGTCGTTGCTGCCATTGCACGACACGTCGGTGGCGTTCAGGTCGGCCAGGTGAAAAGGTTGAGCGTGCAACAGGGCCGGCCATAGCAAGCACCCGATAATTAGCTTTCTCATCATGGATTTGAGTTTATAAAGCGCCCATCCCTACCACTTTTAGGGCATGGACGTCTGGCTCTCAGACAAAAGCCGTGCCGGGTTGAATTTATTCCCAGCTCCGCTGTTTCCGGTATGCGACGCCCCTGAAAAATGCCACCGGAATGCCCTCCCCTTTGGTTACTGCAATGGCATAATTCGAGATGCTGTTGCCCAGATTATCCTCTGTGGCAGCAGCGGTGAGCACATCGCCGGCAAATACCGGCGCTGCATGCTCGATGCTGCAATGGATCGACACCGTGTGTCGGCCGTGTGAGTTACAGGCGAAAGCGAAAGCGCTGTCGGCCAGGGAAAAAGTGATTCCGCCGTGCGCGACGCCAAAACCATTGAGCATTTCCGGCCTGACCGTCATTCGCAAAGTACAGGAGCCCATGCCCACTTCCACGAGTTCCATACCCATCCATTGGCTGAACGGGTCGTTGTCGAACATTTTATGGAAAATCTCGAGGGGCGTCATAAATATGCGTGGCCTTAAAAAAAAGTTTTGTGTTCGCGGGCCATTTTCCGCAACAGCGGACTGCACCGGTAGCGGGAGTCGAGGTATTCGGCGTACAGTTCGTCTAGCGTATGAACCACTTCCGGAATGCCGGTTTCGTCGGCCCAGGCCAGCAGACCTTTGGGGTAATTGACGCCCCGGGTCATGGCCAGTTCGATATCGTCGCGGCTGGCGATGCGCAGGTAATAGGCATCCGCGGCTTCGTTGATGAGCATGGCGACGATGCGGCGCACGATGCTGCGGCCCAGGTTTTCATCACGATTGGGCTCGGGCATCACGGCGCCTTCGCGGTAGTCATAAAAACCGCGGCCGGTTTTGCGCCCGAGGTACTGGGCATCCATCAGCCGTTTCTGGATTTGGCTGGGTTTGTAGCGCTGGTCGAAATAAGTGGCGGTAAATACCTGTTCGGTGACGGTATAATTGATGTCGTTGCCGATAAAATCCATCAGTTCGAAAGGCCCCATCCGGAAGCCGGCGAGGTCGCGCATGGCCCAGTCGACCGTCGGCGGGTCGGCGATGCCTTCTTCGAGAATGCGAAGGGCTTCACCGTAATAGGGCCGCGCCACGCGGTTGACGATAAAGCCCGGGGTGTCCTGGGCCAGCACTGTGGTTTTTTCCCAGGAGTTGATCAGGTTGCGGCCCTGTTCGATAAATTTTTCTTCTGTCTGAATCGCGGGAATGATCTCCACCAGCCGCATCAGCGGGGCCGGATTGAAAAAATGGATGCCCAAAATGCGCTCCGGGTGTTTGAGGTGAGCGCCCATGGCGGAGATAGACAGGGAGGAAGTGTTGCTGGCGATAATGGCATCTTTGGCCACGATGGCTTCGATGCTTTTGAAGGCGATCTGTTTTTGCTCGATATCTTCCACAATGGCTTCAATCACCAGGGAGCAGTCCCTGAAATCGCTCATGTGGTCGGTGTAGTGCAAGCGGCTGAACAGGGAATAAGCGTCGGAGTCGGTAATCTTGCCTTTGTCGACGAGGGTTTTCAGGGAGCTCTGTATGCCTTTGCCGGATTTGGCGAGTGCCGGAGTGAGGTTGTCACAAACGACCACGTTGTGCCCGTGCGCGGCGGCCACCTGGGCAATTCCGCTGCCCATAGCGCCTGCGCCGAGAATACCAATAGTGTCCATTTTCGGGTTTTAATTCAAAAAAAATTCCCGCCTGTTGCGGAAAGCCGCAAAGGTAGGAAAGCGGCTGTTTCTGTACAGGATTTTAATGTTTCGCACAGATGCCGGCAGAGGTTTCGTGCAGATGTTCGCAGACTTTTCCGCAGACTTACGCAGAAAATGTTCCGTATTAGGTTTTCTGCGGACGTCTGCGGACGTCTGCGCGAAACAACCCTTCCCCCGAAACGACACATTTTGTTTTTCAATTTTTTCCCCGACCTTGCTGTCGCAATACTTCCGACCGTGCCCGAACTGATCAAAAAAAGCCCCCAACTCGCCCAGGAACAGCCTGCCCAGGCGCCTTTGCGCATCCTTGGCATCGACCCTGGCACCAACGTGCTGGGGTTTGCGGTGATCGATGCCGACAAGCGCGACATGAAAGTGATCGAAATCGGGGTAGTCACTTTTAAGCACGTTGGCGAGGAGCAAACAGTAAAATTACGCTACATTTTTGAGCAAATACAGGATCTGATCCGTCAATACCGGCCATCTGAAATGTCGATCGAAGCGCCGTTTTTTGGCAAAAACGTCCAATCGATGCTCAAACTCGGCCGTGCGCAGGGTGTGGCCATCGCGGCGGGTATGGTGAACGGCCTGACGATCACCGAATACATGCCCAAAAAAATAAAAAGCGCGATAACGGGCAACGGCAATGCCTCGAAGGAGCAGGTGGCCGGCATGCTGGAAAATATTCTCAAACAAAAGTTTCAGGAAAAATACTTCGACGCCACCGACGCCCTGGCCGCCGCGGTCTGCCATTGGTTCCAATCCAATGGTCCTGCCAAAGGCCAGAAGATGTACAGCGGCTGGAGTGCTTTTGCCAAAAGCAATCCGGGGAAAGTGGGAAAATAAATGCCCGCTTTCCCGTTTTGCGGCAGCGTTTGGGCTTTCCGTCAAATCTGAATAACACAGAATTTGCGGGCTTCAAACGCGCTTCCGGCGGTAGCAAGGGCTAAAATTCATGCCGATTACTACCCCCCATTCGGTATTATGCCAGAAACGGCATTTTTTTCTAACGAAACATTTGATAAAAATGAGGTGTGGCACATAGTTTGCCTGTGTAATTGGCTCCCCGGCACCAGTCGCATGGTGGATGGTGAGTATTTTTCAATCAGGGTTTGATCGCTAATCATTTCATCCATTTATTTAACCAATTGTATATGCGAAAACTGCTATTCTTCGTGCTGCTGTTGTCTGCTTCTCTCTGGACAACGGTTTCCGCTCAAGGCTTGTTCTCCTGTGATTCCGGTGGCGGTATTTTACCTCCGGGCGCGCCCATTTGCGCCAATACTTGCATTTATTGCAATATTGACGGCTTCCAGGACCAGAACAACTTCTTTCTGCCCGCTCCAATAGACTTTACCTGTGCCGGTACCATCCAACTGGAAAATCCCAGGTGGTACGGCTTCATTGCCGGTTCCTCCAACATTACATTTCTGATCAATTACATTTCCTGCTCAAGCACCGACGGGCTTCAGGGCGCCATCGTGTCCAACTGTAACAACACGGTGGTCTGCAACCCGGTAGGCATCAGCCCGGTCCCGAATTCGATGACGCTGGACGCCACTGGCCTCGTGGTCGGCCAGCCCTATCAACTGCTCCTTGACGGGATCAACGGTACGGTGTGCAGTTACCAGATCAAGGTGATCAACGGTTCCGCCACGCCTCAGCCCCTTGGCCCGGTCGGGGCCATTCAGGGCACTCAGCAAGCTTGTCCAAATGGAACTTTCGAGTACACCGTGGGCCCTGTTGATAACGCCGCTGTGTACACCTGGACCGCTCCCCCCGGCGCCTCGATCAATGGCGGCGGCAACGTGGCCACTATTCCCGGCCCTTTCACCGGCTCCACGGTCAATATCAAATTCGGCAATACCGGCGGCAACATCTGCGTGTCGGCATCCAACATCTGCAGCCCGGCTGTATCGACCTGCCTCCCGGTGAGCGTCACGCCGCTGCCTATTCACCTGTTGGACGACATCACGGTGTGTTATGAAGCCTCTCCCTTCGAATGGGAAGAAGAACCCCACAACGTTTTGATCAATCCCGGTACCTATACCCTTACTTCTACGCCGTACAGCTCTTACGTCGGCTGCGACAGTATTGTTCGTCAAAAAATCACGATTCTGCCCAAAAACTTTGTCAACCTGGGCGTCAAATACATCTGCGAAGGCGAATGTTTCTACGTAGGTCCGTATGAATACTGCAACGCGGGTTCCTATCAGGAAATCATTACTGCCGAAAACGGCTGCGACAGCACGGTCAAATTTATTCTGGTCAAAATACCGGTCAAGGCCGTTATTCAACAACCGGATACCATTACCTGCGCCGTTCCTTCCGTGCCTTTGTCGGGTCAGGGTTCGACTACCGGCTCCTCGATTCAGTACACCTGGCTGAATCCGGCAGGTGTGCAAATCAGCAATACCATCAACGCAACTGCCACAGCTCCGGGCCAATATACCCTGATCGTGAGAAACAATGGTGGCGGCACGATTTGTTATGACACTGCCACGGTGGTGGTGCCTGCACAAACCACGGTGCCTTTCGCCGATGCCGGCCCCAACCTGTTCCTGACCTGCTCGGTCACACAGGTCCAGTTGCAGGGTAACGGCTCTATGGGATCGCAATACAGTTACCTGTGGACGGCCTCCGGAGGAGGCAACATCGTGTCGGGCTCCACCACCCTGACGCCTACGGTGAACGCCACCGGCACCTACAAACTCCGTGTCACGAACAACCAAAACGGTTGCACCTCGGTGTCGCTGACGGTCATCACTTCACAAGCGCAATCGCCCACGCTCAGCGTGACGGGAGGCACGGTTTCCTGCTCGGTACCAACCGTTTCGCTGGGTTCGAGCACCGGCGCCACCAATCCGACCTATGCCTGGACCGGCCCCAACGGATTTACCTCCGCTGCACCCAATCCGACCGTGAGCGCTGGCGGCAACTACGTTCTCGTCGTTACGGACGGCGCTACCGGCTGCACCAATTCTGCCACGGCTGTGGTTGTTGGCAACAACGTTCCTCCCGGCGCGACCGCCACGGGCGGCACCCTGACCTGCACCAACACCAGCGTGCAGCTGACGGCTACTTCCACTTCCGGAACGTCTTACTCCTGGACGGGTCCGAACGGTTATACTTCTTCCGCTCAAAACCCGACGGTGACCGTCGACGGCGCTTATCAGTTGGTCGTAACGGCTGCCAACGGCTGCACCAGCACTGCTTTGACCAATGTTGCTCTCGACCAGACCGCTCCGGGCGCGTCCCTGGCCGTTTCCGGCAATTTGAATTGCAACAATGCCGCAGTGAACCTCGTAGCGACCAGTACGGCCAATCCCAATGTGCTCGAGCATGTTTGGACCCTGCCCGATGCCAGCACGGTGAACTCCGGCGCCGACGCTTTCCTGTCGGTGACACAAGCAGGCCTGTATTCGCTCGTTGTGACAAACACGACCAACGGTTGCACCAGCACCGCTTCGAGCACCGTAACCCAATACGCAGCGGTTGCCGCTAATATCGACGGCGTTCAAAACGTCACCTGCAACGGCGCAGCCAACGGCGGCGTAGTCGCCAGCGGCACGGGCGGCAATGGCAACTATACGTACAACTGGAGCAACGGCGGCTTTACCCCGGGCATCAGCAACCTCGACGCGGGCACCTATACAGTAACCATTTCGGATACCGACGGCTGTTCCAGCACGGCTTCCGCTACGGTGAGCCAACCCGAACAATTGCTCGCCAATGCCAGCGCTACCCCGCAATCCAGCAACGGCGCTTCCGACGGCACCGCTACTGCCAATGCCAGCGGCGGCTCGCCCAACTACGCCTATGAATGGAACAACGGCGAACAAACAGCCTCCATCACCGGCCTGCTCCCGGGCTCCTACACGGTTACCGTAACGGACGCCAACTTCTGCACCGCCATTCAAACCGTCACGGTTAACGCTTACAACTGCACGATCCAGACCGAATACGATGTGACCAACGTGAGCTGCTTCGGCGCCAACAACGGATCCGCCACCATTCTCATCAACGGCGGTACGCAGCCTTTCTCCTACGACTGGAGCACGGGCGACAGCACCTCCAGCGTTTCCAATCTCGGCCCCGGCCAATATTCGGTGAGCATCCTCGACGCAGCCAACTGCCCGGCCGAACTGACCTTTACCGTATTTGAACCGACGCCGCTCAACGCCAACGCCACGGCTACGGGCACCAGCGGACCGAACGTCAACGACGGTACGGCTACTGCCAGCCCGACTGGCGGTTTCAGCCCCTACAATTTCAGCTGGAGCAATGGCGAGAGCACGGCATTCATCGACAGCCTGCCCAGCGGCGATTATACGGTCACGATCACCGACGCCAACGATTGCTCGGTCGTCCAAACGGTTACCGTCATTCTCGGCAACTGCGGCTTGTCCACCACCATCCTGCTGACCAGCCCGAATTGCTACGGTGAAAGCACCGGCTCCGCCACCATCGTACTCACCGGTGGCAACGAACCGTTCAGCTACGAATGGAGCAACAGCGGCACCGATGCTACGATTTCCGAACTCCCAGCCGGCGAATATTTCGTGACCGTAACCGACGTCAACAATTGTGAAATCATCGCTTCGGCCGTGATTACCGATCCCGCTCCGATTATTATTACTTCCGTCAGCTCGGAAACTACTCCCTGTCCGGCTGCGCCGGAAGGCAGCGCTACTGTGGTTGCAGAAGGCGGCACTGGCGATTTGACCATCGAATGGCCCGACGGGCAAGTGGATTTCACCGCCGTCAACCTGCCTGCCGGTGTTTACCAAGCCACCGTTACCGACGCCAACGGATGCTCCGTTATCGCATTCGCCACGGTTTCGGCCCTCGACAACGAAGCGCCGGTCATCGGAGGCGGTGTCAGTACGGTTTCGCTGGGCTCTTCCGGCGAAGTCACCCTGACGCCGCAGATCCTGGCCCTCAACGTCACCGACAACTGCGGCGTAGGCGATATCCTCATCACGCCGAATGTGTTCGACTGCTCGCAACTCGGCCCGCACGAGATCACGATCGAAGCCTTCGACGCTTCCGGCAACTCTTCCACCACGACGCAAACCATCACCATCGTCGACGACCTGTCGCCGGTGCTCGTGTGCCCGCAAAGCATCGTCCGGTGCTTCGGCAACGACGTGGTGCAGTACGACGCACCCACGGCTTCGGACAACTGCCTCGGCATCGGTGGCCAGTTCGCTTTCGTGGCCGGTTTGCCCAGCGGCTCCACCTTCCCGGTCGGCGCCACCACCAACATTTTCTCCTACACCGACGCCCAGGGCAATGTGGGCACCTGCTCCTTTGAAGTAACGATCCTGACCCAGCTGTCGATCCTCATCCAAAACGTGAAAGACGACAACAGCACGCCCGACAACGGCGCCATCGACATTCAGGTGACCGGCAGCCTCTCGCCCTACTCCTACGACTGGTTCCTGAACGGCTCGCCGTTCCCGGATACCACCGAGGACATCACCGGCCTGAGCTCGGGCATTTATACCGTGCTCATCACCGACGCCAACGGTTGCACCCTTGCTAGCCAGGACATTCCGGTGACCAGCTTCGTAGGCACGCACACGCCTGACTGGGCCAGCGAACTGAGCCTCCAGCCCAACCCGACTTCGGGCAACGCAACGGTAGTACTCCCGGAATCGGTCGTCAACGCCGAAACCCGGGTAACGGTGTACGACGCCACCGGCCGCCGCGTGCTCGAACAGCGCAGCTCCCGCCAGCAGCGCATCGAAATGGACCTGAGCTCCCAAGCCGCCGGCCTGTACTCGGTACTGATCCAGATCGACGGACGGAACGTGGCTAAAAAACTGGTGATTAGTCGCTGATTTTAAATAGTTTATAAAAACCCAACGGCCCGTTCTCTCGGAGAACGGGCCGTTTTTCTTTGCCTGAAAAATCCGTAACCTTGCCACGTCATGTTACCCAATGTTTTACTGATCGACGATGAAACCAGCCTGCGCGAACTGCTCGCCCGGCTGCTCAAACTGGAAGGTTTCGGCATCGCCCAGGCTTCCAGTCTTGCCGCCGCCCGCCAGCACCTGACCAAACACATCCCGGACATCGTGCTCTGCGACGTGAAACTTCCCGACGGCAACGGAGTCGATTTCGTCGGCGAGCTAAAATCCAGGTTTCCATACCTCGAAATAGCCCTGCTGACGGCCTACGGCAATATTCCCGACGGCATTCAAGCCATGCGGCTCGGCGCGTTCGACTACCTCGTGAAAGGCGATGACAACGACAAGATTATCCCCTTGCTGCACCGCGTCTGGGAAAAAATTCAACTTCAACGACGGGTGAGCCAGTTGGAACAACAGGTCGGAAAACCCTTTGATTTCGAGCAAATTATAGGCAGCTCCCCGGCCTTCCTCAGGGCTGTGGATCTGGCCCGAAAAGTAGCGCCGACCGATACCACCGTCCTGCTGACCGGAGAAACCGGCACCGGAAAGGAAGTGTTTGCCCAGGCCATTCACCAGGCCAGCCGCCGGGCAGGGCGCCCCTTCCTGGCCCTCAATTGCAGTGCGCTCGGCCACGATATACTCGAAAGCGAACTCTTCGGCCACCGCGCAGGAGCATTTACAGGGGCCACCAAAGACAAGCGCGGGCTGCTGGAGGAGGCAACGGGAGGCACTCTTTTCCTCGACGAGATAGGGGAAATGCCTGCCGACCTGCAGGCCAAACTCCTTCGGGTGCTCGAATCCGGCGAATTTCTGGCCGTTGGCGACACAAAACCACGCCGCGCCGACGTGCGCCTCTTGTCGGCCACCAACCGTGATTTACAAAACGAAATCGAACAGGGTCGCTTCCGATCCGACCTGTTCTACCGGCTTGCGGTTTTTCAGATTCATTTGCCGCCGCTGCGCGAACGCCGACGCGATATTGGGCTGCTGACGCGGCATTTCAGCGCAGTTTTTGCAAAAAAAATGGGCAAACGCCTCGATGGCTTTTCTCCCGAATTCCAGGAGCGCCTGGAAGCGCACCCCTGGCGCGGCAATATCCGCGAGCTGCGCAACGTGGTGGAACGTGCAACCATTCTGGCCGAAGGCGCGCGTTTGGAAGTGACCGACCTGCCCCTCGAAATTCAGCAACCCGGAACCACTTCCGGCCAGCCGGCCCTCCTTTTCTCGGCGTTCTCCCTGGCTGCAGCCGAAAGCCTGCATATTCAAAAAGTGCTGCGCCATACCGGCGGCAACAAAGCCGAAGCGGCGCGATTGCTGGGTATCGGACTCACCACGCTGTACCGGAAAATAGAGGAATACAACATCGGCACGGTGAACTCCTGAACTTCCAACGCAGGCATCGGATTCCAACCGACAGGCTTTCATTTTGACAAAGACCCTTCCAAAACGGAAGGGTCTTTGTCGTATTGGGCGATCAGTGCCTGAAAGAGATTTTATTTCAACTAATTAAAAATCAGCGGCTTACAGCAACACGCTTGAGTTGACAACCCAATTGGCCGGTGCTTTGTCACCTCTTTGTGCAAAACAAACCGACCATGCTACTCACCCTTTCCTATCTGATTCTCGGGCTCCTCTGTTTCGCCCTTCTGTTTAAAGCCATTGATTTTTTTGAAAAAATCTGACCCCCATGCTGCTTCTGCTCCTAGTATCGCTGCTGGTTTTTGCCTACATGATTTACGTATTGCTTAAACCCGAAAAATTCTAACCCGCATTTCGAAACGCATGATCATGAACGCTGAAATTCTTGCCATTTTACTGTTTTTTATCGCCACTGTAGCGATTGCTTACCCGTTCGGGAGTTATATCGCCAAGGTATACGCGGGCGAACGCAACTGGTTCGACCGGGTGTTCGGGCCGCTGGAGCGCCTGATGTTCCGGATATCCGGCATCGACCCGGCCCGCCAGATGACCTGGCAGGAGCACATGAAAGCCCTGCTGACCATCAACCTGGTCTGGTTCCTGTGGACCATGTTTGTACTCACCAACCAAGGCTGGCTGCCCTGGAATCCCGATGGCAACCCTTCGATGACGCCCGACCTGGCCTTCAATACGACCATGTCATTTATTGTCAACTGCAACCTCCAGCACTATTCGGGTGAAAGCGGCGCGACGTATTTCTCGCAGGTTTTTGCCCTGATGTTCCTGCAGTTTGTCAGTGCGGGCACGGGCATGGCCGCTGCTGCGGCCGTGTTCAATGCCATGCGGCAGCGCACCACGACGCAATTGGGCAACTTTTACGATTATTTTCTGAAAAGCTGCACCCGTATCCTGCTGCCGGTTGCTTTTATCGCGGCGGTCTTTCTGATTTTCGACGGCACGCCGATGAACCTGGGCCAGGGCAAGGATACCATCGTGACTTTGCAGGGCGACACGGTACAGGTAAGCCGCGGCCCCGCAGCAGGTTTTATCGCCATCAAACAGGCCGGCACCAACGGCGGCGGCTATTTCGGTGTCAATTCGGCACATCCGCTCGAGAACCCGACGATTTGGACCAACATGCTCGAAAATTTCCTGATCCTTATCATACCGATCGCCTTTGTGTTCGCCCTCGGCTTTTATCTGAAAAGAATACGCCTCGCGTGGACAATTTTCGGCGTGATGACGGCGGGTTTTTTGCTCCTGCTCGCCACAACCGTGTGGACGGAAATGCGCGGCAACCCGGCCATAAATCACCTAGGCATACCCCAAACTACGGGCAGCATGGAAGGCAAGGAAGTGCGCCTCGGCGCCGGCCTTTCCGCCCTGTGGGCCATCAGCACCACAGTGACGTCCAATGGCTCGGTCAATGCCATGCACGACAGTTTCACGCCTTTGGGCGGGGCCATGCAGATGATCGATATGATGATCAATTCCTTTTACGGAGGGGTCGGCGTAGGCTTTTTGAACTTTTATGTCTTCATCATCCTGGCCACATTCATCGGTGGCTTGATGGTGGGCCGGACGCCTGAATTGCTCGGCAAAAAGGTGGAGGCGCGCGAGATGAAAATCGCCATGATTGTGGCGCTGCTGCACCCGTTCCTGATTCTGTTGGGCACTGCCATTGCCGCCTATC
This sequence comes from Saprospiraceae bacterium, assembly GCA_044224705.1. GTDB lineage: Bacteria > Bacteroidota > Bacteroidia > Chitinophagales > Saprospiraceae > M3007. The sequence continues at coordinate 16,118 of JBGAJY010000031.1, forward strand.
TGTCCGCACAAGGCCGTCCTGTCGCCTCCAACTGGTTAAATAATCCGGGCTTCCACGGCTTTTCAGAAATGCTGTACGAATTCACCTCCGCATCGGCCAACAATGGTTCCGGTTTCGAAGGCCTGGCCGACAACAACCCGTTCTGGAATATCTCTACGGGTATTGTGCTCATCCTGTCCCGCTACCTGCCGATCATCGGACCGGTGGCCATCGCCGGTCTGCTGGCGGAGAAAAAATTCATTCCCGAAAGCGCAGGAACGCTACGGCCCGATACGGCCACCTTCGGCGTACTGGTTTTCGCAGTCATCGCTATCATCGCCGCTTTGTCGTTTTTCCCTGCACTGACGCTGGGACCGCTGGCGGAATATTTAGTAGGTTGACGAGGGTTGATAAGGGTTTATAAAAAGGTGGATAAATACTCCCTGACCCTTTTATAAACCCTTATAAACCCTTATAAACCCTCATCAACTTTATCAACCCTTATCAACAATGTCACATAAAAGAACTACTCCGCTTTTTGCACCCGAACTTGTCCGGGAAGCTTTGCGGGAGTCATTTGTCAAACTCGCTCCACAGCGCATGTGGCGCAATCCGGTGATGTTCACCGTCGAGATCGGTACGGTCGTCATGCTGGTCGTCAGTCTCTGGATTTTGGCCGGCGAGCGCTCGCAAGGCTCGTTCGCTTACAATTTCACGATCTTCATTTTACTGCTGCTGACCCTCCTGTTTGCCAATTTCGCCGAAGGCCTGGCCGAGGCGCGCGGCAAAGCGCAGGCAGCCAGCCTTCGCAAGACCCGGGAAGAAACCCCGGCCAAAATCCTGATTGATGACACGGGGACCATTGCCCTGCGCTCTTCCAACGAGCTGAAAAAAGGCGACCGTTTCGTTTGTGAAGCCGGCGACCTGATCCCGGCCGACGGGGAGATCATTGAAGGTATCGCTACCATCGACGAAAGCGCCATCACAGGCGAATCCGCGCCGGTGATCCGGGAATCCGGTGGTGACAAATCATCGGTGACCGGCGGCACCAAGGTGCTCAGCGACCATATCGTGGTGGAAGTGACCACGCTGCCCGGCGAAAGTTTTCTCGATAAAATGATCGCCCTGGTGGAAGGCGCCAGCCGCCAAAAAACGCCCAACGAAATTGCATTGAACATCCTGCTGGCGGGCTTTACGCTGGTTTTCATTATCGTATGCACCACACTGCCCGCCTTCGCGCAATATACCCAAGCACCGGTGACCATAGCCGCCCTGATTTCGTTGTTCGTGTGCCTGATCCCGACCACCATCGGCGGGCTGCTCTCGGCCATCGGCATCGCGGGCATGGACCGCGCTTTGCGCGCCAATGTGATCGCCAAATCGGGCAAAGCCGTGGAAACCGCGGGCGACATCGACACGCTCCTGCTGGACAAAACCGGCACGATCACCATTGGCAACCGCAAGGCCACCCACTTCTATGCTGCTCCGGGGGTCAGTATCGATGCGCTCATCCGCGCAGCCGCGCTGAGTTCGCTCGCCGACGAAACACCGGAAGGCAAATCTATAGTCGAATTGGCGCGCCAGCAGAAATTCACTCCCCCGGCAGGCGCGAGCGAAGGCGCGCGTTTTGTCAAATTCACCGCCGAAACCCGCTCTTCCGGCGTGGACCTGTCCGACGGCACCCGCATTCGAAAGGGCGCTTTCGACTCTATTCGCAACATTGTCGAAAAAGCCGGCCAACAGGTGCCCGACGATGTGTCAGTGGAAGTACGGGGTATCGCTGCCAATGGCGGCACGCCCCTGGTAGTGATTGAAAATGAACAGGTTTTGGGGACGGTCGAGTTACAGGATATCATCAAACCAGGTATCCACGAACGCTTCGAACGCCTGCGAAAAATGGGGGTCAAAACGGTTATGGTCACGGGCGACAACCCGCTGACCGCCAAATTCATCGCCGAACAGGCCGGCGTGGACGACTTCATCGCCGAGGCCAAACCGGAAGACAAAATGGCCTATATCCGGGCCGAACAAGGCAACGGCAAACTCGTAGCCATGATGGGCGACGGCACCAACGACGCCCCCGCCCTGGCCCAGGCCGACGTGGGCGTGGCCATGAACTCGGGCACCGCCGACCAAACTCATCGAAGTGGTCGAAATCGGGAAACAGCTGCTGATGACCCGCGGAACGCTGACGACCTTTTCCATCGCCAACGACGTGGCCAAGTATTTCGCCATCGTGCCCGCTCTCTTCGCCGCAAGCATCCCAGCGCTGAACGCCCTGAACATTATGCAGCTGAAAAGCCCGGAGAGCGCCATCCTTTCGGCAGTTATTTTCAATGCCATCATTATCCCCCTGCTGATCCCGCTGGCGCTGCGCGGAGTGGCTTACCGCCCCATCGGCGCGAGCGCCCTCCTGCGGCGCAACCTGCTGGTGTACGGATTAGGGGGCGTCGTAGCGCCTTTCATCGGCATCAAACTGATTGATATGCTATTAACGGGTTTATGAGGGTTGATAGGGTTGATGAGGGTTGATAAAAAAGGGCAATGGATGCTCTCAGCCTTTTCAACCCAACCAAGCGACCCTTTTTATCAACCCTTATCAACCTTATCAACTTTTATAAACATTTTATAAAAATGAACTCGCACATTCTCCCTGCCCTGCGCCTGACCCTGGCATCCCTGCTGGTCTTTTCGGGGCTGTATACCCTGGCCGTATGGGGCGTCGCTCAAGCCCTGCCCAATCGCGGCCTGGCCGAACGAGTGGAGTACAAAGGCCAAAGCCTGTACGCCAATATCGGACAGAAATTCACCGACGACCGTTATTTCTGGTCGCGCCCTTCGGCGGTTGACTACAATGCGGCCGGCTCGGCCGGCTCCAACAAAGGCCCGAGTAACCCGGATTACCTCGCAGCGGTGCAGGCAAGGATCGATACATTCCTCATGCACAACCCGGGCGTGAAAAAAGAACAGATTCCTGCCGACCTCGTGACGGCTTCCGGCAGCGGCCTCGATCCGCACATTTCGCCGGAAGCCGCCCTGATACAGGCAGCCCGGATTGCCCGGCTACGAAAGCTGGACGTCGCTCGTGTTCAGTCCCTTGTCGGCATGCACACCGAACAGCCCTGGCTGGGTATTTTCGGCCTTTCGCGCGTCAATGTGCTGCGGCTCAATATCGCGCTGGATGATTTAAAATGATCGTAAATTATTCAACACCAATTTTTTATGAAAACCACATTGCTTGCCCTGGCACTTATCATACCCATTTTTATTCATGCCCAGATGGATTCTTCCAGCCTGCAATTTTCTTTCAGCGCTTATGCCGAGCCATACTACAGTTACGATTTCAACGAACCCGCCGACGGTAACCGCCCCGGATTCGTGTACTCCCACAACCGGCACAACGAGTTCAACGTCAACCTCGCTCTCCTGCGCAGTTCGGTAAGTGCGCAACGTTTCCGGGGCAACCTGGCCCTGATGGCCGGCTCCTATGCCAATGCCAACCTGGCTGCCGAGCCTGGCACCCTGAAAAATGTGTACGAAGCCAACGCGGGCGTCAAGTTGTCCCGAAAAGCCGACTTATGGGTCGATGGCGGTATTTTCAGTTCGCACATCGGCTTTGAAAGTGCAATCGGCAAAGATTGCTGGACGCTGACGCGAAGCATCCTGGCCGACAACTCCCCATACTATGAAGCCGGTGTCAAATTGGGTTACAACACCCCCGACGGACATTGGCTATTCAGCGTCCTGGCACTGAACGGCTGGCAGCGTATTCAGCGGGTGGAAGGTAATTCGGCGTTGTCGGGCGGCTGGCAAATCCAGTACAAACCAAATGCCCGCGTACTACTCAACAGCAGTTCCTTTTTTGGCACGGACAGACCTGATATTGCCCGGCTTTGGCGGGCTTTCCACAACTTTTACGGTATTTTTCAACTGAACGAGCGCTTCGGGCTTACGCTGGGCCTCGACACCGGTTGGGAAAAGAATCCCATCGAAAACGCAGACCCGAATTTTTGGTATAGCCCGGTCGTTATCGGCAAAATCACACTGAACGACCGCCTCGCACTGGCCCTGCGGGCCGAATATTACGCCGACGAAAACGGCGTCATCATCGCTACCGGCACTGAAAACGGCTTTCAGACGCTCGGCATTTCTGCCAACATCGACGTTCAGGTGCACAAAAACGCACTTTGGCGTATAGAAGGAAAACTGTTCAACTGCCAAGTCGTTTTTTTTTTCAACACAAGCGGCAAGTCCACAAAAACGGATGCATCCGTGACCACCGCCTGGCGGTTTGGTTTTGACTTAAGAAACCCGGAAAAATGCCCATCGAACGTGAACAAAGCGCCCAGCGTTTCCTCGACCTGATCCGAAGGTCGAAGCGAGGAAAATTCAAACTCTACCTCGGCATGGCCGCTGGCGTGGGCAAAACCTACCGTATGCTCCAGGAAGCCCATGCCCTTCGTCGCAACGGCGTGGACGTACAGATCGGCTACGTCGAAACCCACAGCCGCGCGGAAACGGAGGCCCTGGTGGCCGGACTACCCATTATCCCGAGGCGACGGATTTTTTACAAGGGCAAAGAACTGGAAGAGATGGATTTGCAGGCCATTCTGAACCTGCATCCGGAGGTGGTAGTTGTGGACGAACTGGCCCACACCAACGTGGAAGGCGGCAAAAATGCCAAACGCTGGCAGGATGTCCTCGATATCCTCGACGCCGGCATCAATGTAATCAGCGCCCTCAACATCCAGCACCTGGAAAGCCTCAACGACGCCGTGCGCGACATCACGGGCGTGGAGGTGCGCGAACGGGTGCCGGACAGCGTGCTGCGCGAAGCCGATGAAGTGATCAATATCGACCTGAGCGCCGAAGAACTGATCCAGCGTTTGCGTGAAGGCAAAATTTACGCAGCCGAAAAAGTCGAACTCGCCCTGCGGCAATTTTTTCAGCCCGAATACATCCTCCAGTTACGGGAACTGGCGCTGCACGAAGCCGCCGCACACGTGGGCCGAAAAGTGGAAACGGAACTCCCCCGCGCCGCCGCAGGCCGACATGAACGCATGCTGGCCTGCATCAGCAGCAATGCCGATACCGCCCGCCACGTGATCCGCAAAACCGCCCGGCTGGCATCCTATTACAACGCCCATTGGTGGGTGCTGTATGTCCAGACCCCGGCCGAGAACCCGGATAAAATCCCGCTCGCGACCCAGCGCCATCTGCACAACAACTTCCAACTGGCCATCGAATCGGGCGCCGTCATGCTCCGCGAGGAAAACGCCTCTATTGCAGACGCCATTCTTGAAAAAGCCGCTGAACTGAACATTACCACCCTCTGCATCGGCAAGCCGCATTTCAGCCTGCCACGGATCATCCTGAATACCGGCATTTTTAACCGGCTGCTGAAAACGCTGGGAGGGAGGGATGTGGATATTATTATTCTGAGTTAGATAATGAGTGAATGAGTGAATGAGTGAATGAGTGAATTTTTACTAAAACGATTCGCCATGAAATTAAAAATCACATTTGCGCTGGTCCTGCTTTTCGGCTTGCTGGTACTGGTGGGCACGCTGGGCATCCTGCGGATCAATGCGTTGGCCGACGACGCCCACGAAATCCTGAAAGACAATTACGTCACCCTCGTGTACGTCCAGCAGATGCAAAGAGCCCTCGACAGCTGGACCACCGACTCGGTAAGCCGAGGGGTTTTTGCCGAAAACCTGCAAAAACAACAGCAAAACATCACCGAAACAGGCGAACAGAATGCCACTGAGGCCATTGCCCGCTATTTTGAAGTGTTGAAAAAAAATCCTGGGGACTCCCTCGCGCTTCGGGCGACCCGGGAAAATTTGCTCACGATTGCCGACCTCAACCTCGAAGCCATCGCCCGCAAAAACGACCAGGCAAGCCAGACCGCCGAACGTTCCGTCGCTTTGCTCAGCATTATCGCGACGTTTTGCATCCTGATCGGCTTCACGTTCTTGCTGAATTTCCCCGGATACCTCGCCAATCCGGTCCGCGAACTGACCACTGGCATCCGTGAAATTGCGCGCGGCAACTACGCCCAGCGGCTCCGGCTCGACCGCAAAGACGAATTCGGTGAACTCGCCACCGCCTTCAACGAACTTGCCGCCAAACTGGACGCCTACGAACACAGCAACCTCGCCCGGCTCATGTTCGAAAAACGCCGCCTCGAAACCATCATCGGCGCCCTCAACGACCCGGTCATCGGGCTGGACGAAGACTATAAAATACTGTTCGCCAACCCCCCGGCCCGGGACCTGCTCCACCTCACCGCTCCCAAACTCATCGGCAAGGACGTCCGCGAAATCGCCCTGAACAATGACCTCATGCGCACCCTGCTCCAAAGCACGGGTCCGGCTCCCTCCGCCGAGCCGCTCAAAATATTTGCCAACGGCAAGGAATCATTTTTCCAACCGGAATCTTATGAAATTACAGCGCCGGTGAACACAAACGACTCCACCCCGCAACTGATCGGCCAAGTGTTGTTTCTGAAAAATATTACCCCGTTCCGGGAGCGCGACCTGGCAAAAACCAATTTTATCGCCACCATTTCACATGAATTGAAAACCCCGATCTCGGCGATGAAAATGGGCCTGAGCCTGCTCGATGACCAACGCGTCGGACAACTCAATGCCGATCAGCGCGAACTGCTGCGCCAACTCCACCTCGATACGAACCGCCTGCTTTCCATCACCGGCGAATTGCTCAAACTCGCCCAGGCCGAAACGGGCAACATCCAGCTCAGTCTTGGCCCCACCTCGCCAGCCCAACTCATCGAAACCGCCCGGCAAGCCTTGTCGGCCCAGGCTGCCGAGAAAAACATCCCGCTGAACGTCAGCCCATTACCAGCAGGCGAGGTGGTTGCCGATCCCGACAAAGCCGCCTGGGTGCTGGTCAATCTGCTGTCCAACGCTATCCGCCATTCGCCCGAAGGGCAACCCGTGGACATCGAGATTGCGCCCGAAGCGGATGAATTTTTTCGAATCTCCGTGCACGACCGCGGGCAGGGCGTTCCCGTCGATTGGCGGGAGAAAATTTTTGAGCGCTATGTGCGCGTGCCCGGCGCGCCCGCCGGAGGCACAGGGCTCGGACTGGCCATCAGCCGCGAATTTGTGCAGGCCATGGGTGGCGAGATCGGAGTAGACAGCCAGCCGGGCGAAGGGAGCACGTTTTGGTTTACCCTGCGGCGCGCAGGGTGATTTTTCCGAAAAAAACAGGGCCACCCCAATTCCTTGAGATGACCCCGGCAATCAGAACGTGTGTCTTGCCTTATTGAACCGTCAGCGTCAGCGATACGGAATTGGTGAGGCCGTCGCGGTTGACGACCGTGAACGTGTAGTTTTCCGTACCCGCCTGGCTGCGCGTCGTGACGGACAAGTCTTTTTCGTAGTGGTCGCCCTGCGTGCCGGTCAGGATATCACTCACCAGCGTGGTAGCAGCGCCACCATCGTAACTCACCGTAGCACTGAGGGTTTTGAGCACGTCTTTGTCCTCGGTTTTGTCGGCCGTGACGCCGATCAGTACGGCGGTGTTTTTAGCCACGGTGGCATCGGCAGACGTATAACCTGCTCCTGTTTTGAAAGCGATTTCGGGCAATTTGCCTTCGTCTTTTTCACAGGAAGAAAATGTGAAAAGAGCGGCGAACAGGGCCGCGGACAGCAGGGATTTTACCAGGAGATTTTTCATGTTTTTTTTCAAAATTTTAAATAAAAGGTTGATTTTTAAAAGCTTAGAAGGGCGCAACACGCGCAGACTCCCGTCTGCAACTGCCACTGTTTTTAAAAGGTGTACCGCAAAGACAGCATTACGTCCAGCCCCTGGTCGTAAAAGGGAACCGGGTAGTTTTTGAACCGGGACAGGTGATCGAAATAGCGCCGGTCGGACAGGTTGCGCCCCGACAGCCCGAGCCGGAAAGCCCCGAACGTGGCGCCGCACCCCGCATCCGGCAGAAAATAAGCCGGTGTGGGTGTCTCGTCGACGCCCGGATCGTTTTGCGGAGCCGAATACGTGCCCGACAGATAGGCCCAGACCTCCGGCAGCGAATTGCCCAAAGCGCCGTGCCATTCGAGCTTCGACACCCAGCGCATCGGCGGAATGAAGGGCAGGTTTTCGCCGTCGTTCCGCTTTCCGCGCACGGTCGACAAGGTGTTGGACCATTCCCAGGCGTTCAGTTCGATTTTGAAAAAGGCCTCGCCGCCCCAGAGCCGCGCATCCGATTGCCGGTAACGGAACAGCGGGAAAAAACCCAGTGTGTCTTTGCCCGTGGGCGCGAGATAGACGTAGTCGAAAAACTGGTTCACAAAACCCGCCAGCCCCGCAGAGAAGCCTTTGGTCCTGAAATTCAGGTCTATTTCCCCCTGAATATTCTGTTCGTTGCGCAAATCCGGGTTCCCGATTTCGTAGCGAAAAATGCCCTCGTGCAATCCGTCCGACGACAACTCCGCGAGGTTCGGCGCGCGAAACCCGCTGGCCGCGTTGGCTTTCAGGTTCCATTGCGGCGAAGGGTTCCAGGTCAGGCCCAGCAGCCCTGTGGCCGTCAGCCGGTTGCGGCGAAAGGGCCGCAGTTCCTTGTCCGGCGTGTTCACGCTGCGCGTCGGCAGGGTTTGGATAAACTTGTCCGTCAGGCCCGCCCCGGCTTCCAGCGTCAATCCCTGCCCGTGGCGCCGCCAACAGGCTGCAAGGCCTTCCTCCAGCAGGTTGGCATCGGGAACAATGATGCGGCCGCCGTAGTTGGTGTTGCGTTCGAAGGCAGCCGTGTTGCTGACAATCAGTTCGTTGTGGTCGTCGAAGGCCTTGGTCCAGCGCAGGTTGTACGGCAGTGAAAGCAGGTGCATGTTCAGGCTGATGGAGCCTCCGCCTTCGTCTTCCAGGCGGACGTTGCTGTGCAAACCGGCGTTCACCTGCAGGGTGGAATTTTCCAGAAAAAAGGTGTTCTGCGTGGTGAGAATATTGAGCAGTACGGTGTGGTGCGGACCGCTCATCTGCCGGCTCCAGCGGCCGTCGGTCGCGAGTTGGATCGTGGAATCGCCGAGGATAAAGCCGAAATTCGACAGGGAAGAAGCGAAATCGACCACAGTATTCCGGCGTGTTCCGCTTTGCCCCCAGGAAGCTTTCAGCGCGTAGGTGTTGAAGCGGCTGTTGAGCACGCGGACGCCTTTGCCTTCGTCATAATCGGCGTGGTTGTCGAGGCCGGCGCGCAGCCGCCACCACCCGCCACGGGCATTGGAACCCATCAGACCCAGGTCGGCGCTTAGCCCTTTGGTATTGGAAAACAGGCGGATGCCGGCATCTCCCTGGAATCGGCGGCCGGGCTCGGGGCGTTCTTCGAGGATGTTGATGACGCCGCCGACCGCTTCCGAACCGTACAGCACCGAAGCGGGGCCTTTGATCAGTTCCACCCGCCCGACGCCGAGGTCGGAGAGGCCGAGGCCGTGCTCGTCCTGCCATTGCTGGTTGTCGAATTTGAGGGACGAGAGCAGCACCAGCAGCCGGTTGCCGTACATGCCGCGTACGACCGGTTTGCCGATGCCGACGCCCGTACCCATGCGACCGACGCCCGGCATTTCCGTGAGCGCCGCTGCCAGGGTCGGAGTGCCCGAACGGTCGAGCCGGTCGCGGCTGAGGGCCGTGATATTCAGCGGATTGTCGAGCGCCGTTTCGGCCCGAAAACCGCTGATCAGCACCTCGTGAAGGGGTGTGGCCGCAAGGGTATCCGGCGTTTGCGCCACGACCCTCAACACAGCCAGCACGGCCGCTCCGGTGAGGAACAGTCGAAATTTCAACATAGGAAATGCCGCTATGCCGTCCCGCTCAGGAGGAACGGCCCGGTGAAACAATCAGGAAGAAAAAGGAAAGGCTCAGGCCCTGACGCGTTCGGGTGGCGGCGAAAAAATGTCGGGTGAAATGCCTTGCAATCGCCTGACGGGCAACCAATTGCATTGCCGGAGGGACGGTGTTCCGATCCTCCGCTCAAAGCAGGGCGGCTGATCGACGAGGAAAGGCTGGGAAAGCAGGCGAAGGGTTGAAAAGGGGCTTTCGCCGCGGGATTTTTGGCCGGCTTTGTCGGAGGGAAAAAGCGCCTTCAAACCGGCCAGGCCTTGGCTTTCCCGCTCATCGGCGCGGGCTTGCAGCCGGAGAGAATCGGGCCCCTGGGCTTCGCAGGTTTGCCAGTCGTACAATTTGCCGTTGTACCAGAATTCGTGCCGCCCGACAGCCCTGCGGCGAAAATCACTGCGTGAAAAAACGAAGGACTGCGTGGCCGAATCGGCAGGGTGTTTCGCTGCCGCTTCCATCCGGGCCAGGCTGACCTGCGCCAGGCTCAGCAGGAGGCAGCCGACGGGGCGAAGCAGGGTGAGGGACAGCAGGACGGAGACGAATAGCCGTGACACGACAGGGAGTTGATACGGCCGAAGGTAAGGGATTGCGGGGTTTTGGATTGCTCAAAACACTTTCCGGCCGGTAGCGGCAAAACAGGTCTATTTTTGCCGCCTTGTTTCCGCCATGTCAGCCCAGTCCCACGCTCATTTCACCCGCCTCCTCGAATTGCTCCACCAGGAAAAAGAAGAGGACCTGCAGCAATTCCTGCGCCTCGTCCGGGAGCGCCCGCTCGCCGACCGCGTAGCCCAGGGCTTTGCCTGGCACCCGCTGAAAGTGCTGCAAACGGGCTTTTCCCTCGGCGAAAAAGCCTTCGTCATCGTGGAACGCAGCACCCGCCTGAACGAACCCCACCAACTGCGCGCAGGCCAGACAGTCCACCTGTTCACCACGCAGGAGCACGTCAAACACCCTGAAAAACAAGGCGTTGTCAACTACGTCGAGCGCAACCGGATGAAGATCATCCTGAACTCCAAAGATGTGCCCGACTGGCTCGACCTGGGCCAGATCGGCGTGGAAATGCTTTTCGACGACCGTAGTTTCACCGAAATGGAGAGGGCGCTGAACAAAGTGATGAACGCGAAGGGGGATCGGCTGGCAGAATTGAGGGAGGTGTTGGGGGGAGGAGTGAAGTCTCGCAAGCCCCTCGCCGGAGGCCCCACCCCCGACCCCTCCGGGGAGGAGAGTTCGCCCTCTGATATGCAGGCTCAGACAGATAATGGGGACAAGACGAGTGAAGAAAACTCCCGCCTTTTACAATCTACTCCCCTCCGCGGAGGGGGAGGGGTCGGGGGTGGGGCCTCCGAGGAACCTGAAAACAGCGCAATCCTCTCCTCCCTCAACCCCTCCCAACGCGGCGCCGTGCGCGCCATCCTCGACAGCCGCGACGTGGCGGTCGTGCACGGCCCGCCGGGCACCGGAAAAACCACCACCCTCGTGGCCGCCATCCAGCTCCTCTGCGAACGCGAAAACACCGTGCTCGTGGCCGCCCCGAGCAACACCGCGGCCGATTTGCTCACCGAGCGACTGGCCGCCAAAGGCCTCAGCGTGGTACGCATCGGCAACGTGAGCCGGGTAGACGAACAGGTCATGGGCCACACCCTCGAAGCCATTCTCGCCGAGCATCCGGAGAGCCGCAACATCAAAAAAGTCAAAATCCAGGCGGCCGAGTACCGCCGGCAGGCCAGGCGTTTCAAACGCAGTTTCGGGCACGAAGACCGCCGCGAACGCGAACACCTCAAACACCAGGCCCGCGAACTCGAAGCCTGGGCCAACACGCTCGAAGACCGCCTTGTGGATGAGGTGCTCACTTCGGCACAGGCCATTATTTGTACCCTCGTCGGGGCAGCCCACCCGGTGTTGGAAAAATTCAAATTCCGCACCTGCGTGATCGACGAAGCCGCCCAGGCCCTCGAACCCGCGGCCTGGATACCCATTCTGAAATGCAGCCGCGTAGTGCTGGCCGGCGATCCTTTTCAATTGCCGCCGACCGTGAAAAGCCTCGAAGCGGCGCGCAACGGATTGTCCAAAACCCTGATCGAACGCTGTTTGGATATACTGCCCGACGCCGTGCACCTGCTCACCGTGCAGTACCGCATGCACCGCGCAATCATGCATTTTTCAAACGAATACTTCTACGGCGGCGCCTTGCAAGCCCACGAAACGGTGGGCGAACGGCGCCTGCTCAGCCTCGACCCGGGTGGCGAAACGCTCACGGTGTTCGATCCGGTCGTCTTTATCGATACCGTCGGGACGGGTTTTGAAGAAAAAATCACGGAGGCTTCCAAGAGTGGGCACACGAGAGCTTTGAGCCGCTACAACCCCGACGAAGCCTTGCTGGTGCGCGAGCATATCCTTCAGTTGCTGGAAAAATTCCCGGCTGGCGTTCGCCCTTCGATCGGTATCCTCTCGCCCTATCGCGAGCAGGTGAACTGCCTGGAGGAAATGATCCGGGAGGATGCCGCACTTGCGCCCCTGCTGCTGCCCGGCGGCGGTCTGACGATCAATACGATAGACGGATTCCAGGGGCAGGAAAGAGACGTGATCTACATCAGCCTCGTGCGTTCCAATGCCAAACACGACATCGGTTTTCTCAGCGATTACCGCCGTATGAACGTGGCCATGACCCGCGCCCGCATGCTGCTCGTGGTACTCGGCGACTCGGCGACGATTGGGCAAAACAAGTTTTACGAAGCGTTTCTGGACTACGTAGAACAATATGGGCGGTACCAGACGGCCTGGGAGTATTTGCGGTGACAAGAGCTGCATGAGAGCTGCCCATACCCTTGCGAAACCATAGACCAGTTCAAAGATGTCTCACTTCGTTCGACATGACAATTCGCAGAGGGTCAATCACTTCTATCGGATTTCTCGCTTGGCTCGAAATTTGACCGGAGCATGCTGTAGTTTCGAGCGCAGCGAGAAACCTGATGAATTGCACTGATCACCAATGGGTTGTCATGTCGAACGGAGTGAGACATCTGGGGCAAAATTGTTTTGAACTGCGGCCCATTCGCAGGTCAGTTGGCGAATTCGGCTGCATCCTCCACCCGGTAGTACACCAATTCCATTTTTAAAAAATTCTGCCCGTCGCGCGTCCATTCCACGGCGCTTAGTTTGCCGGTATCACCGAAATGGTATTTTTCCACGATCGTGCCCCAGTCCAGGGATTCGATCTGTCGACCGCTGAGCTGGCCTGCGTCGTTGTACCGATACAGGATTTTCTCCATTTGCCCTGCGCGTGAGCCGCGCAGAAAACGCGATTCGGCCACTTCAAGCCGGCCTGCCGTGTTCAGCCGGATGCGGTATTTGCGGTCGGGTGTAGGCCCGGTTACCCAACCGGACACCCGCCGGCCGTCTACGCCGTCTTTGTAAATCAAAGCTGCGCGGTCCTTTTCAGGGAGGATGACGTCCAGTTCGTAAGCCGTCCAGAGATCGAGAAACGTACTGCTGGCGGGTTCCCAGTTGGTCGGGCCGTCGTAGTACACCCGGCCCGTCGCGACGGGTTGCCAGAGTCCTGCATTCCAGTGAAGGAGCCGTTTTTCACGGACGTAGTCGGGCAGGTAGTCCAGGTTGGAAAGGTACTTGATGGCCAGGGCGCTCACGTCCTGCCACTCCCAGGTAGTGTTCGAGGTGCTGGTTTGAAACCCCGTGGAATCCATGGTGGTGGTAGTGGACGTCTGGATTTCGGAATACACGTTTTTGCCCAGGATGAGGATGGCGTCGGCGCCTTCGCGCTGGGCCCGGTCGGCGAGTTCCTGTACGAGGTTCGTGGTGGGTGTGCCTGCGCTGCGCTTCACGGACAACACTTTGATTTTGACGTAAGGTGCAGTGGGTGGCGCTTCACCGGGGAAAATGATCTTGACCGGTCGGTGGTGCGGCGGGGTGGGCAGGGCGGTGAGCCGGGCTTCGGGCACGGGTTTCGGAATGATGAAACAGCCGCTCAACCAGGTCAGGGAAAGGAGCAATACAAACGGAGTGATTTTCATAACAGGTTTTTTTTGACGAAAGTGCGGCCGAGGGCCGGCGATGTCAAGGGCGAGAAGGCGTTTTAGGAAAAACTTTAACTTTTAACAGTTTTCGCGCCGCAGGCTCCTTAATCTTAACATTGACAATCAGCGTTTTGTCCGAAAAAACGCTTTCATCAGCAAAGCGCAGTCGTTTTCCAAAACGCCCGTTTCCACCCGTGTTTTCGGATGCAGCAGCGCCTGTCCGCCGTGCAGGGTGAAGCCGCGCTTGTCGTCCGTAGCCCCGTAAACGATGCGGCCGATCTGTGCCCAGGCCAATGCGCCGGCGCACATCACGCAGGGTTCGAGGGTAACGAAGAGGGTGCAATCGGGCAGGTATTTGCTGCCCAGGTGGTTGGACGCTGCCGTGAGCGCCAGGATTTCGGCATGGGCCGTCACGTCGGTAAGCTGCTCCGTCTGGTTGTGGGCCCGGGCGATGATGCGGTTCTCGCACACAATGACGGCGCCCACGGGCACCTCGCCGGCATCGTAGGCCTGGCGCGCCTGGACGAGGGCTTGTTGCATGTAGTAGGTGTCGGAGAGGACGGAGAGCATGGGCAAAGGGCAAAAGGCAAAGGGCAAAGGGCGAAGGGCGAAAGGCAAAAGGCAAAGGGCAAAGGGCAAAGGGCGAAGGGCGAAGGGCGAAAGGCAAAAGGCAAAGGGCAAAGGGCAAAGGGCAATTATTGGGGCCAAATGTATCAATTGCTTTTCGCCTGGTTCTTTTACACTTTGTTTTTGCCTTTTGCCTCTTGCCCTTTGCCTTTTGCCTCTTGCCCTTTGCCCCTTGCCTTTTGCTCATCTTGCCTTTTTGCGGATAATCAACCGGCGTAGTGCTCGTCCAGTTAATTTCGCCACCGCTAATTTATGAATATCCTTCACCGAAAAGGCGCGAAGACTTGCGAATTCATTGCGTTTTCGCGCCTTTGCGGTGAACAACATTCAACCGCCCGAAACTTTCCCATGACAATTCGACTGTTCCTCTGTACCTGCTGCCTGGTCGCCTGTTCCCGCACCGGCGCCCAGGATTTTTTCGACCTCAACACCATCCAGGAGATCCGCTTCAATTTTGCGCAATCCAACTGGGACGCCCTGCTGGATTCGCTCAAAGATGCCGACGATCAGGAGTTCCTGCTCCTGCCCTCGGTGAGCATCAACGGACAGGTGTTCACCAACGTCGGTTTGAAGTACAAGGGCAACAATTCCTACGACCCTGATTACAATAAAAACCCGCTGCACCTCGAACTGGACTACCTGGTGAACAACCAGAACTACCTGGGTATCAAGGATATCAAACTGGGAAATGCCTTCTCGGACCCCTCCTTCGTGCGCGAGGTATTGTCCTTCGAACTGCTCGACCAGTACGCCGACGCGCCCCGCGCCAACTTCGCCAAAGTGTGGATGAACGACCAGTATTGGGGCGTGTACGTCAACATCGAAAGCGTCAACAAGCCGTTTGTCCGCAGCCGTTTTTTCACTGACGGCGAGAACCCGTTTTTTAAATGTAACCCGGACGACTACGACGGCCCCGGCACCGGCGGCAATTATTCCGACCTCGTGTTCGGCAGCAACGACAGCACCGATTACTACGACCAGTACAAACTGGAATCTGACTTCGGCTGGGCTCAGCTGCTGACCCTGATGGACAGTCTCGAAAACCACCCCGACGGCATCGCCTCCCAGCTCGACGTGGACCGCGTGCTCTGGATGCTGGCTTTCAACAACGCTATCGTCAACCTCGATTCTTACACGGGCGCCTACGCCCAGAACTACTACCTCTACCTCGACGAAAACGGCCGGTGGCTGCCCGTCGTATGGGACCTGAACCTGAGTTTCGGCGCTTTCCCGCTGCTCAACCCGCCTGGGGGCGCAGCCGGCCCCCCGCTCACCCTGGCCCAGATGCAGCAACTCAGTCCGCTCGCACAAGCCTCCAATGCCGGCCGCCCCTTGATCAGCCAACTGCTTGCCAACCCGACCTGGAAGTGCATGTACCTCGCTCACCTGCGCACCTTGCTGGAGGAAAATTTTGCCGACGGCAGTTATGCCGACCGCGCCGCCGATATCCAGAGCGCCATCGCGGCCGATGTGCAAAGCGACCCGAAAAAGTTTTTCAGCTTCACAGAATTTCAACAAAACCTCGACGCCACCGTCGATGGCGGCTTCGCCGGCGAAGTGCCGGGCCTGACGGAACTGATTGACGCGCGGTATAACTTCCTGATCAACAACAGCAACCTGACTGCCCCACCGCCCGCCATCGCCAATATCGATGCACAGGCCGTGGGCAGCAGCACGGTGTGGGTGACGGCCCAGATCACTAATGCCGGCGCGGCCTGGGTCGGCTGGCGGCTCGACTCGGCCGCCGTTTTTCAGAAAGCATTGCTCTTCGACGACGGTCAGCACCAGGATGGCGCCGCGGCCGACGGCCTCTACGGCGGCTCGTTCCCGCTGCTCGGACCGCAGGTACAGTATTTTCTCTACGCCGAAAATGCTTCCGCCGGGCGCTTCGCACCGGCCCGCGCGGAGCACGAGTTTTTTCTGTTAAATGCCCCCCTGGCCACTGCCGCCGCCGGCCAGGTCGTGCTCAATGAAGTGCTCACCGACAACGAAAACGGCTCCACCGACGAAGCCGGCGAACTGGAAGACTGGCTGGAGCTGTACAACACCAGCAACCAGACCCTGAGCCTGGCCGGGCTTTTTCTCAGCGACAAACCCGCTCAACCCGATAAGTGGGTCTTCCCTGCCGGAGCCTTTATCCCCGCCGGCGGCTATCGCATCGTCTGGCTCGACGAAGACACCGGGCAGGGTATCTACCACGCCAATTTCAAAGGCAGCGCGACCGGGGAAACGCTGCGCTTTTCGGGAAGCAGCCTTCAATTGTACGACCAGGTAATTTTCAGCACCCAGCAACCCGACCTCTCGTATGGCCGTTATCCGAACGGAACCGGACCCTTCGTGACCATGCCGACCACCTTCAACGGGCCCAATTCGCTGACTTCATCCACCGGCCAGGCGCCGTCAAATGCCATCCGAATGTATCCCAACCCCGTTTCGGATATTTTACGGTTGGAAGCCGACGAGCCACCGGGCATCATTCAGGTATTCGACGCGCTGGGCCGAAGGGTCATTTCCCGCGACGCAAAAAACACTGCGCAGGTCGATTTGGATTTTGGACATTTGCCGCCCGGTATGTACGCTGTCAAAATCGGCGCTCAGTTTGTCAAAAAAATTGTCGTGCAACATTGATTTTTGGGTTGATAAGGGTTGATGAAAGGGTTTATGAAGGTTTATAAGGTTGATGAGGTTGATAAAAAGGCTGAGAGCATCCTCTCTGCCTTTTTATCAACCTTTATAAACCTTTTTTATAAACCCTTATCAACCTCTTTTATCAACCCTCATCAACTTTTTTGGATTCCTAACGCTTAAACAACGACGTGAAACGTATTTACGGCGCGCTTATCATTCTTGGCCTGCTTGTCGCTGCGCTGTATGTGCCCATGCGGGTGCCTTTCGAGGCCGTCAGCGTAGGGCGCGTCTGGCCCGCCCAGGAATGGCGCCTGGTGCAGGACCAGACCGGCCGGATCACCTCGGTCGTTCGCGACCACCGCACCGGCACAGCACAGCAGATCGATGCATACCAGTTCGAACAGGGCGACATTTCAGGCCTGAAATTCGAAGTGCCCGCCCTGGGTTTTTTGAATGCGGGCGACACGGTGGTGCGCATGTATTCCACTCGCCAGCGGCAGGAAATCCAGGAAATTGAAGCACAGCTGGCGCTCTATACCGCTCAATTGCAGGCCGAACGCACTGGCGACAAGCCGCCCGTGGTGCAGGAAGCGGAAAACCGCCTTCATTTTGCCGAGCAGGATTTGACGGTAAAAGAAAAAAACTACCAGATACAGAAAAGCCTGCTGGCCCAGGACCTGATCGCGCTCACGTTTTTCCAGAACATTGAAAACGAGTACGAACTGGCCAAAATTCAGGTCGATATTGCCCGAAAAAACCTTGAAACGGTAAAAACAGGCTTGAAAACGGAAAGCGTCGGCATCACCCAGGCTCAGTTGCAGGGCCTGCGCAACCGCCTGGACATTCTTCGCCAAAAAAACCTGGCCTTTGTATTGCGCACACCCTTTGCGGGTTTTGTGCAGCCCTCCATCCTGCCCGAAGAACTGCTGGTGCTCAACCGCGCCGACGCCTACGTGGTACAAATCCCGATGCGGGTGGACCAGCTCGGTTATCTGGCGCCCAAAACGATTTTCAACATCACCGATCTGCAAAGCCAGAAGACTTATCCGGCCCAATTTCTCGGCATTGGCTCTAAAGTAGAGATACTGGACAACCGGCAGGTTTCGCTGGTCAGCGCACTCGTCACACCGCCCAGCCCGACCGAGCGCCTGAGCGTCGGCGTTGCAGCCAAATGCGTGGTGAGTTTCGATACCGTCAACCAAAGGGAATACCTCAAAAGGCTGCTCAATTTCTCCTGGACCCACTAACCACTCCTTTTCACTGCCGCTGAACCGGCTACAAACCGCTGCCCGACTTGCGTTTCGAATTCAAATATCTTGTTCCGATCGAACAATACGCGCCGCTGCGTATGGCGGTGCTGCCCTTTTTGCGTCCCGACGCTTTCGCATCGACGCGCGCCAACGGGCAGTACACGGTTCGGAGCATTTACTTCGATACGCCGGGGTTCGAGATGTACCACACCAAAGTGGACGGCATCGCTCACCGCCTGAAAGTGCGCCTGCGGGGTTACAATATGGGCGACGACAACAGCACGGTGTTCATGGAAATCAAGCGGAAATACGAAGGCCCCATCCTGAAAAACCGCTGCGATGCGCCGTACGGCGTGGTAAAACAATTGTTCAACGGCGCCTCCATCGATGATTTTCAGGGCCGGATCAGTCACCCCGACAATGCCCGGCGCTTTTTGTACCAGGTCTACAGTCGCAACCTGCGGCCGGTGGTCAATGTGATTTATGACCGCGAGCCCTACCTGGGCAACACCCTGCACCTCGAAAATGATTTTCGCCTCACCTTCGACCTTCACCTGCGCAGTGTGGCTTATCCTTCGGCCGACGGCTTGTTTGAGGAGCAGGACCTGCAATATGCCTACCCAGGCTTCTTTATTCTGGAAGTCAAATTCAACCAATTTTGTCCGGCCTGGATGAAACCCGTGCTGGAAGATTTTCAACTCCGCAAAGAACCGGCTTCCAAATACGTGGGCTGCATTCTTGCCAACCGGTTTATCCGCCCCGAACGGCGCAGCGACCTGTGGGCAAAAGGCCGTTTCTATTATCCAAACGCGGTTTAACAGGCCGTTCATTACCCTAACACTCCATACAGTGCTCGAAGAATATCAAAACCTTGCTGTTTTCCCCACCTCCTCAGCCGACGTACTGGCCAACCTTGTGGTTGCACTGTTTTGTGGCCTGCTGCTGAGCATGGTGTACCGGCTGACCTACCGCGGGCCCTCGTACTCGGTCACTTTCGTCAATTCACTGGTGCTGCTCAGCATTATTTCCGCCATCATTATCATGGTCGTGGGCAACAACATTGCACGGGCGTTCGGTCTGGTGGGCGCCATGAGCATCATCCGTTTCCGGACGGCCATCCGCGACACAATGGACCTGGTCTTTATTTTCCTCTCGCTGGCCCTCGGCATGGCCTGCGGCGTAGGGCTCAATATCGTCGCGCTTTGTGGCGCCGCGGTCGCCGCATTGGTCGTCATCGTACTCACTTACACGCATTTCGGCGCGCCCCGGCAACGGCATTTCCTGCTGCAGATCATTCACAACGGACAAGGCAACCTCGTCCAGTCCATTTCGAGGTATTGTCGCAGCCTAAAACTCGTCAGTTTGAAAAATATCGGCACGGAAGACCTGACGGAAAGCAATTACCACATCACTCTTAAAGACACCCGCAAAAGCGAAGAACTGGTGCGCAGCCTGCGCCAGCAGCCCGGTGTGCGCCAGGTCAATGTGTTTTTTGATGAAGACGACTATAATCCACCGACCATGTAAGCGGCTGCGGGAAGATTACCTGCTTCGCGGGCGAACACATAATTCAATACGGGTTAATCTCCTTTTCTTCACCTTTGCGGCTCTATTGCACCTTTAATTCAACCACCGATTTTCGATTTCACATGAAGGCCGTCTGGAGTTTTATCCTGATTTTCATATCCGCCACTGTTTTTTCCCAAAATCCGACCCCGCCCCGTCCGAAACTCGTGGTAGGGATCGTGGTGGATCAAATGCGCTATGACTACCTCTACCGTTACATGGCCGATTATGGCCCTGGCGGGTTCAGGCGTTTGTTACGCGAAGGACTTTCCTGCGAAAATACCCACTATAATTACGTGCCTACCTACACGGCTCCCGGTCATGCCGCCATTTATACAGGCACCTACCCGGCCGTCAACGGCATTATCGCCAACGAATGGTACGACCATGAATGGGGCCGCCACCGCTACGTGACAACCGATACGACGGTGCAAACGGTGGGCGGCACCGGCAGCGTAGGCCAGCATTCGCCGCGCGTGCTGCTCACGACGACGATCACTGACGAACTCCGCCTGTCCAACAGTTTTCAATCCAAAGTTGTCGGGGTGTGCCTCAAGGACCGGGGCAGCATCCTGCCGGCCGGGCACCTCGCCAACGCCTGTTACTGGTTTGACGACAAAGGCGGCAACTGGATTACCTCGACCTATTATCCGGATTCCCTGGGACTTCCGCAGTGGGTGACGGACTTCAATGTCCGTCGTTTGCCCGACGCGTACTTGTCCAAAACATGGGACAAACTGCCCGGCGTGCGCTACGACGAGAGCTTTGCCGACTGGCATGCAAAAGGCTACGACGACGGGCATTACATCACTTTTGAAGGCGGGTTTCCGCACAACCTGCCGGCGTTGAAGCAAAAACTCGGCTATAGCATCCTGCGTTTCACCCCCTTCGGCAATTCCTTGACCCTGGATTTTGCCCTGGAGACCATCGAAAAAATGCACCTCGGACAAGGCCCGGCGACCGACTTCCTCTGTCTCAGTTTTTCCTGCACGGATTATATCGGGCACCAGTTCGGCGTGCATGCCGAAGAAACCCAGGATGCCTACCTGCGCCTCGATGCCGACCTCGCCCGCCTGCTCACTTACCTCGATCAGCGTTTTGGAAAAGACAATGTGCTGGTATTCCTCACCGCCGACCACGGCGGCGGCGAAACGCCGGCTCATTTGGTGCAAACGAGGGTGCCCGCCGGTATTTTCCCGGAAAGCAAACTGGAGGATGCCCTTGAAAACGCCCTGCCCGTTGCCCTCGGCGTAAGCGCCGATTTTATCCTGGAATGCGGCAACCAGCAAATCTGGCTGAACTGGGCAGCCATCGACGACCTGAATCTCGACCCCAACCGCATCGCCGCCGCCGTCGCCGACTTCCTTCGGGCTCAACCCGGCGTCACAGACGTGTGGACGCAGGAAGAACTGCTGGCCATGCCCGCCGATTATCCCTTCGCGCCCGAACTGCGCCGCGGCATCCTTCCCCGCCGCTCGGGCGATCTGTTGTTCCAGCTCGAACCGGGCTGGCATCCCGACGACAAGTCGTTCACCACCGGCGGCTGTACCCACGGTTCCTCGTATCCCTACGACACCCACGTGCCCCTGTTGTGGTACGGCTGGCATGTGCCGCCGGGCGAATCGATGCACCCTGTGAACGTCACGGACATCGCGCCGACCCTGGCTGCGCTGCTGCACATCATGGAACCGAATGGAACCAC
>JBGAJY010000297.1:0-5253 GCA_044224705.1 Saprospiraceae bacterium
CGCTTTTCGCCGTATGTTTGGCAGCGCATTAAGAAGCAAAACGAACTATGAGACCACTTGCGCTTTGCGCTTTCCTCCTGCTTTGCGCCCTGCAAGCCTGCAACAGCGATTCGGGCGATCCGTCTGCTGCCCCCGAAGCAGTGCTGCGTCAATGGCAGTCGCTGCTCGACCAAAGCCGCTACGAAGACGCCCGGCTGCTCAGCGCGGGCAATGCGCTGGAATTCGTCAATTACCTCAACTCTTTCCCGCACGTCGACTCCTTCCCGAGCGAGCCCTCGGAACTTCTCCAACTCCACTGCGAAGTGCGCGGCGACTCGGCCGTGTGCAGTTATTTCATCGAAGACGAAGTGGGCGAAAAAATCCCGGACACCCTGATCATGCGCAAAATCAAAGGCAAATGGCTGGTATTCACCGTGGAAAGCTTCGAAGTGACCCCGCTGGACTCGCTGCGCAACGGCGATGAAGACATCCTGTTCCAGCCTTCCGATACGACCGATCAGGAGCTCGAATAAGCGCTCAAACCTGCTCCGCCAGTACGACCAACCGAGCGCCTAACAGGGCCTCGCCGCGCTCGAGCACCTCCTGCGCATATTGATGCAGGGCCGTTTTCGGGTCGGCGGCCGAGAGGCACTGCACGGCGCGCCCGTCGGTGGCAGCCAGGGCGGCGGCTTCTTCCGCCGACGGCAGGGCCGCCAGGGCGGCAATTTGCGCTAAATTATTGCCCGTCAGCACTTTACTGTGCCGGATGCCAGGCGGCAAACCATCGAAACCCACGCCGAAAGCGTTTACTTCCTGGATGATCTCATACACAGCGCTGCCGCTGGCGCGGGCATAGTAAAAACGCCCCATGCGCGCCATCAGGTCGATTTTGTGCGGATCGATACGGCCTTTGTCGGTCAGCACCTCTTCCGCGATGTGCATCAGCACGATGCGGCAAACGATGAGGTTGCCGGCGCCGCCCTGGTCGCCGAGCGGGATGATCTGCTCCACCACGCATTCCATATGTACCGGGCTTTCGGCCACACGGAAGGGCTTGATCAATTCGGAAGCCAGGGGCGTCAGCCCGGCTTTTTCAAATTCGTTCACATCCGCGGCGTATTCCACGCTGGTGAGCGCCGCCTGCCGCACGATGCTGTGCGACACGACATTGATCACAACCTCGCGGGTATCCTGCACGTTTTTCAGCGTGTCCTTCGTGGTATTGTTGGCCACCCGGCGGTTGGAGGAAAAAATCACAATAGGCGGGTTGCTGCTGAACGCGTTGAAAAAACTGTACGGCGCGAGATTCGGAATGCCCTCGCTGCTGATGGTGCTGGCAAAAGCAATGGGGCGCGGCGCCACAGCCCCGAGCATGAACTGGTGCAGGTCTTTGGTGGCAATTTGGGTCGGATCGATGCGGAGCATGGTAGAGGAACCGTGTTGTTTCGTGGTGAAACGGGGAAATCACACGGATTTTTGTTTAAAGTGAAACATCTCAGTGGAAAGCGGGTTATTCCTCCTCCGGGGAGGGCAGCAGGTATTTTGTTCGGGCAAAATTAAAAACCCCGTTCAGCCGGAAAGTGGATATTTGCCCGCCGTTTTTCAAATAGCCTCCAAGCGTTTTTTTTCAACAACACTTTGATTTTCAGTGAATAAAACGAATCTTATTATCCGTTTGGCGGCTGTACTTGCCGTCGGGGCCTGGGATTGGTCGCGCCGGCCGAGCCATGGCGCCGGCGAACCTGCCTCCGATTTCACAGCCCAACTGATCGACGGCCGCACGGTGCATTTATCCGACCTGAAAGGCCGCTATGTGCTTCTGCAGTTTTGGGGCAGCTGGTGCGGCCCCTGCCGCGCCGAGAACCCGCACCTGCTCGATCTCTACAACAAATTCCACGACAAGGGTTTCGACATTTTCAGCGTCGGTCTCGAACGCGATGCCCGCTCCTGGAAGCGCGCCATCGAGCAGGACGGCATGATCTGGCCCTGGCATACCAGCGACTTGAAAGATTTTGACAATGCCATCGCCCGGCAATACAACGTCAAGTCGATTCCAATGACTTTCCTGATCAACCGCGAGGGTATCATCGTCGGCGTGGACCTCAGCCCGCAGATGCTGAACAAAATGTTGTCCGAGGCGCTGGAAGGACAGTGACAATTTGGCGGCAATGCCTGCAGGGCACAAAAATTGTGGAGATGCCGGGCCGGCGGCTCCGTTTCAGCGCTTCCGTGCCCCATTTTAATGGAAAACCCTTTTAAAAAAATATTGAACATGGCGGAAAAAAAGCCCAAAGCCCCGCACGCGGAAGAAGCCACTCATGGGGCAGAAAACTCCGAAAACCAAACAGAAGTGATGGAAAACGACGCGGAAACCACGGGGCCCGACCCCCGGATCGCAGAACTGGAACAACAACTGGAAGAAGCCCGGAACAAATACCTCTACCTGTTTTCGGATTTTGAAAACTTCAAACGGCACGCCGCCCGCGAACGGATGGAACTGATCCAGACCGCCGGTCGTGACATTCTGACAGCCTTGCTGCCGGTTTTGGACGACTTTGACAGGGCTGCCAAAAACGGCGCCCTCAATGACGGCACCACTCTGATCCACAACAAAATCGTCCATACCCTGAAAAGCCGCGGACTGTCTGTTATCGAAACCCAGCCGGGCGACGACTTCAACCCCGACCAGCACGAAGCCGTAGCCGAAATACCGGCCGCTTCGGAAGCCCTCAAAGGCAAAATCGTTGACATCCTCGAACCCGCCTACCAACTCGGCGACCGCATCATCCGCTTCGCCAAAGTGGTCGTAGGAAAATAGTCTTTGGCCTTTGGCTGTTGGTCTTTGGGCATACTCGATCGTGTATGCCCAAGATGACAACCAAAACAAAAGATGCTTCTTTAACAAAAATCCAAAAGAGACTACTACGAAGTGCTCGGCGTGGCCAAAAACGCCGGCGCGGAGGAAATAAAAAAGGCGTATCGCAAAAAAGCGATCGAATTTCACCCGGACAAGAACCCGGGCGATAAAGCTGCTGAAGAAAAATTCAAGGAAGCCGCCGAGGCCTACGAAGTCCTCAGCGACGCCGACAAACGCGCCCGTTACGACCGCTACGGCCATGCCGGACTGGAAAATATGGGCGGTGGCGGCGGCGGCTACGGTGCGGGTATGGACATGGAAGAAATCCTGCGGCGCTTCGGCGGAATGTTTGGCGAAGACGACCTGTTCGGCCAGTTTTTCGGCGGCGCCGGCGGCGGCGGTTTTCGCTCCCGGCAACCCCGCGGCGAACGCGGCTCCAACCTGCGCGTCCGCATCAAAATGAGCCTCGAAGAGATCGCGACCGGCGTGCACAAAAAAATCAAGGTGCGCAAACAGGTCACCTGCAGCACCTGCAACGGCTCCGGCGCGCGCGACAGCAGCTCCGTCGAAACCTGCGCCACCTGCCGCGGCGCAGGCATGGTGAACCGTATCACCCAGACGCCCTTCGGGCACATGCAGACCTCCACGACCTGCCCCAGCTGCCAGGGCTCCGGACAGACGATCAAGTCGCCCTGCAACGTCTGCAAAGGCGACGGACGCGTGTTTGGCGAAGAAACCATCGAGGTGGACATCCCGGCCGGCGTGAATGAAGGCATCCAGCTGTCCATGTCGGGCAAAGGCAACGCCGGCGCCAAAGGCGGCCCGGCCGGCGACCTGCTCATCACGATCGAAGAAACGCCGCACGAAGAATTTGCCCGCGAAGGCAACAACGTCATCTACGAACTCTTTCTCAACATCGCCGACGCCGCGGTGGGCGCCCAGATCGAAGTGCCGACGCTCGACGGCCGGGCGCGCATCAAGATCCCGCCGGGCACCCAATCGGGCAAAATTTTCCGCCTGCGCGACAAAGGCCTGCCCGAACTGCAAAGCCGCCATCGCGGTGACCAGCTGATCCACGTGAACGTCTGGACACCCAAAAAACTGACCGACGAGGAAAAACGACTGATCGAAAAACTGCGCGAAATGCCCAATTTCAAACCGACCCCCGGCAAGGAAGACCGCAGCTTTTTCGACAAGATCAGGGACGCTTTTAACGGATAAACCCACGCTCGAAAAAATGCCCTGATGGCGCCGGATAGAAAAATTTAACGCCAGTTTTCGCTTTTCTCAAAACGGGTCTATCTTTGCCGCCGCTTTTCACGGAAAGCGCATTTTTTTGACATCAAGGCCACGTGGCGGAATTGGTAGACGCGCTACTTTGAGGGGGTAGTGTCCTTACGGATGTGCTGGTTCGACTCCAGTCGTGGTCACTTGACAAACACAACGCCCGGTCAGCTTTGCTGGCCGGGCGTTTTTTTATGTCTTTTCAAAGGGTCATTTTGCGTTTTTGTAGTCCCAGAAAGCATTTACCTGGTAAATTTTCCAGCTGGCGCCCTCCCAATACATCAGGCGATATTCTTTGGAAAGGCTGGTTATGCCCCTGGCATCGGTGAAATGCTGGTCGAATCGCACGATGGCCAGGTTGCCGCTGATCTCGATGTTCCAATTGTCGCGGGTGATGCTGAACGCCGTTTTCTCTTCTTTCATCCCTTCTTTCGTCGCGGCAGCGATATTTTCAAACCCGGCGGTTTGTCCAAAACTGCCGTCCGCGTTGTTCCAGCACAGGGAGGCGCCCTCGTTCTGTCCCCAGCAGGCGGCCCATTTGTCGTAGTCGTGGCCGAAATAGGCGTCGGTTTCGGCAGCAATCAGGGCTTTGATGGCTTCGCGGTGGGCGGCATTGTCCAGTTGGGTTTTGTCAATCCAGTTCAGGACGACGATTTTCCAATTGCCCTGCACTTTTTCCAGGCAACGCAGTTCCTTCGTCAAATTCGTTCCGGGCCAGTCGGCAAACGTCATGGTCTGATCATAGGTTACAAATGCCGTATTGCCGCTTTGCCGGATTTGCCAATTGTCGCGCTGAACGGTCATTTTCCAAGCCTCTGGCGTTGCTTTCCGCGGTTTCCCTACGTTTTCGTCGAGGGCGTCCCAGCCTTCGAGCACGGTGGACCCGCCGAGCGGACTGCCCACGTAAACCGTTTGGGCATCGTGTTTGAAACAGTCGGCCCAGGCCTCCACGTCGCCCTGAAAATAGCTGGCCGTTTCTTTTTCAATGACCGCCTTGATGGCCTCTTCCTGGTTGACCGGATCCATGCTTCTCGCATAACCTGCAGTATGGGAATCCGACGCCCCAGTGCACTCGAGCCATTCCCTGAGGTAGGAATGGGCTGGTCAGGCCGACGGCGGCCTACCTGAAGCGG
>JBGAJY010000298.1:0-5151 GCA_044224705.1 Saprospiraceae bacterium
GACAGGATTGACAGGATCAGCAGGATAATAGCCTGTCGGCTCCGCCGACGTGCCTTTACAAGACGGCGAAGCCGACAGGCTATTATCCTGCTGATCCTGTCAATCCTGTCCGAAAAAAACCTGTCAAAGGGAAAGGCCGGTCAATGATTCGTCTTGCGCTGTCGTTCGCCGCGCCGCCGCAGTTCGTCTTCGATGGCGCGCAGGGTAAATTCGAGTTCGCCCCGGCTTTCAAAGCGTTGTTTTTGCAAAATGATCAGGACGAAAAAGGCCAAAAACCCCAGGGTGCCCACCGCGCCGCCGGCGATCATCAGCCAGGGGTATCCAAAACTGCCCGCCAGAATGGCTAAAAACACCCAGCCCGCTGCCGTGCCGCCAAGCAACATAGCCAGGCGTTGTCGCCGGTCGAAGAGTTGGAGCCGGCGACGGGCCCGTTCGCGCAGTTCGAGCAGGTGCTCGAAGGCGAATTCGGCCGGACCGAGCTCCGACAGCAGTCGGAACTCGTCATTGGCTTCCCGTTCGAGTCGATCGAGCGGGCTTTCGTCAGGCTTGCGGTACAACATGGCGCGGCGGATGCAGGATTGCAGCTCTACAAACGAACGAAATGCACCAACGGTTGGCTGCTGGACGGCTGGAAACGAAATTATTTTTCGGGAGACTCTTCCTCCGTCGTTTGCCTGAACCCGATCACCGGGTGCGGACCGCCCTGATCGTCGTCGTAGTCTTCCCAATTCGTGATTTCCGTAATGAATTCTTCCAGGTGCCGCACGAAATGCGGCGGATTGAGCTCTTCCGGCCGGTAAATGGCGATTTGTTTTGGCGGCTGCGGCTGCCCGTATTTCTCGATGTACGGGTAGTTGATCATCACCAGGATCTTGCCGTTGAACAACTGCTGGTACACCAATGCCCCGTTTTGCTTCACCAGATCGCGGCGCATGCTGTCGCCGACCGACTCGCCCAGACCGCTGGTGCTGGTGCCGAGCGAGAGGATCACGGTCTCCAGATTCACGATGTCAAAGCGTTCTTCCACGGTGCAGGACAGTCCGGCGGCCTCGGCGGCCTGCCGCAGCGTAGCCATGATGGTGGCTTTCATGTCGGCCGCCCAACGCTCGCGGTTGCGCTGGGTATTGCCTAAAGTCTGGTGGTACTGTTCGACTTTGCGTTTGAGATTGCTGAAATCGTGTTCGATGAGTGGCATGGCATGGTTGGTAAAATTGAACCGCTAAGGCGCCAAGACGCAAAGAATTCGCGAACCCTTTGCGCCTCCGCGCCTTCGCGGTGAAAAAATCAGGAAGCAAAAGCCCGCTCCACAACCTCCATCTGCTCCTTCTCGTGCTTTTTCGGGAAACCCGTAGCCGGACTGGCTGCCGCCGGGCGGCTCACGCAGGCCCAGCCGTACTGCGGCTGCGTCACGGCGAGGTAGGCCCAGGCGCCCATGTTGGCGGGTTCTTCCTGCACCCAAACGGGGCGTGCATTTTTGTATTTTTTCAGCAGGGCGTCGAACTGTTTTTCCGGGAAAGGGTACAACTGCTCGAGGCGCACAATGGCCACGTCGGCGCGTTTTTCGTCCTGCCGGCGCTTGTCGAGGTCGTAGTACACCTTGCCCGTGCAAACCAGCAGTTTTTTCACTTTTTTCGGATCGGCGCCCGCGTCGTCGAGGATTTCCTGGAAATGGTTGCCCGTTTCGAGCGCGCTGATTTCGCCGAGGTTGAAAGGCGCGCGCAGACCCGATTTGGGCGACATCACGATGAGCGGTTTGCGGAAAGGCCGCACCAGCTGACGGCGCAGCAGGTGGAAGAAATTGCTGGCCGAGGTGATGTTGGCCACGGTCACGTTGTACTCGGCGCAGCCTTGCAGGAAGCGTTCGAGGCGGGCCGAGGAGTGCTCGGGGCCCTGACCTTCGTAGCCGTGCGGCAGCAGCATCACCAGGCCGCTCATGCGGTTCCATTTGGCCTCGCTGGCGTAGATAAACTGGTCGATGATGGTGCCTGCGCCGTTGACGAAATCGCCGAACTGCGCTTCCCAGATCACCAGCGCGTCGGGCGTGGCGAGCGAGTAGCCGTATTCGAAGCCCAGCACGGCGTATTCGCTGAGCAGGGAGTTGTAGATGCGGAATTTGCCCTGATGCTCGGAAAGCCCGTCGAGGCGATTGATTTCCATGAAATTGTGCGCGTCCACCAGGGTGGCATGGCGGTGGCTGAACGTGCCGCGGCGCACATCCTGGCCGCTCATGCGCACGTCGTGGCCTTCGAGCAGGATGGAGCCGTAGGCCATGAGTTCGCCGAGTTGCCAGTCGATCTTGCCCGATTCGATGAGTTGTTTTTTGGCATCGTTGAGTTTCACGATTTGCGGCAGCGGGTGGAAGCCTTCGGGGAAACTCGTCAGCTGATGCAGCAGTTTGTCGATCACCGGCCGGGGGATGCCCGTGTCGGGGCTTTTTTCAAAATCGGCGGGATCAACGGTTTTTTTCAGCGATTTCCAGGCCAGTTCGGGCTCCTGGTATTTGTACGGCAGCGGGTTCTGACGCACTTCGTCGAGGCGGGCCTGAAGATCGGCGCGGAACTGCGCCTCCATCTGTTTGGCCAGTTGCTCGTCCACGTCGCCGCGACTGAGCAGGATCTGGTTGTAAATCTCGCGCGGGTTGGGGTGCTGGTCCACGATTTTCCAGATGTGCGGGTGCGTAAAACGCGGCTCATCGCTTTCGTTGTGGCCGTAGCGGCGGTAGCATACGATGTCGATAAACACGTCGGAATTGAACATCTGGCGGTATTCGGTGGCCAGTTCGGCGGCGTACACCACGGCCTCGGGGTCGTCGCCGTTGACGTGAAACACAGGCGCCTGCACCACTTCGGCCACAGACGTACAATAGGTACTGGAGCGACCGTCTTCCCAGCCCGTGGTAAACCCGATCTGGTTGTTGATCACGAGGTGGATGGTGCCCCCCGTGTAATAGCCCTGCAACTGGCTCATCTGGATGGTTTCGTACACCACGCCCTGGCCGGCCACGGCGGCGTCGCCGTGGATGAGGATGGGCATAATGCGGTCGTACAGGGAGCCGTACAGGATGTCCGCCTTGGCGCGTGCGAAACCCTCCACCACGGGGTCCACGGCTTCGAGGTGGCTGGGGTTGGGCAGGAGTTTGAGGTACATGGAGCGGCCGTTGGCGGCGGTCACCTGGGAAGAATAGCCATTGGCGGCGGTCACCTGGGAAGAATAGCCCATGTGGTATTTCACGTCGCCGGAGCCGAAGCTTTGGTCGGGGATGGTTTTGCTCTCTAATTCGGAGAAAATCTGGGCGTAGGTTTTGCGCAGGGTATTGGCCAGCACGTTGAGGCGGCCGCGGTGCGCCATGCCGATGATGACTTCCTCCACGGGCATGTCGCCTTCTTCGGCGCCCTTGTTGATGATGGCGTCGATGGCCGGGATGGTCGATTCGCCGCCTTCGATGGAGAAGCGTTTCTGGCCCACGAACTTGGTGTGCAGAAATTGCTCGAAGCCCACGGCGCCGTTCAGTTTTTCCAGAATCCGCTTCTTTTTTTCGATCGGGAAGCCGTAGTCGGGCGCCAGGTTGCGGTGCTCCACCTTTTCGCGCAGCCACATGCGCCGGCCTTTGTCGTGGATATGGGCGTGCTCGAAGCCGATGTTGCCGCAGTAGATTTTTTGCAGGCGATCGACGATCTCGCGCAGGGTGGCGTTGGGCATGCCCAGTTCGAATCCGGCCGCGAAACGACGGTCGAGGTCGGCGTCGCTCAGGCCGTAATCGGCGAGATCGAGGCGTGGTTTGCGGTCTTTTCGCGGTTTGATCGGGTTGGTCGTCGAAAGCATGTGCCCGCGGTCGCGGTAGCCGTAGATCAGGCCGAC
Organism: Saprospiraceae bacterium; assembly: GCA_044224705.1. GTDB lineage: Bacteria > Bacteroidota > Bacteroidia > Chitinophagales > Saprospiraceae > M3007. The sequence continues at coordinate 3,859 of JBGAJY010000298.1, forward strand.
CACCCCGAATTCCTTGTGCAAATCGGCGTCGCTGATGTTGCCGCCGCCTGCGCTGCTGCCGTTGGCCGCGCTTTGCGCAAAGTCGAAACCTTTAAAAAACACCTGCCAATCGGGTTCCACACTGTCGGGCTGGCTGAGCCAGTTGCGGTACAAGGTGTCGATGTACTGCGGATGCGCGTTGAAAACGGCGGATAAATCTTTCATTTCAGGTATTGAAAAAATTGGGTCACACAAGGTGCGGCATGCGGCATTCGTGCAAACGAGCCCTGTTTGACGATCTGTGTTTAAAAAGCATCCGCCTCAAAACCTCCAAATGGAGCGCGGCGGCAGCCTGTTCGGGCAAAAAGCGCGCAAAATTAGCACAATTCACCCTATAAAACCTGGTTGTTGTTACAAGCAAAAATCCAACGGAGGAAGCCCCTGTTTGTTCAAAATAATCGTCCGTTGCGGCATAAAATTTTACAGCAGGGGAAAAGAAAATTTCGAGGGGTGTTTTCTTTTTCCCGCGTAAAAATCTACCTTTGCCGGCCCAAAATCAAAAACCTCTTTTTCTACGCACTTTTTTTCAATTCAGTATATCGACGCATGGCACACCATCGTTCAGCGCTCAAACGAATTCGTCAAACGGAAAAACGCCGTCTGCAAAACCGCTATTACAAAAAAACAGCCCGCACGGCCATCAAAAACCTGCGCGGTCTGAAAGCCAAGTCTGAGGCTGAAACCTTCCTCCCGAAGGTCATCAGCATGATCGACCGTCTGGCCAAGCGCGGCAGCATCCACCGCAACAAAGCTGCCAACCTGAAAAGCGGTCTGATGAAATTCGTCAACGGACTGGCATAAATTACGGTTGAAGTAGCCGTTGCAGCGGACAGCCGTCTGCGGACCAGCTGTCGCGAAAGCCAAAAAGTGTATTCCTTTAAGCCGGGGATACACTTTTTGTGTTTGTATTTGCCCAACACCAGAACCCTGCCGCCCACCACCGCCGCTACCCAGTATGTCTGCCAAATTTTATCCGCTACAAGTCCGCGAAGTGCGTCGGGAGACCGCCGACACGGTTTCCATTGCATTCGAAGTGCCCGAATCGCTCCGCAACACCTTCCGTTACCTGCAAGGCCAGCACCTGGTATTGCGTACCGTGCTGAACGGCGAGGAAGTGCGCCGCACCTACTCCATTTGCACGGGCGTGGAAGACCATGATTTGCGCATTGCCGTCAAAAAAGTGCCCGAAGGCGTGTTCAGCACCTGGGCCAACGAACAATTGCGCCCCGGCGACACCCTCGAAGCCATGCCACC
>JBGAJY010000299.1:0-5115 GCA_044224705.1 Saprospiraceae bacterium
GTTGTTTACTTGTCACATTACAGCTTTACAATCCTGCCTGCTTCGGGAAAAAATGGTGAATTTGCAGGATACCTTGCCCGGACTCCTGGTTGATTATGCAGGGAAAATTCACCCATTGAAAGTCAAGTATTATTCTACCAGCCCTGTCCATGAGCCGGAAAAGTCGCCAGTATTTCTTGGCATTTCTCCCAATCCTTTCTCAAGGTCAACGACGTTCACTTTTCGTCTTCCAAGTCCCGAACTGGTACGCCTCGAGGTATACACCCTCGCCGGGCAACTGGTTTGGGCCCAAGAAACGCGCCTTGCATCAGGGCAACAGCAGATCGAAGTTCCCGGCGACGCGCTGCCCGCCAATACTCTGTTGCTGTATTCAATTCAATCCCAAGGCGCTGCCTGGCAAGGGAAATTATTCCACCTCGGTTTGTAAAAACGTCGCCGGGGCGGATTGCTCCCCGACGGCGTCACAATTGGATTTCAACTCAATTTTTTGCGGCAATCACCACCTTTTGAACGGCGATGCCTTGTTCCGTAAACACCTTCACCCAGTACACGCCCAAAGGGAGCTCCAGCCCATCCAGTCGAGCCGACCAGAGCGCAGGCAGATCTTTGGCGAGGCACAGGCGGGAATCGGGCGACCACAACTCGACGCGTTGCAGGGACGACGAGGGGGTTGGGCCAAACCGTGATGTCGGAGGCCCAAGCCTGCGGTGTGCTCACTCCGGATGCGCCCTGGCGCCGGATCGGCAGGTTCACGTCGACAGGGATCAGGGCGATGGGTTGTTCGTCGGGGCCGATGGCTTGCAGGTTGCCGAAATGCAGGGGCGTGAATTTGAGCGTATCGAGATCCGGCGCCCAATCAGGGCCTTCATCGGGCTTCACGAAGAAAATATCATCTTCAATAATCACATAAAGATGGCCGATGACGCCGTCGCCGTTCACGGGCTGTCCGTCAAAACGCGTGATGGCCACGTCGATCCGGCCCTGGGCCGGAAAATTGCGCTGAAGCCAGATCAGGTCGCTCGCCGGGTTACCCAGCCAGGAGGCCGCGGGCTGGAAATACACATTGTTCTGAAGCATGGCCGGGTCGTACACCACGCTGAACGCCAGTCCGTGCATACTGTCGGCCTGTACGGCCGGGCTGCCCAAAATCACCGGAATGGACACCAGTTGGCCGGCAACGGCTGTGTCCGGGGCCATCGTCAGCGTCGGCGCGAACGGGAGCACCTGATTGCCCAAGGGAGCGTCGTAAGGATTGTCGGTGGCCGGATTGATCACCTGACCCCAGTTTTGAACAATGGCCAGTGTGTCGGCAAGACTGATAAGGCCGTCGCCATTGGTGTCCATATTTTTATAATCGACCTTCCGCAGGGCGGTACGTTGGCTCCAGGTTTCGCCGGATTGCCCCGACCAGTCGAGTGCCTGGGCAGCCCGCGCGGGGCCGCTGGCGCCGTAGGCAAGACCGAGATACAAAAGGTCGTGGTGGTTGGCAGCGGCATTGTTGTCGGCGTCGCCGGGCCACACGCAGTCGCTGGTCGTCAGCACGGGCAGGTGAAACAGGCCGAGTTGCGGATTCGGGCTGAAAGGTGCGGGAAACTCGGCCCGGTAGGTACCCGGCGTCAATGTGGTGAGTTCTTCCGTGGTGCCCGTCCATTGCTGTACGTCGTGCTGAAACAGTTTGATCGGATCGTTCGGATTCCACCACACGCCGTCGAGGTAAAAGCCGCCCTCACCGTCGTTGAGGCAATCGGGAGAGATGGTGCAGGCGCTCGCCGGCGTATTGATCTGGCTGTAAAAACGGCCGTCGAAGGCGACAAAGCCGATTTCCTGGCCGCCGGCCTGCACTGCTTTCGGCGAAAAATCATCGGAAAAAGCGAGGCCGCTGTTGAATTCAGGGATGGCGATGTTGTAAAAACAAACACTCAGCAGGGTGTCGCCATCGGGTAAAGTAACCCCTTGTCCGAAGGGATTTTGCCAGTCGATCAACAGCGCGCCCTGGTCCTGAAACACGTTCAGGTCGAAAGGCGTGAACGGCGTCAGCTGGACCTCCCGCAGATTGGTGAACACGTATTTATCCTCCGGCCAATCGAGCCCGAAACGCAGACTGCTGATGTCGTCGAAGCCTGTGACTGTAATCGGCACGCATTCCTTGCTGGAATAAATGGAATAGTGTGCGGCTTCGCCCGATTGCAGGGTGAGACAGGAACTGGTGACCGGATTGCTCTGCCCTTCCGTGCAAACGGCCTGGAAAAAAGCGAAAGTGGTACAGCCCGACGAATCGGCCACCTGGACGTATTGGGCGCCCTGCGGCTGCTGCGACAACCCGTAAACGAATGCTCCGTCGGAAAGCGAATCGATGGTTTGTGTGCTGCCGTTGCCCCAGGTCAGATGAATTGGCAAGCTGGCCCCGGGCGTATTCCAATACACGCCGGCCAGGTCCACGAGGCCGCTCATCGTATCGCAATCGAAGGTTTCATTGTGTGCCCAGCCCTGGTTGGGGCCGTCCGTTTCCAGCCAGATGGTTTTCGATTCGGCACAGCCTTCGGCATTGGTGACGGTGACACTGTACACTCCGGCGCCAAGATTGCCGATTTGGGACGAGGTGGAGCCGTTATTCCATAAAAACTGGAAAGGCGGACTAAATCCCGCGGGCGTCATAATGAGCCCTCCGTCGTTCTGACCGCAATGCGGTTGCTGGATCGAGGAATGGAGAGAAAACCCCGAAATTTCATGCAAAGCGAAGGTCGCATCGGAGGTACAGCCGCCGGCGTCGGTGACCGTGACGGAGTAAACCCCGGGCCCGAGTCCGGATTGAACCGGCCCGAGACCGGCATTCGACCAGGCGTATATATACGGCGGCGTACCGTTCACGGCTTCCACTTCGATCATGCCGTCGTTGCCCTGGCAGGTCGGTTGTTCTATTTCATTGGGGAAAATGCTCAGGAACGTCACGTCCGATTCGAGGGTGAATGCGCCGGAGGCGGTAGCGCCGTTTTGATCGGTGATCGTCACCGAATACTGACCGGCGCCGGCTGCCGACAGGTTTTCCGAACCCGGAATAGGGCCGCTGGGGCCAATCCAGGAATATACATAAGGTGGTGTGCCGCCGTCGAGGGTGAGGTTGATGGAGCCGTAGGGCGCCGAGCAATCGGCTGCATTCTGGCAAACTTCTTCAATGATCAGTGGATTGGCGTTCCCCGATCCGACCCATACCCCTCCATCGAGCGCGCCGGTGGGAACAATCCCGTCGATCAGGCCGCCTATTTCGAGTGGGATGCCGGGGTAATTGTTGTTCAGGACAATGGGGATGAATCCGGAGGCGCCGGGTTGTATTTCGAAATTGACCATGAACAGAGTGTCTCCCGGCTGAACCGGAATACCGGTCAGAAACAGGTCGAACCATGCAAAACGCAGGCTTCCCTGCTGATTCACATTAAAAAACTGGGAGCTAAGGCTGAGCGGATTGGCGCCGAAATCAAGTTGCGGAACGGCATATTGCAAATCCGCAGGATCCCAGGTCAGGGCAAATTGCGCGCTGATGAGGTCGTCTAACGTGCCTGCCGCCTGCACGGGCACCGAAACGATGTCGCCGGGCTGGCCCGACACCTGGCCCACACGCAAAGAGAAACAACTGGAAACCTGAGCGTTCGCAGTCAGTATGAACAGGAAAAACTGGAGGGCAATCAGCAATGTGGCATACAAACCTTTCATGGGATGGATCAGTAAATGTGGATGAATCAAGTTTTTTCGTGCAACAAAACTATCTGCCCGGCGATGGCAGGAAAAGTACAATTTTGAATGTTTATAGAATTTTATCGATTGAATGATTTAGCCTATTAAAAACTTATTTTACTCAAATTCAAATCTTTAAGAAAATTTTTGTCTCCCATTTTTCCTTAATTTATAGAAAAATAAAGAGGTAAACCAATTTCCGCGGCCTAATTTTGAGCATGCAACAAACCAAACTCCTGGCCGTCCTGCGTGCTCTCACACCCCGCGAACGCTCCCGCTGGCGCGCCTGGGTGCACAGCGATTTTGTCAACAAACATATCCAACTGCGCAGGCTGTGTGACCTTCTGATCGCCAGGGCCCCCGATTTCGAGCATGCCGATTTGAACAAAAAACAGGTATTCGCCACGCTTTTCGGCCCCGAAACGCCTTTCGACGAACTGGCGCTGAACAATCTCATCTCCGACCTGCTCGACTTGCTCCACGGCTTCCTCGCCATCCTTCGCTCCGAATCCCGCCCTTTCGAACGCCAGCTCGACCTGGCCGACGCACTGCTTCAGCGCGACCTGAACAAGTCCGCCGCCGCCGCGCTCGACAAGGCCCGCAAGCAACTCGATGACGCTCCGCAACGCAGCTCGGCCTGGTTGCAGGCAGAACAACGCTGGTGGGAACTCCGCGAAACGCTGCACGCCCGCCAGCCGCGCCGCGAGCCCGGCGACCACCTGCGCCACCAGGCCGACGCGGCCGATGTGGCCCTCGTGCTGGAAAAATTGCGCCTGGCCTGCGCCATGCTCAGCCGCAACGCCCTGGCCGTCGTGCAGGCCGATTTTCAGCCGCGCCGCCTCGACGACGTGCTGCGCTGGTGCGCCGAAGAACCTTTGTTTGCCGAACACCCCGCCGTGCAGACCTACCTGGCGGCACTGGCACTGCTCCGGCAGCCCGACGCCGGCACTTTTGCCGATTTGGACAGCCTGCTCGACCGCCATTTTGGCGTTTTTCCGCCCGAGGAACTGGCTGCGATTTACCAATACGCCCTCAACTATTGCATCCGCCGCATCAACGACGGCCAGCCCGACGGCTACCGCCAGGCGCTTACCCTCTATCAGACTCTTTTGGAAAAAGACCTGCTGCTGCAAAACGGCCACCTGAGCCAGTGGACCTACAAAAACATCACCACGGCCGGGCTGCGTTGCCGTGAATTCGCGTGGACGGAGCATTTTCTGCGCCAGTACCGCACCCAGCTGCCGCCGGCCGACCGCGACAACGCCTACGTGTACAACCTTGCCGTGCTTCATTTTGAACAGGAGCAATACACCGAGGCTTTACACGCGCTGCAAAGCGTGGAATTCACCGACTTTACCTACCATCTCGGCGCAAAAATCATTCTGT
>JBGAJY010000032.1:0-36742 GCA_044224705.1 Saprospiraceae bacterium
CATGTTTTGGCGTAAAACCCTCAAAATCAATTTGAAAGTGCTATCTTTTTGCCACTTCCTGAAATAATAAAACACCGTTTGCCAGGGCGGATATTTTTCATCTAACAAACGCGCCATTGGGTCCCGCTGCTAGTCACTTTTAGGATCGCGTTGAGCACCAGCCGAAGTGAATTTTTTCGCCTGCGTTTTACGCCTTCCACCAATTCCGATATACTTTGCCACTGGGAATCGGTCAACTCGCTGAACTTCTTGCGCCGAAAGGCAAGGGATTTTTTAGACATAACTTGAGATTTCGCAACCAAAAGTTACGGACGGGTTCCCTTTTTACATCCCTGCTATTTTCCCGACCCTGAATTTTAAAACATACTCTTAAACCTATATTCATTCCTAAAAATTTATATTTTTGCAAAAAAAAGGAATGAATTTTCACGAATTCCGAAACACTTTCCTTCCGCAAAAAGTCTTCTCCACCAACGACATAGCGAAAGAGTGGCCGGATTTCAACTACGTCAACCTGGTCAACTGGCGGGGCAAAGGTTACATCCTGAAACTGCGCAACACCTGGTACGCCTTCCCGGATACACTCAAAACCGAGGCGGATTTGTTCTTTCTGGCCAACCGACTTCATAAACCCTCCTACATTTCGCTGGAAACCGCCTTGCGTTATTATAACTGGATACCCGAGAGCGTTTTTAGCATCACCTCCGTCACGACCGCCAAGCCTGCCGAATGGCGCACCCCGTTGGGGTATTTTGCCTATCGCTCGATAAAACCAAGGCTGTTTTTTGGTTACCAGACCATTGAAAACCAGGGCATTACCTTCAATATAGCCGACCCTGAAAAAACCTTACTCGACTTGCTTTATTTCAATCCCAGCCTGATTGAAGAGCCTGATTTTGAAGCGCTTCGGCTCAATCACGAGGAAATTACCGAACAAATCAACCTATCCCGGCTCAATAATTACCTGTCGCTCATTGCTTCGGCCAGTCTCGAAAAAAGGTGGCGCAACCTGCAAAAAATGCTTGCCTTATGATGAATTTGGAACAAATCGCCCGGCAATTCCCAGCACATCTGGCACTTCAAAAACAAGCGATGTTGAGGGAATACCTTCAATGCGTCATTTTGGAAATCCTGTTTGAAAGCGCTTTTGCCAAAAAATTCAGTTTTCTGGGTGGCACCTGTCTGCGACTCGTACATGGCAACACCCGTTTTTCGGAAGACCTTGACTTTGATAATTTTGGTCTGACCGATGCTGATTTCGACCTCGTTGCAGAACATGTTCAAAAAGGCCTGGAACGGCAAGGCCTTCGGGTAGAAGTGTCCAGCGTTCACCGGGGCGCCTATAGGTGCAACATCCGTTTTCCAGGGTTGCTTTTCGAACAAGGACTGAGCGGGCATCGGGAGGAAAAAATCCTGATTCAGCTGGATACTCAAAATCAGGATTACAGTTTTCAGCCGCAAACATTTGTATTCAACCGTTTCGGCTTGTTTACTCGCCTCGTCGTTACGCCGCCGGATTTGCTGCTGGCGCAAAAACTTTTTACTCTGGTCAATCGCCCCCGGGCAAAAGGGCGGGACTATTTCGATGTGGTTTTCCTTTTTTCAATTAACGCCAAACCCGACTACGCCTATCTTGATGCCAAAATGTCCGCAGGAACACCCGAATTGCTTCGCCAAGCGATTTTCAATTTGCTCGAACAAGTGGACCTTGATGAGTTGGCCACCGATGTCCGGCCATTTCTTTTTAACCCGGACGATGATCGCCGGGTTCGATACTTCCGTGAGTTTTGGGAGCAGGTAGAGTTATAACACCTTTTGTTCACCCTTCCCCCAAATTTTTTTTCAACTCCCGCCCATTTCAGCAAACAAGCTCGCTCGACTGCCCTATTTTCGCCGCCGCAACAAAATGCTCTGACCACTTATCATGACGCTTGGACTACTCAAGGAATCCCACGACCCCCGCGTTGCCCTCACTCCCGCCAACCTTGCCAAACTCGCCGCACCCGGACTGACCCTGCTGGTGGAAGCCGGCGCCGGCGAAGCAGCCTTTTTCTCTGACGACGAATACGCCCAACACGCCCGCATCGCGCCGCACAGCGAAGTGCTGCAATCGGCCGATATGCTGGTGAGCGTTTTCCCGCCCGAAGAAGCGGAGCGCAAAAAACTGAAACCGGGCACGGTGCTGGTGTCGCAATTCCAGCCATTCGTGAACCCGGAAATCGCCGAAAGCCTTCAAAGTCAAGGCCTGACGGCGTTCAGCCTCGACATGATCCCGCGCACCACCCTGGCCCAGGCCATGGACGTGCTTTCTTCCATGGCATCCATCGCCGGCTACCAGGCCGTGCTGATCGGCGCCGCTCAGCTCAGCCGCTACGTGCCCATGATGGTCACTGCCGCCGGCAGTATCAAACCTTCGAAGGTGTTGGTGCTGGGCGCCGGGGTGGCCGGTTTGCAGGCCATCGCTACGGCGCGCCGATTGGGCGCCAGCGTTGAAGCGTTCGACACACGGGCAGCTGCGAAGGAAGAGGTGGAAAGCCTCGGCGCCAAATTTGTTGAAGTCCCGGGCGCCGTCGACGACCGCGGAGCTGGCGGCTATGCCGTTCAGCAAAGCGAGGAATTCCTCGAACGCCAGCGCGCCGAAGTACAGGCCCGCGCCGCCAAAGCCGATCTGGTGATCACCACTGCCCAGGTGCGCGGCCGCAAAGCCCCGCTGCTGCTGCCCGCGGAAACGGTGGAAAAAATGCGCGCCGGCAGCGTTGTCGTCGACCTGGCTGCCAGCACCGGCGGCAACTGCAACCTCACGCAGGACGGTAAAACCATCCGCCACAACGGCGTCGCCATCGTCGGCGATTCCAACCTGGCGGCCCGGATGCCGCAGGATGCCAGCACCATGTTTGGCAACAACGTGACCAATTTCCTCAAACTCCTGCTGAAAGACGGCGCTTTGCACCTCGATTTCGGCAACGAGATTGTTCGGGAAAGCTGCATCGCCGGCCGGAAGGAAGCAGCCAACGGCTGATTTTTTGAAAAAATTTCTTTACTAAAAACAGGCGGGGCTGTTGCCCCGCGATACTTATGGAAGCGGTTTTACAATTCCTGCACGACAACCTTTTGTTGATCTATCTGCTGATTTTCAGCATTTTGCTCGGCATCGAGGTCATCTCGAAAGTGCCTGCCGTGCTGCACACCCCGCTGATGTCGGGCGCCAATGCCATCCACGGCGTGGTGCTGGTCGGGGCCATCATCGTGCTGTTTCAGGCCCGGGCCGACGACTACTGGTCGCTGTCCGTGGGCTTTGTCGCCGTGGTATTCGGCACCCTGAACGTCGTCGGCGGCTTTGCCGTGACCGACCGGATGCTGGAAATGTTTAAAAAGAAAAAAACGAAGTGATGGGTGATGAATGATGAATGATAAATGATGAATGATGAATTTGCACACGATCGTGGGTTATTCATCATTCATCATTTATCATTCATCATTCATCACTCATAGCGCATCATTCAAAGGCTATGCTCACCAATCATATACTCGACCTCTTTTACCTCATCGCGGCGATCACTTTTGTCGTGGGTTTGAAACAACTCAGCCACCCGGACACGGCACGCCGCGGCAACCAGCTGGCCGCTGTTGGTATGGGCCTGGCGGTGCTGGGTACGCTGCTGCTGCACCCCTCCGCGCCCATTGCGGACAGCAGCGTGCGTACTACCAAACTACTGTTGTTGTACAGCGCACTGGCTTTGGGCGGACTCATCGGCTGGCGCGCGGCATACCGCGTCAAAATGACGGCCATGCCGCAGATGGTGTCGCTGTTCAACGGCCTGGGCGGCGGTTGTGCGGCCCTGCTGGCCATCGCCGAGATGAAGCTGCAATATGGATTTCATACCCCCGAGGCTACTGGTTTGCTGCTGATCCTGTTCACGATGTTTTTTGGGGCCGTTTCGCTCACGGGCAGTTTGCTCGCCTTCGGCAAACTCGAAGACCTGGTCAAAGATTCGGCCATCACCCTCCCGCGCCACGGACTGGTGAATATGATCCTGCTGCTCATCATCCTCGGCCTGATCGGTTATACGGTCTGGGGCGCAGGCCATGCGGGCATGACCTGGGGCCTGATCCTTTTTGCAGTGGCCCTGGTGTACGGGTTTTCCTTTGTCGCCCCGATCGGTGGAGCCGACATGCCCGTAGTGATCTCCGTGCTCAACTCCTGCACGGGTCTCACGGCCGCCGCCGCAGGTATAATTTACGACAATCTGATCATGCTGGTGGGCGGTATTCTGGTGGGCGCTTCGGGTAGTATCCTGACCATTTTGATGTGCAAAGCCATGAACCGCTCCTTGGCCAATGTACTGGTGGGCAATTTCGGCGGCGGCGGCGCCGCTGCCGCGGGCAAATCCGCGGGCGACCAGACGGTCAAGGAAGTCAGCCTGGCCGATGCCGCAGTGCTGCTCAACTATTCCTCCACGGTTACGATCGTTCCCGGTTACGGCCTTGCCGTGGCCCAGGCGCAGAAAATCTGCAAGGAACTGGACGACCTGCTCGAATCCAACGGCGTGGACGTGCGCTACGCCATCCACCCCGTGGCCGGCCGCATGCCCGGCCACATGAACGTGCTGCTCGCCGAAGCGGACGTGCCCTACAACAAACTCTACGACCTGGAAGAAGCCAACGAATTTCTGCCCAAAACCGACGTCGTGGTCGTCGTCGGCGCCAACGACGTGGTGAACCCGGCAGCCAAGGACGACCCGTCCAGCCCGATCTACGGGATGCCGGTGCTGGAAGTCTGGGAAGCCAAAAACGTCATCGTGATGAAACGTTCGATGAAATCGGGGTATGCGGGGATTGAAAATGATCTTTTCTACCACCCGCGGACGAAGATGTTGTTCGGGGATGCCAAGGATACGCTGCAGAAACTGGTGGCGGAGGTGAAGGGACTTTAATCGACGGTCGAATATCACTAAACAACGCAACACCCACGTTTCCCGGTAAAGGGAGCGTGGGTGTTGTCATTACGGCAGGAAATGCCTTATCGTACCAGCGGCTTTACGGCGCCAGGTCATTGCCCCTGGCCCAGCGAATAGCCTTTTACGCCGTCGAACTCGTAGAGGTTTTCAGTTTTGATTACGTCGATATTCTCGTTCAGCGCAAGGGTCAGCAGTTGCGGAATGCTGCCTTTTTCAGCGGGTTTTCCGTTGCTTACCTCGAATCGACAGCGCCAATGGTCGGTGCAGAACGTTTCTTCAAAGCCGTCGGGCCATACCTTCACCCCCCGGTTGGTGATCATGGTAAGCCGGATGTCGCTGTTGAGTTTGGCCAGCCGTTCGGCCAGTTGGGTAGCATCTCCCCCTTTCCAGTCGACAAAAACATCCACTCCTTTGAGCACCTTACTGGAAGGCTGCTTGCGCTGGTATTTCGGCAAACTGAGTTGAACACCCTTTTCATAGTCTGCGACTTTCAGGAGTTGCGGTTTCTGGCCCAGGCGGGCGATGACCGCCGCTGCGAATTCCCGGGTGCCGACCAGTTGTTGGCTTACGCCTTCCTTGAAAATATCGGCCGTATGAATGCCTTCCTCGATGGTACGTGACCAGGCATTCTTGATCAGTTCCGCTACATCCTGCTGACCGATGTGGTTGAGCATCATGATCGCCGCCTTCAACAAGCCGGTTGGATTGGCCGTATTCTGTCCGGCAATGGTCGGGGCCGAGCCGTGAATGGCTTCAAACATCGCGCAGGATTCGCCGATGTTGGCGGAGCCGGCCAGGCCTACCGAGCCCGAAATCTGGGCCGCGATGTCGGACACGACGTCTCCGTACAGATTGGGCGTTACGATCACTTCGAATATTTCGGGGGTGTCGGCCAGGCGCGCGGCGCCGATATCGATGATCCAGCTGTCCGCTTCAATATCGGGATACCCGGCGGCGATTTCCTTGAACACTTTGTGAAACAGCCCGTCGGTATGTTTCATGATGTTGTCTTTCACAAAACAGCTGACTTTGCTGCGCTTGTACAGCCGGGCGTATTCGAAGGCGTAGCGAATGATTTTTTCACAACCGGGCCGCGAAATGAGTTTAAGGCATTGTACGACTTCGTCGGTTTGCTGGTGCTCGATGCCCGCGTACAGGTCCTCTTCGTTTTCACGGATGATGACCACGTCCATGTCCGGGTGTTTGGTCGCGATGAAGGGGTGGAAACTTTTGCAGGGCCTGATGTTGGCATAAAGGCCCAGCGCCTTGCGCATGGTCACGTTGAGGCTTTTGTAGCCGCCGCCCTGCGGCGTGGTAATGGGCGCTTTGAGAAAAACCTTGTTGCGGCGGATGCTGTCCCAGGCTTCCTTTCCGATCCCGCTGGTATTGCCGGAGAGATAAACCTTCTCGCCGATTTCGATTTCCTCGAATTCGACGCGGGCATTGGCTGCTTTCAATATGCTGACGGTGGCGTCCATAATTTCAGGGCCGATGCCGTCGCCTTTTGCAATCGTTACTTTTTGCATCACAAAATTGTTAAATGGTTGGCTTGTAATTAGTTGCTGGATAGTTCGGAAAAGAAATCTTGCGCCACGGTACTCTTCGCCAGGCGGATTTCGATCCGGGCGGAGAACTCGACATGCGTGTTCTGCTCTTTTAATTGGGAGATAAAATCTCTCACACTCTTCTTTTTCGCTTTGAGCTCGTTGATTTTTTGATCGAATCGTGTGGTGTCGAATTGGTGATTGCCTTCCCATTGGCGCAGCATGTGGATATTGTGCCATTGGATACGCGCGCCTACAAGTGCTTCAAAAAGTTCGATGGCCTCTCCTGGCGGGAGTTTTTCATTGGCCAGGTCTATTTTTAACATGGTAAAAAAGTGCTGTTTTAAATACGTTGGAGAAAGGAAAGAGGGATCAGGAAGGAAACGTGCCGGCTGCAGGTATCATTGGGCATCAGGTGCTGTCGAAGCCGGCCCAGCGGACAGGTATCGAAGAGCCAATGCCATTCCGAGAATCAAAGTGGAGGAGAGCAATTCCCTGGATCCGATACAATCACAGTAAATGGATAGCCCAAGCGCGAGGCTCGACAATCCTGGCAGGGCGAGAGCTCCGAAGGCCTTTCGCCTGACAGGATTTTTGTTCGAACGCGTTGGAATGTGCAGGCGGGGGGAGTTGGGCGGCTGGGTTGCCGGGCCCATGGTTGAAACGAGCGGCGCTTTGTCCAGTACAGGCATGTTCTTTTTCTTTTGAGGGCAAAGGTGTGTCCTCTCAGAATAAACGATGATTTATCTTTGTGATAAAATCCATAACTAATTTTTATGGTCTACACTTTGCACCAACTCAAAATCTTCATAAAAGTTGCTGAATATCAGAGCGTTACAAGGGCTTCGGAAGACCTCTTTTTAACGCAGCCCGCAGTATCCATTCAGCTGAAAAAATTTCAGGAACAGTTCGCCGTACCCCTCACGGAGGTGGTGGGAAATAAGCTCTACGTGACCGATTTCGGAAAGGAAATCGCGGCTTCCGCCCAAAAAATACTGGACGAAATTGAGGCGATCAACTACAAGACCAAGTCGTACAAAGGACAACTGGCTGGCCGCCTGAAGATTTCAACAGCTTCAACGGGTAAATATGTAATGCCTTATTTTATATCAGATTTTCTTCGGGAAAACCCTGGAGTCGACCTGATCATGGATGTGACCAACAAAACCCAGGTAGTGAAAAACCTGGAGCAAAACGAGGTCGATTTTTCACTGGTTTCCGTAGTTCCGGAACACCTGAATCTGAATAAAGTCCGGCTGTTGCAAAACAAACTCTATCTCGTGGGCGGCACCCGCATTCAACGCAACTCCAAAATGCCGGTTCGCAGATTACTGGAACAACATCCATTGCTTTTTCGGGAATTCGGGTCCGCAACCCGCAATTCCATGGAGCAATTTATCGAAAAAGAAAGCTGGCCCATTCACAAACAAATTGAACTGACGTCCAACGAGGCTTTGAAACAAGCCCTTATCGCAGGCCTGGGTTATTCTATCATGCCGCTTATTGGTATTAAAAACGAATTGAGAAGTAATGACCTCGAAATTATACCTTATAAAGGGCTTCCCATCGTCACGCATTGGAATTTGGTTTGGCTGTCGGCCAAACGACTTTCGCCCATAGCGGAGGCTTATCTGGCATTTATACAAAGAGAAATGAACCGTATTGTCCACGATACCTTTTCATGGTATGAGGACTTTTGAAGGTGGTAGATATTTCTCTGGGGATCAATTCATCCACACCATTTTCCTGCTGCCCAAATACACCCCGTTTTGCCAAACCCCCAACTGGTAAACGCCGTCGGCGAGCTGGAAGAACGGCCGCCACTGAGTGTCCGGCAGCGCATTGCCCACTCCGGCCAAACGGCCGTTCAGGTCATAAAGGCGGAAAGTGAGCAATGCATCCGGATCGGGAGCCGTGCAAACCACGGGGCTTCCGGGCCGGAAAGGGTTGGCGAAGCGGCATTCGAGGCCTCCGGTGAAAGCCGGATTCGAAATGCCCACCGCACCGGGCGTCCGGTACCAGACGGAATCGATCGTATTCGGCACAAGGCTGGTGTTTGGACTGGCCTGGAGATAGCGCTCGACGTACAGGACCCGGCCGTTGGCTTGGGGCGTGAATTGGCGGTGTCGCTCCCAGTTGGTCCAGTAGTTGTCGGGTCCCTGCGCAATTTCCTGCGATTCAAAAGAGTAATCATTCGAATAATATCCATCGCCGGGCTCAAAAAACTGGCGCGAAGCCGCTATAAAAGTGGTGCCTAAATCCGGGGAGCGCACGCTTGTGACAGAACTCAGGTTCCCGTTCTGGTCATAATTGTAATCGCGGATGATCAGGTTCTGAAAGTTCAGGTCATCAATCCAGGTGTAGAGAAAAGTGCTGTCCAGCTGGCCCGTAGCACTGTACACCGATGAATCGATGGTGATCGTTTCGACATCATTGGAGCTGACCTCGTTGGCATGCAGCGATTGAAGGAGGCCATCGGGCCGGTAGGCGTAATATTCATTCCGGACATCTGCCCAGATATTGAGGGCATCATCCCATTTGTCGCGGTGGTATTCGACGATCTTGCCGTCGGCCAGGCGGATCGTCTCGTCGCGGTCGTAATTATCCCATTGGTTGGTCGCCGTATTCCAGAGCAGGTAGAGCATGGATTCGGTATGGTTGGCGTCGTCGAAGGTGTAAAAGATGCTGTAGTACGGTATCCATTCGCCGGCACTGCCATAATGGGCCAGGATGTGGGTCACGCGGCCCTGGGCATCGTATTCGAGGGTATCCCTGAGCCAGTATTCCCAGGGCCCCTGCGATGTGGTGGTGCTGCGGTAGCTGGTCGACTGGATAGCGTTTCCGCCGGCGTCATAAATGGTTGTATCGCGGTAATAAAGCGTAGGTGAGCCCGTCCAGGTGGATTCGGAGAATGAACTGGTTTGGAGGTTTTGCGCATTGAAAAAATGAAGCGCGCGGGAATAGTTGTTTTGGTTTCCGTTGTTGTCGAAATAGTACCAGTGCGAGGAATCGGACAGCAGGGGAATCAGCAGGTTTTGGGCGGAGAGGTTGGGGGGGATGGAATTCAGCCCGAAAAGCGCGAAGAGGAGGAACAGTTTTTTCATAAAGGAACAGGTGATGGTTGACAATGATCGGACAAATGTAAGAGCGTTCCGATCGGATTGAAACTGAGCTGTCGCCTACGATTTTTGGCAATTTTCCGGAGTATTTCACCTGCATTCTTTCGCCGGTACAGCTTTGGTCAATAAAAACTCAGCCGTTCCCGCAATTTGCCCAGCATCATCCGGGTGTCGAAGGTGATCAGGTTGCGGGCGCCGTTGAAATTGCCGGTCAGGCCAAATTCGAGGCCCACGACGCGACCCAGAGGCAACTGAAGGCGTACTCTGCCCATGACACCTGTGTTTTTGCGTTTTTTTTCCAGATAAGTGTAATTGCTGAAACAGAACAGGCAGTTCGGGTCAGCCTTTGTAAAGGTGTATTCATTGAAACTGTTGAACACAGGACCGGCTTCCAGCGAAACACGCGTCTTAGGATTCTGGGTCGGAAAAGACTTGATGAACAGAACAGCGGTCTGTTTGAAATAGACGCCCGGGCCATCGCCGCCATCGCCCAACAGGTTGATGCTTTCATAATCGCGGGGCGTGTTGGGGGCTTCCTGATACTGTGGATCGAAGCTGAGGCCGAATCCCAGCCCGAGCGGCCTGAACACCATGGAACCGCCCGCCGTAGGCCCGGTGCCGCCGGAACCGAAGCGCAGGCCCAGGCCGAAATAGGCATAGTCGAGTATGTTGTTGCCGGATTGGACGGGTGTGGATTGGGGGGCTTGTGCGGGTATCGCCGCGGGCAGCAAGAGCACAAAAAGAGCGAGGAAAAAGCAAGTTTTCATCTTGGTTTTAGTTGGGTGGTGAAGGGGTGAAAACAATATTGACTCAAATTTCGAACACGGATCACGGCGGGTCTGGCTGGTGTTTTTGAGCAATTTTGAATCGAATTTAGGGGAATTTTGGCAAATTCCAATACATGAACAGGCAAAAGTCGCCAGCAGACAAGCTCACGCCGTGCCGCCGTTGAGGCGCTTGTAGAAAAGGCCCGGCGTCATACCTTCCCGTTTTTGAACTGCTTAAGTCCACCCCGAAAATCCCAAAATCCTGCTTCAAACCTCCCCCCCAAAGCGCTCTCCCATTTTCTTCTTCAATGCCAGCATCTCATCCCTCAACTGCGCGGCCGTCATGAAATCCAGGTCCTTGGCGGCCTTTTTCATCCGGGTTTCAGTCTCGGCGATCATTTTTTCCAGCTGGCTGCGCGAGGCGTAGGCCAGGACCGGTTCGGCGGCCAGACTCGCCTGTTCGGGTTCGACATAGTATTTGACCGGCTCGGTGCCCCGGATGTCGAGGATGCTGCGCTGGGCCATGATCTGGTCCCTGGTTTTGGTCACTGTGGTCGGCGTGATGCCATGTTCTTCATTGTACGCCATTTGCACGGCACGGCGGCGGTTGGTCTCGTCGATGGTGTTGCGCATGGCGTCGGTGATCTTGTCGGCGTAAAAAATGACGAGGCCGTTCGAGTTTCGGGCCGCGCGTCCGGCAGTTTGGGTGAGCGAACGGGCGTTGCGCAGGAAACCTTCTTTGTCCGCGTCGAGGATGGCGACGAGCGACACCTCCGGCAGGTCGAGCCCCTCGCGCAGCAGGTTGACGCCGATAAGCACGTCGTATTCGCCCAGGCGCAGGTCGCGCAGGATTTCGACGCGTTCCAGGGTCTCTACTTCGGAGTGGATGTAGCGGCATCGGATGCCGACTTTGGTCATGTAAGTGGCCAGTTCTTCGGCCATGCGTTTGGTCAGGGTGGTCACCAGGGCGCGCTCTCCCACGTCGACCCGCTGCTGAATTTCTTCCAGCAAATCGTCGATCTGGTTCATCGAAGGCCGTACGTCGATGGGCGGATCGAGCAGACCGGTCGGGCGCACGAGTTGTTCGACCACCACGCCTTCGGTTTGTTCCAGTTCGTAATCCGCCGGGGTGGCGCTCACGAAAATGACCTGATTGATCAGCGTTTCGAATTCCTCGAAACTCTGCGGCCGGTTGTCCATGGCCGACGGCAGGCGGAAGCCCCAGTTGACCAGCGATTGCTTGCGGGCGCGGTCGCCGCCCCACATGCCGCGCACCTGCGGAAGGGTCACGTGGCTTTCGTCCACGAACATCAGGTAGTCGTCGGGAAAATAATCCAGCAGACAGAAGGGGCGGGAGCCGGGCGTGCGCCGGTCGAAGAAACGCGAGTAGTTTTCTATGCCGCTGCAATAACCGAGTTCCTTGATCATTTCCAGGTCGAAGGTCGTGCGCTCCTTGATGCGCCGCGCTTCGGACAGGCGGCCGTCGCGGATAAAGTACTTTTCCTGTTCGTTCATTTCGTCCTGGATTTCGCCCATGATCTGCGCGAGGCGTTCTTTTGGCGCCACGTACAGGTTGGCGGGGAAAATGGCCGCGTTTTCGATGGTTTCGATGCGTTTGCCGGTCTCTTTTTCGATGCTTTCGAGACTTTCGATCTCGTCGCCCCAAAAGGTGACGCGGAATCCCCAGTCGGCATAAGGCAGGTTGATGTCCACCGTATCGCCTTTGACGCGGAAGGTGCCGCGGCCGAAATCATATTCCGTCCGGGAGTACAGGCTGTCGACGAGGTTGTACAAAAACTGCGTGCGCGAAATGGTCTGGCCCTTGTACAGGCGGATGATCCCGGATTTGTAATCGTCCGGGTTGCCCATACCGTAAATGCAGGATACCGAGGCCACGATGATGATGTCGCGGCGGCCGGAGAGCAGCGTAGAGGTGGCTTTGAGTCGGAGTTTGTCGACCAGCTCGTTGATTTGCAGGTCTTTTTCGATGTAGGTATCCGTCACCGAGATATAAGCTTCAGGCTGGTAATAGTCGTAGTACGACACGAAATACTCCACCGCATTGTCGGGGAAAAAGGTTTGAAATTCGCCGTAGAGCTGGGCCGTGAGGGTTTTGTTGTGGGTAAGGATCAGGGTCGGCCGGTTCACCTGGGCGATGACGTTGGCCATGGTAAAGGTTTTGCCCGAGCCGGTGACGCCGAGCAGCACCTGGGCGCGGTCGCCATTGTTCAGGCCCGAGACGAGCTCGCGGATGGCCTGGGGCTGGTCGCCGGTGGGTTGGTATTGGGAGGTGAGTTTAAAGTCCATAGTGTTCTAAACCTTCGTTTGTCCGCGGAGTCTTGCCGCGACGAAGGAGCGGCAAGACTCCGCGGACAAACGAAGGTTGTGGATTTTGAATCGAGCATTAACTCTGGATAATTGCTTCGATCTGGTATTTGAAAAACTTTGCTTGTTCTCTAATGGGTTCCAAATCCTCTATGGAAATAGGAAGGATTGGAGGAAATATCCAGATTTGATCTTCCAAAGAAGCAGATTGGGGTGTTATTGCTAGAAGAAGAGTAACAGGTTCTAAATCGGTTTTGCCGGTTGAGTCTGGGAACAGAAAACCTTTGAAATGATAATGAAACCGGATAGAGGGAATAAATTCTTTATCAATAATTTTAGTAACAAATTCCTTCCAATCCTGCTGATGAGGGTTAATTCCATCAGCAACGATGCCTCCACGAAATAACACGTCTGTCGAACAACTTGCTTCTTTAAAAAACCGATTGAACGGTTGGAAGCAACGTTCAAATTCACTCCAGATGATTGGAAAATTCAGTGCAAGCCATTGTTCCAAGGATTTTTCGCGGCCTGCCTGGTCTGCATGTGCATTTTTCTTTTCAGATTTTGCTTTGCGCAGTAATAATTCAACTTCTTTCTCCCAATCTCCTGCTTCCTCCACACTTTCCCCTTTCCCCGCTTTAATCGCCAAATCCAGCGACCACAATAGTTGCTGTACCACATACTCCACAAATGCCTCCCCATCCCCAGTGTCCGCTCGCTGCAACGCCGTCAAATAGTTCTCCTTGTCAGCCGATTTAATGATGATGGGAGGGTAGCCTTTGCGCAGCAAGTGATAGTTCATCAACAGACGCGCCACACGTCCATTCCCGTCATCAAAAGGATGGATTCGGACAAAGCGATAGTGCAGCATCGCCGCCAAAACTGCCGGGTGCAATTGGTCTTCATTAGCCCGGTACCAGTTCATCAAGTCGTGCATTTGAGCCGCCGTTTCTTCCGGACTGGTGAAATAAAAGGTCTCGCCAGTCTTCAGCCGCACGTTGTTGGCAGTCGTTTTGTACTCGCCCGGAATGATTTTCTTTCTGGTTTGTTGCCCCTCAGATGTCACGGCTTCTTTCCAAAAAGGCTCGACGAGGATGATTTCATTTAACGTCCGGATGTCGGCTTCACTCAGCGGGCGCTCTGCATCTTGCGCCATTTCCCGCACTTTAAAAATCGCCGTATCGTGCGCTTTCATTTCGCTGTACTCCCTGAACTCGTGACCACCCGTCGTTTTGCCAAAAATGACAAGTAGCTTGGTTTCCCCATACGTCAACGTATTCCCCTCGATATGGTTGGAATTGTAATTCCATTCCAGCCGCAGTTTCTGCCACAGTTGGTCCTCCTGCTCCGGCTTGAAAGGACGAAGACTATTTAACGCTGCCAGTTTTTGGTCGATCTGACGGAGCAGGGCTGTCAAATGATCGGAAAATTCAGCCATAGATGTGACATGGTTCAAAACCCTCAAAATTCGACCTTTTCAGTCAAACATCTAGCGGCAAACAAAAATTTAAAACAAAAGATTTCAAATGAAAGGCTTTTTAAAGTTGCCATTTGGCGGGTAACAAAACGTGTGGATCATGGATAAACGTGTACCTGCAAAACCTGCACTCCACTCCACTCCACCCATCCACTCCACTCCACCCACCATGCAAAAAGTAAATGCCCTCAGCGTTTTTACCCTGCTCCTGTTGCTCGCAGGGATCTCCCTGTCTGCCCAGACATTGGTCAAAAACATTAACCCGCTCGGCGCCAACGGCCTTCAAGGCGGCATCCACCAAAACCAGATTTACAAACACAATGACTTCCTCATTTTTTCAGCCGATGACGGAACTTCCGGAAGGGAATTGTGGAAATCCAAGGGCCTGCCGGGAAACACCAACCGGCTGGTCGACCTGAACCCGGGCCCCGGCAGTTCCAATCCGGAACAACTGACCGTGATCGGCACCCGCTTGTTTTTTGTCGCCAACGACGGCGTGCACGGCCGTGAACTGTGGGTCATCAACGGCGGCGGAGCGCCTGAACTGCTCGAAATCGAGCCAGGCAGCGCCGGCCCCACACAGATCCGCAGCATCATCGGCGTTGGCAGCGTTTTTTATTTTCTGGCTGCGACGACGGCAGAAGGGGCAGAACTGTGGCGCTATGACCCCGCTCAACCTCCCGGGCTGCAATTGAAAGCCAAAGAACTGGCGACCGGTCCGACCGGCGCCGGATTTGTCGCCCTCGCCTACGGAAATGACCACATCTGGGGCCATTGGGACGAACTGACCTACGAATCGGTCAACAACCGGATTTACTGGATTGGCGACAATGCCGCCGGCTCCCCTACCTACAATCTGATGAAATATGACATTTCGACTGATCTCACAACGGTTGTCGGCGCCTTTGATTCGCCCAATCCCAACTTTCAGCCGCCGGTCGCTTTCGATGGAAAAGTCTTTTTCCCAGCCTACGCCAGCGGGGCCTTCCAGGATTTTAAACTGTGTTATTCGGATGGAAATACCATTTCGGTTTACCAGGAACCGGGAACTTCTTTGGAAGTGGATTTCCCTTTTCACCTGACACCTTACCAGTTCGGATCGGACAAGTGGCTGTTTTTTATAGCCAATGACCCTTCCACCCCTTTTGGCATCGGGCAGAGCATCGGCAAAATCAAGGCCGGTTCGCAAGACCTGGAATTGCCGACCAATGGCGTGTGGGCAGGAGAAGTTAGCTCAGGAGGCTTCGCCAATGACAACCCATTCCGTATTCTAGGCAACCGGCTGATGCTGCAAAAAGGCACTGAAATCTGGTGGCTGAAAGCCAATGCCCCGTACGAAATGGTCTTGCACGATTTTTACTCCGGCATCAACGAATCCGGCCTCACCCGGAGCGGCACCCGGTACTTCTATTCCCGGTATGAAAACGACGACCATCCGCAGGTGATCCTCGATAAAGGCCCGGGCCCCGTGGTTATCACTACTTTCGACGGTACCTGCCACTGCACCCTTCGCCCCTTCACGCTTCGCGGCGGCTGGCTGTATTTTGGCGCCACGACGGCTGCCGCCGGCTGGGAACTGTGGAAACTCGACCCTTCCGCGTTCTTTGCCGGGCCCGATCCCGATCCCACCGACCGCGAAGCCGTCCTTGAAAATGACTCACCCTCGCCCTTTGCCCTCAGCCCCAACCCCGCCGACGCCGCCTGCACCCTGCGCTTCGAGGCCCAGACCGGAGAAGGTTTCCACCTCGCGGTGTTCGATAATATGGGGAAACAGGTGACGGAGGCCGTTCTGCCGGCAGGTGTAAGCGAGTACCTCATCCCGACCCATAACCTGCCCACAGGCTTGTATTTCATTCAGTTGCGCGGCGAAAAAACCAGCCAGGTTTATCACAACCGGATGCTGGTGAGCCATTGAGCAGCAGTTTGAATCAGGATTTTGGGATGGAAGGATTGCATCAGAAGTCGTATTCAGACTAAAACCTTCCATCCCAAAATCCTGATTCAAACCCTTACTCACGTACCATTTTTCCCCTTCCCTTCACTTTTCCATCGCCCGTCCATTCGATGAAATAAACGCCGGCGGGCAGCGCGTTTTTGATCTCCGCGCGAGCCCCGTAGGTCGCTTGGTCCGCCACCAGTTCCCCGAATGTATTGCAAATTCGAACCCGGTCGCCCTGGGCAAACGCCTTCCCGGAAGGCGCAATCCAAACTGTTCCACACGAAGGGTTGGGATAAATATCCAGGCCATTCGCGGGCATAACGGGTGTGTGTGTCGCCGAGGCTATCGCGAGGAAATTTTCTTCCACCGTGTGCCAAACCGTGTTGGTGAGCACCACGGGGTTGAAGTCGAAATAAATACCTGCGCGGTTTTCGAGCACGGTGCCGAGCGGGATGTCCGCTTTTTGATCAATGGAAAATTCCACAAAACCATGCGAATTGATTTCGCTGACGTTCGAATCGGGCAACGCAATGTTGTTGAAAACAAATGAAGCGGTGCCATTTCCCGAAAGAGCAAAACTATAGGGGTGGCTCGAAGCCCCGGGTCGCAGTGTCGCCGGATCGAGCCAGGTGGCCAGCGTATCGCGCACGACGATGGTAAAAGCCGTGTCGGTACCGGTATTTTGAAAACGAATATGGTAGGTAAGCGGTGTGCCGGGCCTGATATAGTGCGCGTCGCCGACGCCACGGGGCGCGGCTGATTTATCGTTTGGGTCCCAGGAGCCGACGAGCTCCTGGCAATCCCGGGCCGTGGCGGGTCTGCCGTCGGTATTGGGAAATTCGAGCAGCAGGCCGGGCTGCACAGGGCCATTGCAACCCTCCACACCCACGGAAATGGATTCCGAATTCGGGTGATTAGGCTCCTGTTCGGACAAAAAACGCCATGCGTCGCCGTTGGAAGGCACTGTCGTTTCGTATTCATCCTGTGGCAGGATGGAGGGCAGAGGCGCCTGCATCATGATCACGTGGTCGTCCACAACGATAAAATTCAATCCGGAGGTGCTGGGTCCATTACCTTCATTTTTCAGCACAAACCGCACGCTGTCGCCTTCGCAGGCGGCCGATCCGACGAGGGTGGCGCCCGACCAGTTGGCCGGCGGGTTGCAAAAGGTATCCGGGTACACCGAAGCGCTCAGGCAAATTGTCTGCCCGATGGATGTTTCGGCGCAATTGGGCGTCACATTGATGGTAAATGAGCCGCAATCCAGTGAACCCACCGAACCGAGCGCGAACCTGAGCACGTCGCCGTCCTGGGTGTACGAAATGCTGGCGCTGTTGAAATCAAGCGCCGGATCAAGGTAAATTTCAACCTCAACACTGTCGGCAGCCACGGTGCCGTCGTTGCAATAACGTACCAGGTAGGTGTTTTCAAAACACCGCCGCAAAAAGGGCGTGGAGAGCGAAACGGTCATGGCGGGACAGTCGACAACCGGTGTCAGCGCAAAATTTTGCTGAAGGCTCGTGCTGCCGGTGTCCGGCACGCTGATCGCAGCCATGATCGGACACGCTTCCCACAAATCGGAAGGGGGGATAACCTGAATTTCGTGATCCCCGGCCGGCAGGCCCAGGGTGTAAAAGCCTGATTCGTCGGTTGTTGCAAAAGCAACTTCATTTCCTACGACCTGCACGACCCAGTTGGCCAGCGGTGCTTCTGTGGAGTCGGTCAGGCAATTCACATTGGCGTCCAGGGCAATTTGTCCGCTGATCAGCACGGGATACAACAAACCCGCAGAATCGATTTTCATCGCATACAGGTAGTCGTCCTGCGTACCGACAATGATGAATCCGTGGTCAGGCGTCGGCCTGGCATCAACAAAAACGCCGCCCGTGGAAGGGTTGTAAGCGAAGTAGTTTTTCTTCCACATTAAATTGCCGGCCGTATCGAACATCGCAACGAAAGGCTTTGAAATGGGGAATTCATCCGATTCCAGTCCCAAAACCAAAGTGCTCTGCGGCGGATTGTTCACCACCAGGATCGTCGAGACATGATTCGAACCAAACGCCGGATTCAGGTGAGAAGAATAAGCGAGGCTGCCTTGCTCATCGTATCGCTCGAGGTAGGCCTGAACTTGCCCCGCCGTATCCAAATAGCTGCGGACAGAGATGAGCTCATTACCGATGTTGTCGAGGTCGAAATAAAATGAGTTGGACGGAAACGGCTGCATCCATTCCAGCGCACCATTGTTGCTGCGTTTGCTCCATCGGCTGACGGCGACCTGGTTCACGTTGTCGTAGCCCTGCAGGACGAATGCGCACCCGCCTTCCGGAGTGGCCTGCAATTTGATGCTGGTGATGTCGTTCATGCCCGGGCCGATGCCCTCGTTGACCGTCCACAAGTGGACGCCGTCCGCGCTGAATTTGGCGCCGAACAAGCGGGTGTCAACCGGTGGAATGAGTTTGCTCGCCTCTCCAAAAACAAAGATTTCGCCCGCGGCATTTTGTATGACGTCCAGCGCTTTATAAGACCATTGCGGTGATTTCACGATTTGCGACTGCCAGATGGTATCGCCGATGGTTCTTTTGACCACGTGATTTCAGTTTCAAGGTAGCTGTTCGTAGCCACGAGCACTGTGTCGTCCTGCAGCCAGCCAATCAGGTTGTCGTCGGGCAACAGGTCGCATTCGTAGTTCCAGTCGAGCTCCATGCCTTCCGGACTGAGGAGTTGGCGATTGAGGCACAGCTCCTGGTAGGTCCGAAAGGACTGCATCTCATAACCGTTCGACAACACTTTGACACGCATTCGCAGTGAAAGATTCGTTTCATGGTTACTGATGAAAAAGCCTTGCCCATAGGATGTGGAAAATGTAAAAAACAAAACCGCTGTGAAAATCAGGTTATGTATTGCAGGTGTAAGTTTCATGTTCATGAGATTTTGAATCAACAATTACGGTGTGGATTCCGCTTATTTCAGAACCAGTTTTCCGCGCCCTTTTACTAGCGCCCCCGATCTCCATTCGACAAAGTAAATGCCGCTCGGCAACTTGCCGCTCAGCTCCATGCGGGCGCCTGTGGCAGGATATTGCGCCACCGGTTTGTCCAGCGCGTTGTACACGAATAGCCGGTCGCCACTTGCAAAGCTCCCGCCCGGCGTATCCACCCAGACCTCGCCCGCGGCGGGGTTGGGGAAAATGCGCAAGCTTTGCTCCAGCCCTGCGGGTGTGCTCGTCGAAGAGATAATCGTCAGGAAATCCTCCTCCACGGTATGCCAAACGGTGTTGGTCAGCACCACAGGGTTGAAGTCGAAGTAAATGCCTGCGCGGTTTTCGAGCACGGTGCCGAGGGGAATGTCCGCTTTTTGATCAATGGAAAATTCCACAAAACCCTGCGAAGCGGCTTCGTTGACGTTCGAATCGGGCAGCGCAACATTGTTGAAGGTGAAAACGGCGATCCCGTTGCCCAAAAGATCGAAACTGTACGGATGGCTCGATGCCCCGAGGCGCAGCGCAGCCGGATCGAGCCAGGCGGCGAGCGTGTCGCGCACGACGATCGTGAAAGCCGTATCCGTGCCGGTATTTTGAAAACGAATGTGATAGGTGAGCGGTGTGCCGGGCCTGATGTAGTGGGCGTCGCCCATGCCACGGGGGGCGGCTGATTTATCATTTGGGTCCCAGGATCCTATGAGCTCCTGGCAATCCCGGGCAGTGGCAGGCCTGCCGTCGGTGTTCGGGAATTCGAGCAGCAACCCGGGCTGGACCGGACCGTTGCAGCCTTCCACCCCAACAGAAACGGATTCGGGCTGGGGGTGATTGGGCTCTTGCTCGGCCAAAAAGCGCCAGGCATTGCCATTGGAAGGCATGGTCGTTTCGTATTTATCCTGCGGAAGAAGCGCTGGCAGTGGCGCCTGCATCATGATCACATGGTCGTCCACCACCACGAAGTTCAAACCCGGCGTGCTGGGGCCGTTGCCGGTATTTTTGAGAACGAAACGAACACTGTCGCCTTCGCAGGCGGCCGAGCCGACGAGCGTCGCGCCGGACCAGTTGGCGGGAGGGTTACACAGGGTGTCCGGGTAAATGGACGCGCTGACGCAAACGGTTTGGCCGATTTCCGTCTCGTCGCAGTTGGGCGTCACGCTAAATGTAAACGACCCGCAATGCAACGATTCCACGGTGCCGAGCTGGAACGTGAGCACGTCGTCGTCGTCCAGGGTGTATGGAATGCTCGCGCTGTTGAAATCGAGCACAGGGTCGAGGATAATTTGCACCACCGCGCTGTCCGCGGCAACAGTGCCGTCGTTGCAATAGTGCACCGTGTAGGTGTTCGGCATACAGCGCCGCAGCGACCAGGTGGACACGGAGACCGACATGGCCGGGCAATCGGCGATGGCGCTGAGGGCAAAATCCTGCTCGATTTCCGTGGCGCCCGAATTAGGGATGTTAAAAGATGCTGAAGCCGGACAGGATTCCCACAAATTCGAGGGTGGTACCACGCTGACCGTGTAATTGCCGGCCGGAAGGCTCGTATTGAAAAACATCCCCCCGGTATCGCTGACAGCAAAATAAGCCTCGTTTCCGACGGCCAGAACCTTCCAGTTGACCGCGGGTGTTTCGGGAGGGTCCACCAGGCAATTCACATTGGCATCCACGGCAAGATGGCCGCTGAGCGTACCGGGATACACGACGCCGCCGGAGTCTATTTTCATTGCGTACACAATGTTAAACTGTGACGCCAGATCGTCCAGCGAGCCTACGATGACAAAGCCGCCATCGGGCGTAGGCGTTGCGCTGGCGAAAGTCTGGAACCATCCGGTGGACAAAATTTTCTTCCACTTCATATTGCCGTTTGTGTCAAACAGCGCAGCGAAAGGCTTGTACGGGAGCACATTAATCCCGACGGCCTCCTGGCCTAACACCAGAATATTATGATCAACGCTGGTCGCTACGATGGATACGTCCACATTAGTCGCCGGAAACAGGCTGTTCAAAGTGGCTGCCCATAGCGGATTTCCGGCCGCGTCGTAGCGCCTCAAGGTGCTCACGTAGTTGCCGGCCGAGTCGGATTGCGTGAAAGCGCAATTGATAGGGCCGTTGTCGGCCTTGAAGTCGCTGTCGCCGTTTGGAAACGCATGCGACCACAATAAGGCGCCGTTGCTACCACGCTTTTGCAGCGAGTCGACGACCATGGAACTGTTGTTATAGGTCAGGCTGTATACGCAGTCGTCGCCCGGGGTGTCCACGATTTCAATACCTCCGGCTGCGTCGGTATTGACCGGGTAATCGAAAAACCACTGCAGTGCGCCGCCCGAATCGTATTTGGCGCCGAAAAAATGCACTCCGAACGGGAAAACGAGTTGATTCGCCCGGCCGCAAAAAAAGATCGCCCCGGCAGCATTTTGCTGCACGCTTGTCGCACTGTATGACCACTGGGCGGGCTTGGTTAGCTGCGACCACCAGATGGTGTCGCCGTCCACCGTTCGCTTGACGACGTACAGGGTCGTGTCCTGATCGGCGTGCACGTCGAGTCGCAGGTCTTCACTGAGCCAGGCGCCGCCCAGAAACACGCTGCATTCGGCGCTCCAGTCCAGCTCTTCTCCTTCCGGACTGAGCGATTGCTTATACAGGCAGGTCTGCTGGTTGGCCAAAGATTCCAGCAATTGCACCTCGTAACCATTGGGCAGGACCTTGGTGCGGGCTGAGCTGAACTGCAGGGTATGGTTGTGGATAAAAAAGCCCTGACCGGAGACGGTCGACAGGGCGAGCAGCAGGACGACGCTGAGGATTATGCCGTGCAGAGTTATTTTTTTCATGTTCATGCGATTTTGACACAAACATACCCCCCGCAGCTTCGCATATTCCTGGACAGAATTTTGGAATTATCGAAAGCAATTTTCTGTTGGATGATGCACTTTTGTTTCCAATCATTTATTTTTGGAATAAATGGCAATCTATCATTTTTTCGTTTTTTCATGATTATCGAAAATGGCGAACACCTTTCTTCTTCAAATCTTCCGCGCCATAGAATCTTCCGAATATGGTTCCGTGCGCCGTTTTTTGGCTTCGCCGTTTTACAACCAGCGGCAGGACGTGATCCGGTTATTCGAATTATTGGTCCAATCGGCCGGAGCGATGGGGCGCGAGGAGATTTTTCAAAACCTTTATCCGGGCCGGCCATTTCACAACCTGACCCTCAACCACACCTTTTCCTACCTCACCGAGCGCCTCGAACAGTATCTGGCCGTGAGCGAAATGCAGCACGACGGCCTTACGGAGCGGTTGTACCGCGTGCGCGCGTTTCGCCGCCGGGGGCTGTCCCAACTCTTCGAGCGCGATGCTCAATTGCTTGAACGAGAGCATTCTGCGTCGCCGCATCGCCACGCCGGCTGGCACCTGTTTCACTATCTTTTGCAAAATGAAATATTCAGCCAGCGCATCGTGCAGCGGCGGGGCGGCCCCACCAACCTCTCGGCCGTGGGCGAGGCCCTGGGCCAGTTTTTTATGCTCGACAACCTGCGCTGGGCCTGCACAGCGGAATCGCTGCACTCGGTCGGCGGATCGGATTACAGCATGCCGCTCGCCGATGCAGTGCGGCGCCACGCGGAAAATCTGCCTGCTACCGGCAATCCGGCCATGGCCCTTTTGTTACACAGCTGGCGCGTGCTGCGCGACTCCGACGACGGCGAAGCATTCCAACTCCTGAACGAACTGCTGCACATTCACCCCGATTTGTTCCCTCCCGCCGAAAGCCGCGATATCCATATGGCTGCCATCAATTTTTGCATCCGCCGCCAAAACCGCGGCGAACGCGAATATGCCCGAACCGCCCTCGATCTCTACCAGGCAGCCCTGGAACGCGGTATTTTGCTCGAAAACGGCATTTTACCGGCTTATACCTACAATAATATCCACCTGTTGTCCCAGGTGACCGGTGACCGCGCCTGGGCGCGCGAATTTCTTGACCGCTACAGGGAGGCTCTTCCGCCCGCCGAACGCGAGAACATCTATCGCTACAACCTGGCTATATTTTACTACCGGGCCGCCGACTACGGCAAAGCCCTCGAACTGCTGCGTACGCTGGATTTTCCCGAAGTTTTCATGGCCCTCGATGTGCGCCGCATGCTGCTCAAAAGCTATTTTGAACGCGGAGAATGGCTCTCGCTGGCCTCTCTGCTCGACAGCTTTGGCGTCTTTATCCGACGGCAAAAGGCACTGGGCTATCACCGGGAGAGCTACCGCAACCTCATACGGTTTACCAAAAAACTGGCGCAAAAAGGGCCAGGCAGCACTTTGGCCGAGCAAATCCGCGCATGCCCGGCGGTGGCGGAACGGGAGTGGTTGTTGGGGAAGATTGGGGGGTGATTTTTTCACCGCGAAGGCGCAAAGGCGTGAAGGCGCGAAGATTTATTTCAATTCTTTCGCTTGGATTTCCTTTGTAATACAATGTAAAACAACAATTTACCGCAAATTCTTCGCGCCTTCGCGCCTTCGCGGTGAAAAACACTATTAAAACAATTTCTGTTATTTTCGCCTCCGACAACATGCCACTCGATACCGCCATCGAATACCTCAAAGGCGTCGGCCCGCAGCGCGCCGAGACGCTGAAAAAAGAATTGGGGGTATTCACTTTCGGCGACCTGTTGTTTCATTTTCCGTTCCGGTACATCGATCGTACGCGTTTTCACAGTATCCGCGATGCGAAGACCGAAGGTGAACAGGTGCAATTCCGGGGCGTCCTCCGGCGCCTGGAAACACTGGGCGAAGGCCGCGCCCGCCGCCTGGTCGGCACCCTGCGCGACGACACCGGCGCCATCGAACTGGTTTGGTTTCAATCGATCCACTGGCTGGAGAAAAACCTGCACGTCGGCCGCGAATACATCGTTTTCGGACGGTTGAGTGAGTTTGGCGGGCGCTTCAACATCTCCCACCCGGAGATGGAGGAGGCTAATCCGGACAATACCCAAAAGGCCCGCCATTTCGAGCCGGTGTACCCCAGTACCGACAAACTCGTGCAAAAAGGCCTCGACGCCCGGGGGCTGCGCAAGCTCACCCGTACGCTGCTGGATACCCTCTCACCCGCCGATTTGCCCGAAACGCTGCCCGACGGCATGCTCTCGGCTTTCCGGCTGACGCCCCGCTGGGATGCCCTGCAAAAAATCCATTTCCCAGAAAGTCAGGGCGAACTGGACGCAGCTACCCGGCGGCTGAAATTCGAGGAACTCTTCTTCCTGCAATTGCGGCTGCTGCAAATCCGCAACCGCCGGAAGGACGCCTCGCGCGGATTCGTTTTTGATAAAATCGGCGACTACTTCAACCGTTTTTTTCAGGAAAAACTGCCCTTCGAACTCACCGGCGCGCAAAAGCGGGTACTGAAAGAAATCCGCGCCGACCTCGCTTCGGGCCGCCAGATGAACCGCCTGGTGCAGGGCGACGTCGGTTCCGGAAAAACTGTCGTGGCCCTCATGAGCATGCTCATGGCCCTCGACAACGGCCACCAGGCCTGCCTGATGGCGCCTACCGAAATCCTCGCGCAGCAGCATTTTGCCAACATCACCGAACTCGTCGGCGACCTGGGCGTCAACATCGGCTTCCTCACCGGCAACGTCAAGGGCAAAAAACGCGAAGCCATCCTTGCCCAACTGGCTTCCGGCGAAATGCACTGCGTCGTCGGTACGCACGCCCTGATCGAAGACTGGGTGCAATTCCAAAGCCTCGGCCTGGCCGTCATCGACGAACAACACCGCTTCGGCGTGGAGCAGCGCGCCAAGCTCTGGGCCAAAAACAAAGGCAGCCTGCCGCCCCACGTGCTGGTCATGACCGCCACGCCCATCCCGCGCACCCTGGCTATGACGCTCTACGGCGACCTCGACGTGTCGGTCATCGACGAATTGCCGCCGGGCCGCAAACCGATCACCACGACCCACCGCACCGAACACCACCGACTGCGCGTGCAGGGTTTTATGAAGGAAGAAATCGCGCTGGGCCGGCAGATTTATGTGGTTTACCCGATGATCGAGGAGACCGAAGCGGTGGATTTGCAGAACCTGATGTCGGGTTACGAGGCTTTGAGCCGCGATTTCCCGCCGCCGCAATACCAGATCAGCATCGTGCACGGGAAAATGAAAGGGGCCGACAAAGACTTTGAAATGCAGCGTTTTATCAAGCGCGAAACGCAGATCATGATCGCCACGACGGTGATCGAAGTCGGCGTGAACGTGCCCAATGCGTCCGTCATGGTGATCGAAAACGCCGACCGCTTCGGGCTCTCCCAACTGCACCAGCTGCGCGGCCGCGTGGGCCGGGGCGCCGAGCAGTCGTACTGCATCCTCATGACCGGCTTCAAACTCAGCGCCGACGCCCGCGAGCGCCTGCAAACCATGGTGCAGACCAACGACGGCTTCGTCATCGCCGAGACCGACCTGCGCCTGCGCGGTCCCGGCAATATCGAAGGCACCCAGCAAAGCGGCATGCTGCATTTCCACATCGCCGACCTCGCCCGCGACGGGCAAATCCTCTCGGCCGCCCGCGAGATCGCCATCAAAATCCTCGAAAGCGGCCCGGATCTGACGGCGCCGGAGCACGTGCGGCTGCGGCGGCATCTGGAGACGGAAACGAAGGAGGCGCGGGTGTGGAGCAGGATTTCGTGAAAGGAAGGTCAGTAGTCCTCGCGGCCCGGAGGGTTGCTATCTTTGTAGCGCAGGCCAAGAGATAAGATTATCCGGCCCAGCGGGCCGGCATCTGACACCTCAGATAGCCCTCTCCGGGCTGCCCCGATTCCTACCCCGCCGATTTCTATGAAGATAGCGGCCCACCGGGCCACGAGGCTTTCAGGCAAAACAAGCCCGGATATTTTCAAAAACTAAGTTGGCCGACTACTTGCGAGCCGACTTATAATGTCCTCTGATTGTTTGCATCGTTCGTCCGCTTTGTCAAGATGATCCTGCTCCTGATATAAAAGGCATAAGCTTCTGTAAATTTCGGAAAGATCAGGCTCAAACTGTTCTCTTTCAGTTTGTACCAGACGTTCATAAATGCTCAAAGTTGCCAGGTAATATTCTTCTGCCTCCTGAAAGCGCTGATGTTCAAGCAGGGCGCCTCGATGGCCGCGTCTGCCGCCTCAACCAGCCAGGTTTTGACCCACGGTGTCCAGACCTGTGTCCCCAATCCAGCCTGCAGGCAATCTCCGTGTCGTCAATCGTCGATCCAGTTTCACTCCTCCCTTCTCCGCAATATCTCCGCCACCGACCTGGGCCGCCTTGTTTTTTCCCAGAAAAAACCGTCCAGCTTTTTGGTGTCCGTCCCGGCTTTGTCCATCGGCGAGAATTTGCCCTTGGGCTCGGTGTAGAATTTGACGCTTTCCACCTTGTTGTTGCCAAACAGCAGCCGCATTTCGGAGCACTGCGTTTCGTTCACGCCGATGTAGGCCCGCTTATCGTCGAGGGCGTAATAGACTGCTTCGGCATTGCCTTCCACGAACATGTTGTTCACCTGGTTGTCGCGGAAATAGGCCGTGGTGTTGCGGCCTTTGATCTGGTTGAAAAACTGTTCATCTTCGGAATTGATCACAAAAGCGTTCTGCCGCAGCCAGATGCGGTCCAGTTTTTTGTTGCGCAGGAGCATCCGGA
The DNA here is from genome assembly GCA_044224705.1 of Saprospiraceae bacterium. Lineage (GTDB taxonomy): Bacteria > Bacteroidota > Bacteroidia > Chitinophagales > Saprospiraceae > M3007. Next base: position 26,747 of record JBGAJY010000032.1, read on the forward strand.
TGGTGTCGCCGGAGAACTGGGAGGTGTCGGACCAGAGCAGCGGGATTTGCTGAATTTTGAAAAACCAGAAGATCGAATCGGCGGTGCTGAACGACATGGAGTCGCAGACGCCCTGCAGGTCGTTTTTGAAAATCCGCACGTCGTGGTAAGCCAGCAGGACGCGTATGTCGGAGGCTGAGTCGGGTTTATAGGTGGTCAAAGTATCGGCGGCCATGTACAAGGTATCGCGATCGATAAGGGATTTCATCATCGGCCGGCCGGCGGCGCCATCGGGCCCGAAGGCGCCGAAGGCGTTGAGGTATTGCGAGTGTTTATTGTAGTCCATGCGCCAGGAGAGCACGGTATAATTGGCCGATGTATCCTGCCACACGACGTTGCCGAGGGCGAGGCCTTCGCCCAGCTGGTCGTTGAAGTCGAGCGAATCGGCTTCGATGATGTTGGGCGGGTCGCTGACGCGGCCCCGGCCGAGCAGCTGGTAGCGTTTGTTGAGGTCGTCGTAGCGAATTTCGGCGCCCGTAATGTCCTGCGTGCTGTCGCGGTAGTGGGCGTTGCCGCGCAGGATGGCTTTTTTGGTGTCGAGGTTGTAGCGGATCACGTCGGCCGTCACGTCCTTGTTTTTTTCTTCGATCCGGGCATCGCCTTCGAGGACGTATTCTTTGGTCAGGCCGTCGTAGCGCATTTTCCGGGCACGGCCCCGCTGTCCGTCGCGCTCGTACTGTGGGTTCACGTCGAATTCGGCAAAGTTGTTTTCGAGGTCGTAAAAACCGCCTTCGGTATACACCTTGCTGCCTTGCTGACTGATGAGCGTGGGTGCCAGGAAGCGGGCCACCTGCGTTTCGGTATTGAACGACAGGGTATCGGTGCGTACTGTCATATCGGGGTCGGTGATCAGCACATTGCCCCGGAAAAAGGCTTCTTTTTGATTGACGTAATAGTAGCCGTGGCGGCTTTTGAGCTGGCTTTTGCCGTTGTCCAGGGTGGCGCCCTCATGGTAGGTGGCGATCTTGTTGGCCAGATCGTAATGCAGTTTTTCGGTAAAAAGGCGTTGCCTGCCGTTTTCCAGAATAACGTCGCCGAACAGGTCGCTTTGGCGGGTCAGGCCGAAATACAACACCGAATCGGCGAATACCTTGACTGAATCGCCCTGTTCCAGCACCACGTGGCCGCGCAGCACCGCATCGTCGCCAAAGAGCAGGGCCGTGTCGCAATACACGAGGGTGTTTTCCTGTCGCAGGCGCACGCTGCCGCTGAGTTTTTGGCCGTAGGCGCCGCCGCGCAGTTGGTAGTATTCGCCGGTGAGCGAGGTTTCGATCTTGAGTTTTCCGGCGGTGTCGGCGGGGTTGGCGGCGGTAGGTTTTTGGGCAAAAAGGAGGGTGGGCAGGGAAAGGAGGAGAAGCGCAGGCAGGTATTTTGAAAGCGCGAAAGGGCTCACAGGAGATTTTTTTAAGTGAAATAAAGGGTCAATTCTGACGACTTGCGGAGGAGGCTCGACAAGCTGTAAATTCAATTTTTTGGGAAAAACCTCTCCTTGCGCTAACCCCACCCCCAACCCCTCCCCACTGGGAGGGGTTGGCGTACAGAGAAATACCTGATAAATTGACGCATTGATCCTTAAAAGGCTAAAAAACGCGCAAATCTACCCAAAAATTACCCCTTCGGGTTTTCCTCGGTTCCTTCTTCATCAATGTCTTCGATCTCCCGCGCCGGGATTTCGCCTTCGGAAATCTCCTCGCTGAGTTCCGTTTCCGCTGCTGTAACCTCCGAGGGTTCGGCATACTTGCGTCCCATGCGCATCAGGCCGAAAATCCAGATATAAACGTTGGCGAGCCAGGTTTTGTCCACCAGGAAGGTCAGCAGCGTGGTGAACATGGTGGTGCAAAGGATGATCGAAAACACGATTGACTGGATCATTTCCCCTCCTGGTACGCCCTGTTGAGCGGGTAAAGACGCCAGTACGGCGGCGCCGAGGCCTTTGGGAATCATGGCCGCTGCAAAGGCCGCGTCCTTGCGCGGCGTGCTGCGCGGCATCGAAATACGTACGATAGGGATGCGGATCACGAACAGCGCAGCCGTAATGATAGCGCCCAGAGCCATCGGATACCAGTCGTTGAGGCGTACGGAAATGCCGATGTACACAAAGAAAAATGTGCGCAGCAAAAAGACCGCTTCGGAAAAAAAGGCGCGCTCGTTGTCGTTGAGCGTGATGGGTTTGCGGGAGAGCACGTTGCGCATGATGGGCGGCCCCAGCACGTCCATGTTGCCCAAAGTGACGCCGAATGCCAGCGCTGCGATAGGCCCCGAATAGTTCAGCAACTCGACGACGCCGTAGATGATAAAAACAAAAGCCGGGGTGGTGAATACCGTATTTTGCAACAAACGCATGCGCCGCAGGAGAATGCTCCAAAGGAAGGCGCCGGAAATACCCAGCATGGCCGCAAGGATGAACGCCGCGATCATTTGCCCCGTCACGAATGCCACGTCTACTTTCCCGATTTTGTAGGCGGTGAGCAAAGTCAGCGGCACGGCCAGGGTAAAAACGTCGGAAAAAGCCGATTCCAGCACGAGGATCGTACTCGTCCGCTGCGTCATCGGAAAACGCCGCGCGAGCGTGGTGACCACAGCCGAAGAGGTGCCGCCCACGATGCTGCCGAGCATGAGCGAACGCAGCAAGCCCAGGTCGGTGTAGAAATAAACGATGCTTCCGGCAACCAGACAGGTGCCGATAAAGTTGTACGTAGTGATCTTCGCCGTCCCGCTGAGCGAACTGATCAAAGGTTCCAGGCGCTGGTCGATTCCGCTTTCAAACAGAATAAATACCAGGGTGATAGTAGTAAAAACCGGCCCTACGGCCCCAAAAGTCTCTACATGCACCGTGCCGCTCACGGGGCCCAGCAACAGCCCGATGGTAAACAACCACAGGACATCCGGTATCTTCGTCCGGGTGAACAGCGTGGCGAAATAGTGCGACAGGAATATTGTGATGCCGACAAAAACAATGGTGAGCGCGGTGGGCATGGGCAGGGTAGTAAAATCGGTTGGCGGGAAGAAGTTTCAGCATGCAAAAAAGTCAAAATTCATTGGAAGCAAAGGTTAAATCTCCGGTCCTGTTGTTCGACGGCGTCTGCAATCTCTGCAACGGTGCAGTGCAATGGGTCCTTTTGCGCGACCGAAAAGGGGTTTTTCGATTCTCCGCGCTTCAGTCCGACACTGGCCAGCGTTTGCTGAAAGGCTTCGGACTGTCGGCCGAAGATTTCGACACGGTGGTGCTTGTCGACGGGGAGCGCATTTATACGCGTTCCGACGCTGCGCTGGAGGTGCTTCGGCGGCTGGGCGGCGGCTGGGCCTTGCTTTACGGCTTCAAAATCGTGCCGCGCGTCCTGCGCGACGCGGTGTACAACTGGGTCGCAGGCAACCGTTACCGTTGGTTCGGGCGTCAGGAACAGTGCATGTTGCCGCGGCCGGAATGGAAGGGAAGGTTCGTCTGAATTCTGTCCGAGCGTTCGAGCAATGCCTTACTTTTACCACAAAATTGATCTCACATGAAAACAAATCGACAGTATCTCCGCTGGGGCCTGGCTGTTCTGGCAGCTGCTTTGCTCATTTACTATTGTAAAAATTGTGTTGGACATGCCGGTCAGCCCGTCAGCTATGTAGGCGATAAAAACGGCAACACGCTCAATATCCGCATTGAAGCAGCGGCCAACGACATGAATCCCTATTTGTCTACGGGCGCCTACTCGCGCTCGGTCGCCGCGCAAATATTTCAGAGCCTCGGAATTGTGGATCCGGAGTCCCTGGAATTGGTGCCCTTGATCGTCAAGGCCATCCCCAAGTCCAGGATCGTGACCGAAGGGCCGTACAAAGGCTCCCTGGCCTACGATTTTGAGATCATCCCCGAAGCTGTTTGGGACAATGGCACTCCCGTCACGGGCAATGACCTGATTTTTACCTACAAAGTCCAATTGAACCCACACCTGGGCCTGAACAATTTCGCGGGTTATATCGGCGACCTTAAAAACATCGAGGTGGATCCGGCCAACCCGAAAAAATTCACCGCCTATTTTGGCAAATACTATATCCTGGCTGTAGAAACGCTGTGCCAGACCAATATCCTGCCGGCTTATCATTATGATCCCGAAAACTTGCTGGGCGGTATTCCCCTGCCCGATTTGCTCGATGCAAAGAAGGCTGAGGCACTGTCCAAGGAGAACGAGAACCTGAAAAAATTTGCGGCCGATTTTCGTCAGCCCAAATATTCGACCGACCCCGCCAGTATCTCCGGCAGCGGCCCCTACCAGCCTGAAAGTATCGGCGAACTGCAAACGGTGCTGGTCAAAAAACAAAATTGGTGGGGCGACAAACTCAGAGGCTCCATCCCTCTGCTCGGCGCTTACCCCGACCGCCTGGTGTACAAATTTCAGCGCGACGAAGGCGTGATCGAAAACCTGCTGCGCACGGGCGACCTCGATGTGGCGCTCACCATCAGTCCGGCCAAGTATTTCGAAATGAAGAAAGACTCCCTGCTGGCTGCCAATTATGACTTCCAAACCCGACCGGCTCAGCAGTACAACCGCTGGCTTTTTAACCTCCGCAACCCCAAACTCTCGGATAAACTGGTGCGCCAGGCACTGTCCCACCTGGTCGACTACGATTACCTCCTGAATACCGTCCAGCATGGCCTGGCCCAACGCATTGTGGGTCCGATCAATCCGAGCAAACCCTACTACGCCAAAAATATTACCCCGTATGATTTCAATGTCCAAAAGGCCAAAGACCTGCTGACCCAGGCCGGCTGGACCGACACCGACAGCGACGGTATCGTCGATAAAAACATGGATGGCCAACGGACCCCATTAAGCATCGATGTTATCGCAACTACTACAAGCCCTGTGACCGAACAAATTGCCACGAGTATTGAAAAAACCTGTCGTTTGGCCGGTGTCAAAATCAATATCATCCCGATCGACCTCCAGAAACTGAGTGAGGAAACCAAAGCCGGCCGTTTTGAAGCTGCGCTGTTTGGCCTCAATCAATACCCCGGCCAGTACGATTTTTATCAGAACTACCATTCCGCCAGCCTCTTCCCCGCAGGCGATAACCGCGGCGCATTGGTCAGTCCGGAATTTGACCAGCTCATTGAAGCCATCCGGGGAACGGAGGACGTCGCCAAACGCAACGAATTGTATATCCAGGCTCAGCAATTTCTGTACGATCAGGCGCCGGAAGTCTTTTTGTACTCGCCGCAACAGCGCTACATCGGCACAAAACGCTACAATTGCATCTTTACCGTCAACCGCCCCGGCTATTACGAACAGTTGTTCCAGTTGAAAAAACCGGCCGGTGCGGCCAATTAATTCACAAGACCCTCATTCTGACATTCATTTTCCAATTCACTGCTCATGGCTTTTGAAGTAGAAGGCAAACTCCACCGCATTTTCCCCACAGAACAAAAAACGGCCAGCTTTCAGGCCCGCGAATTCGTGCTCGAAATTCCCGACGGCAACTATCCGCAATTTGTCAAATTTCAGGTTGTTCAGGACAAGTGCTCCGTCCTCGACCAATACAAGGAAGGCGAGCGGCTCAAAGTATCGTTCGACCTGCGCGGCCGCGAATGGCAGGGCAAATATTTTACCAGCCTCAACGCATGGCGTATCGACCGCGCCGGCGCAGCCGACGAACCGGCTGCACAGGGCGGCGGCGGGGAACATTTTCCTGCCGATCCTTTCCCGAACTACACTGATTCGCCGCAAACAAACACGGCAAATGACGATCTGCCGTTCTGATTTTTAGTTGCAGTGGCAGTGGCGGTAGCAGTGGGTACGCTTGGCTACCCAGGGTTGCTCACTGCCACTGCCACTGCCATTGATCATGTCCCGCATTCTCCATACGCTCCTCATTTTACAGCTGGCCATGGCATTGCCTGCCCAGGAACAACGCCTGTCGGGGATCAGCAGCCGGTGGAGCGACTCTTTTGTCGAATGGGAAATTTATGCGGTGAATGCCGATACGAGCACGGCAGCGGAAGAAAAAGAATCCGACTATCCCGATGAAGATGTGGTGGGCGAGCTCAAATTGCGCTGGCTGAACATTCGCGACGACTGGTCGGAGTGGGATTTTCAGATCGGCGAATGGCGCGGCACCATCCGCCAAAAATGGAAGGACGACAAAAATCAGTGGGAACTGCGCACCTACGAGGGCGATGTGGTCACCATGCGCACCGCCTGGCCCAATGATTTTAAAGAATGGCGGGTCACGGATAATACCATGGCGCTCACGCTCCGCAGCCGCTGGACCAACCAATTGGACGAGTGGGTCGTCGATGACCCCAATCGCGGCCGCTTTTACCTCTACACCCTCCGCGAACGCGACCCCAGGGACTGGGCCATCGAGGACAGTCTTGATGCTTCGGTCTCTCCCGCGATGAAATTGGCTTTGATCTTTCTGACAGTGTTCCACAGCACGCCGAAGCAGTAGTTGCAGGGCAACTGCTACTGCCACTGCCACTTAACGAACCCCATCAACGAAATACATCTCCACCGCGCCTTTGTTGTGGACCTCTTTTTTGCCGCGGTGCGTGGTGATAAAAAGGTGTTTGACCGCCTCGTAAGTGGCACTGGAAATATTGATGCGGCCGGGTTCGCCGAGCGCTTCCAGGCGGGCGGCCAGGTTGACGGCATCACCCCAGATATCATAGGCGAATTTGTTTTTCCCAATTACACCAGCGATGACCGGCCCGGTGTGGATACCGAGGCGCATTTGCCGGAACACCGCATCGGGGTTCTCGCGGTTGCGGCGTTCGAGCCATTCGACCATGTCGATTGCGGCGCGGACGGCATCTTCGGCATGGGTTTCGTTCGGCACAGGTAGTCCGCCGGCGCACATGTAGGCATCGCCGATGGTTTTGATCTTTTCGAGCCGGTGTTTTTCGCATATTTCATCAAAAGCGAGGAAACATTCGTCCAGTTCGTCGATCAGCCTTTCCGGCGACATTTGGGCGGACAGCCGGGTAAAATCGATAAAATCTGTAAACAGCACGGTGGCTGCCGGGTAGAATTGCGGGGTGGCTTCGCCGTGTTTTTTGAGTTCGTCGGCAATTTCTTCGGGCAGGATATTGAGCAAAAGTTTGTCGCTGTTGCGGCGCTCCTGTTCGATCTGGTCGCGCTGCGCCTCTATTTTGCGATTTTGCAGGGCCAGGCGTTGCCCGGCCCGGCGCGCATAGAGCCAGCTGATGCCCAGCAGCGCCAGGATCACCAGGGCGAAGCCGCCAACGCCATAGGCAAAGCGCAGGCGTTCCATGTTTTTGCTAGCGGTGAGAGTTGCGATGCTTTTGTCGCGCAGGGCGATCTCCAGTTCCTTGGCTTGTTTGTCCCGTACGAGGCTGTCGGCGAGGTTGTTGGTGCGCTCGCGTTCCTGAGCTTGCAGGTTGATAGCGAGTTGCTCATTGCGTTCGGCATCCAGTTGGCGCAGGCGCAATTCGGTGCGGGCACGGAGTACCAGCAAGGTCTGTTCGCGAAGTTTGGCTTCGTTCAGTTCCTTGTCTTTCTGCGACTGCCGCAGTTCGTCTTCGCGGCGTTGGGTTTCGAGGGCAAGTTGCTGATTTTGTTCGGTCAGGCGATTTTGCAGTTCGGCTTCCTTGATCTTTTGCTGACTGATCATCAGCTTGTATTTGCTTTCGGCGTCCTTGAGCGAGCGGGTGATCTGGATGAGGTTGTTGAGTTTGGCCTTTTCGTCGAAGCTGATCTGGTTCAGCAGGGCGAGGTATTCTTTGTAAAAATTGAAAGCTTTTTCAAAATCATAGAGGCCGTAGTACAGGTCGGCGGCGGTGTGGTAAGCTTCGGCCAGGATGTCGATCTGCTTGGTTTCGCGGGCTGCCTGAATGGCCAGTTCGTTGTGCTGCAAGGCGTTGTAAAGGTCGTTGTTGCTGAAATACACCCCGGTAATGAGGTGTTCCAGGTTGGCCTGGGCGCGGCGATCCTTGTTTTTCAGGACAATGTCGCGGGCGCGCAGCAGGTATTCGAGGCCTTCTTTGGTTTTGCCCGTGTTGTGCAGGGCGATGCCGAGGTTGGCGTACAGCACTTCCGGCTGATCGCAATTGACGTAATCGCACTGCAGTTCCGCTTTGCGGAAGTAGTAGAGCGCTTTATCGTAGTTGTTCAGGAGGACGTACTGCTTGCCGAGGTTGTTGTACGAAGTTGCTTTTGCAGCGGGCGAGCCGTAGCGGTCCAGGATTTCATCGATGCCGATGTAGTAGTACAGCGCTTTGGAAGCCAGGTTGTTCTGGTTGTACACGTCGGCCAGTTTCTGATAAATCTGTACCAGCCGCGTGTTGTCGCCGTCGGTCCGGTAATTGACGATCAGGTCGCGGTACATGATTTCCGCGCTGTCGAATCGCATATCGTACAGATAAGTATCGGCTGCCTTTTCGGTCATCCCATAGTTATTGGGTTGGATCGAGAGGGCTTTGAGGTAATACACCCTGGCATTGGAGTATATTTTTTCCTTAAAATAAAGGTCGCCCAGATCGCCGCAAACGGTGAACAGCACGGCGGAATTGTTGGTCAGGGAGGCTTTTTCCTCCACATCCAGGTAGTAGCGGAGGGCCTCCTCGGTGCGGTTGTTGCGGGCGCAGATATCGCCGAGGAAGATCAGGGAGCGAATCACGCCGCCTTCGTAATTGACCTGCCGGGCGAGGTCGTAGCTTTGTTTGGCCAGGGTTTCGGCTTTGTCGTCCTTGTTTGCGGCGCGCGCCTGGGCCAGCAGCTGATCCACCTGGCCGGTCGTGTGTTCAAAGTCGTCCGAGGGCTGTGCCAGCAGCGGAACGGCAATGAACCAAAGGAGAAATATGACGAGTAAAGCTTTGATAGGGAAAATTTTGTCAGCCGAAGCGGGGGCCCGGCTGCGGCTGACAAAGTTGCGAAGGTTTCGCCAAACGGCGTGTGGAAAACTTTGCGGTCAAACGGTTTTCTGCTCCTGCTGAAAAGCCCGCCAAGAGTAATAAACAATACCCACGCACACCACCAGGGGCACTACCAGCAGCAGCCAAAAGGCCATTTTCACCGGCACCGCCAAGCCTCCCACGATGATGATCAGGCCCATGGCAAAAAACCAGCGCGCCCCCAGACGGTGCGTTTTGCGCCAAACCGTTTCGCTTTCGAGCGTCCAGGGCGTGCGTATGCCGACAAAATAATTGGGCTTTACCGTGCCGAGATAATTGCCGAGCCCGGCAAACAAACCGCCGAGCACCACCATCAGCACCCGAACCGGGTTGAAGCCCGCGTGCATCGCGGAATAAACGATGATCATGCCGATGGCTGCCAGGGACAGGGCCAGTACCAGCCGGAGACGCTGGAAGGAGCCGGGAAACTGGTCAAAATTGCGCTTGGGATCCAACTTGGGCACAAAAGCGACCAGCAGGGTAGTGGGCAGCAACAGGAACACCAGAATGCCCGCCAGACTGCTTTTGCTGGAAAAACCGTCGGGCTCGCCGGCAGCGTTGAAATGAGTAGGCACAATTTCGGGCAACTGCCCCCAGGAGGCAGCCAGGTAAAGGAGCGGCGACGCAACAGTCGCCCAGATCAGGATTTCGAGAACAGGATTTTTTTTCATCGTCAGGATTTTTTGAATTGTGACAGCCAGGCAAAAATCTCATCCAATACGCTCATATTCAATGAATAATAAATAAACTGCCCCCGCCTGAAACTCGCCACTAAATCGGCTTGCCGCAGCAGGTCGAGGTGGTGCGAGATCGTCGGCTTGGTCATGTCGAAACGGTCGGCTATGTCGCCGGCCGTACGTTCGCCATCGCGCAACATTTCCAGAATGGCTCGCCGGGTGGGGTCGTTGAGCGCTTTGAAAAGGAGGTTCATGTCTGAGGGATTCGATATTTAGGCAAATATCTAAATATTGAACTGGTGCGAACTAAATTTTACGACAAAATCATTTCGGCAATCGATCAGCGTTTCCGCTGGTTATGTTTGCCACAAAAATTGGAGCATG
>JBGAJY010000300.1:0-5096 GCA_044224705.1 Saprospiraceae bacterium
TAGCCTGCGCCAACCTGGAGGTTGGTGCTACAGTGGCGCATGCCTCGTCGGCTTTTTAGCCTGCGCCAACCTGGAGGTTGGCGCTACAGTGGCGCATGCCTCGTCGGCTTTTTAGCCTGCGCCAACCTGGAGGTTGGCGCTACAGGCGCAACGAAGCGGAAAGATTGATCACCCGCCCGTCCACCGGCGCCCAAAGCGGCACAAAACGCGGGTTGGCCAAGGGCGGCAGAACCACCCGCTCGTGGCGGGTCTGCCGGAAATCGAGCAGGTTTTCACCATTCAGCACGAGATCCAAATGCCTCCAATGAAAGCCGACCATGCCTGCCATGAACAGAAAATCCTGTGTCCGGGTGCCGTCGTCGCGGATTTGCGGTCCCGACCAGGAGGCTTCAATACCGCTGCGCCAGTGTTCGCCCAATGGCAGGGCAAAGACCCCTGCGGCGCGGTGCCGCGGCGTAAGCGGAACGTAGGGCTGCATGGCATCCCATTCCTGCCGGGCCAGAGCGTAGGTGTAACCGAGATACAATTCCATGTTTTGGTAACTCAGACGGATGTAGTTGTCTACCCCGTGTGTGGTGGCGGGCTGATCGGCATTGGACCAGGCCAGGTGTCCCGCACCGTCGGGCAGGGTCAGAAAAGGGTGTTGTACAAGGGTATAGAAAAATTGCTGGTTTAGGAAGACGCCCAGTTGCTCGCCAAAAATGTGGCGAAAATTCCATTCGAGGCTGCCGCCGAAGGAGCGCTCGGCCTTCAAACCGGCAGGCGGCGCCAGCACCCGGCGGAGCTCCGGTGCTTCGTGGCCCAGGCTGGTGAGCGGATTGGCCGTGGCATAGCCCAGTCCCGCCCCTGCCCGTACGGAAAATGATGGGGTCAAATGGTACAAAAGGGCGGCCGAAGGCAAAAGAAAAGCGCCAAACCGGTTGTGGCGGTCGAGCCGGAGCCCGGCTTCGGCGTCGAATTTTCCGGCGCGGTGGACGGCGGCCTGGACGAAGGCGCCGAGGGTGCTATTTTGAAAATTGTCGAATAAAAGACTGTCGGTCCGGCCTTTATCAAAAGCGTTGCCGGAATAATTCAGTCCGCCCACCCAGGTCCAGTTCCCCTGGCTGTGCCGGTAAGAGAGTTCGGAGAACCAGTCCTGTTGTTCTCCATCAAAACGCCAGCCCGGCAGGTCCTGGCGGCGATTGAATACCCCGAAGGCGCCTTTGGCATTCCATTCTGCGTTTTTCCCCGCCGTATGCCGCCAGGCAAAATCGCCCACGAGCCGTTGGGTCTGGTTGTCTTCGCGGTAGGGGTGATTGGTTGTGGCGCCGTCCTGCACTGCGCTCAGGTCGCCGCCCAGCCGCGATTCGCCCACGAACGTGAGCCCCAGGGCGAGCCGGTCGTTGGGGGTGGGGTAGTAAAAGCCTCGCGGATGCAGGGTCAGGGAGCGCAGGCGCGGCAGGTCGGTGAAGCCGTCGCCGTCCACGTCACGGGCATTCTGGCGGGTGCCTCCGGCGAAGAAAGTGCCGCCCCAATGCTGTTGGCGGCCCGCGAGCCAGAGGTTGAGGTTGGTTTCGCCGAGGGTGGTTTGGTTGAGGGTCAGGCTGCGTTCGGCTTTGGCGCCGGGTGTTTTGGAAATAAAATTCACAATGCCGGCGATGGCTCCCCCGCCGAAAAGCGTAGAGGCCGGGCCTTTGATCAGTTCAATTTGCTGCAAATCCAGGGGCTGCACCTGCAGGATGCCAAAGTCGCCCGCCAGGCCGCCGTACACCGGCAACCCGTCGCGCAGCACCTGGGTATAGCGCCCGGGCAGGCCCAGGATGCGGACCTGCGCGTTGCCCGAGGCCAGCCCGGTGGACTGGATCTGGATGCCCGAATAATCGCCGAGGATGCTCGCCACATTGCCGGGGCGAATACCGTTTTCCTCGTCCATGTCGTCGCGGCCGAGCACTTCGACCTTCGTGGGCGAGTCTTCCACCCTGGAGTTGCTGCGGGTGCTTTGGACGATGACTTCTTCGAGCTGGTCGGCGGTCGGCACCAGCGCGATGCGGAGAGTGTCCGCGGGCAGCTGGATAGTCAGCGTCTTGGGCTGGTAACCCATGCAGGTACAGGTCAGCCGGTGTGCACCCGGGGCCAGATTAGGGATCGACACGTTCCCGGTAGCGTCGCTGAGGCCGCCACCGGTTTCGAGCCGCACGGCAGCGCCGATGAGCGGTTCGCGGCTGAGGCTGTCGGTCAGCTGGATATGCAGAGTGGTCGTTTGGCCTCGAAGAGCGCTAAGCGGAAGAAAGGCGAAAAACAGCGCCTGGATCAAAAGATTTTTCATGATGGATCGGATCGCGTGCCGTGCCGGGCGGTTGACATACGGCCCGGCACGCGCAAAAATGGACTGGAAGCTTAATGGGGCAGGGGGTTTCCCTGGGCATCGAACAAGAGGTCTTTGCCGCGCACTTCGGCTTCATAAACGCTGCTGCCGTCGGCCCGTATGATGCGGGCGGCTTCTTTGATCTTTTTGCCTTTGAGGGCGGTACGCACAGGAGCCGGCAACTCGCTGGGCTTGATCTCCGTTTCCGTTTCGATCCATTGTCCGGCAGCGGTAAAATTGGCGCTCATTTCCACACCGTTTTGTTCGAACTCGGCTTCCCACTCGCCGTTTTTTTCTTTGTCCCAATCGACGTCCTTGACGCCCGGGAATTTCTGCTGGAACGCGGTGACTACGGCTTGTGGCGGGTTGCCTTTGCAATTTTCGGCCTGGATCGCGCAGAAAGCGACCAGGATGAGGGCGAATGAGAAGAGTGCTTTTTTCATGTTTTTCAAAAATGCTGGTGAAAAGATGAGATCGTGCGCAAGTGTCTTTACACGGAAAAACTGGTGCAAAATTGAGGCGCGATTTTGGAGAAAAATTGGAGCGGCAACGGACCTGCTCATTCACAAGATACCCCGTCTAAACGGTTCAGGGTTGTTCTGAAAATTTCACCTCCACTTCGTGCCAGCCCGCTTCAAACCGGTATTCGGTTTCAAATCCGTACAAACGGCAAATTTCCGCGACGATGGAAAGCCCCAGTCCCGGCGAATCGCCCGTGCCGGCGTCGCCTTTGCGAAATCGTTCGAACAATTGTTCGGGAGGCAGCGTGAGCGCGGGGCCCGTGTTGCGCAGCAGCAGGCGAAGCGGCGAGAGCGACACGTCGATTTGCCCGCCCGTAGGCAGGTTGTGTTTGATGGCATTGCCCAGCAGGTTGCCGAGCAGGGCGTCGGCCAGGGCGGGGTGCATCAGGCAGGACACAGGTTCCAGCGCCTTGTTCAGGCGAATGTTTTTTGTGGTGAGGGCATCGGCCAGATGCTCCAGTTTTTCTTCGATAAGCGTTTTCAAATCCACCCGTGCAGATTCCCGAAACTGCTGATTTTCAATTTTATGTAAAAAAAGCAAGGCGCGGTTGAGCCGGGCCAGGCGGTGGGCGCTCCGGTGAATATCGGCGATGAGTTGGAGCGCTGGTTCGGCCAGGTGCTCCTGCTGGAGCAGCAATTCGGCCTTGTTTTGGATCACGGCCAGCGGTGTCTGAATCTCGTGGGCGGCATTGCCCGTAAAATCGCGCATGGCCTGGAAATCGCCCGCGATGCGCCGGCTCATGGCATTCAGCGCGCGGTTGAGGGCGCTGAATTCATCCACGCGGGTCTGTTCCGGCAATACCGGGGCTGCGTCGGTTGCGATATTGAACCGGGACAAGGCTGCCAACGTGTCGTAGAATGGTTGCCACAGTCGTCGGGCGGTAAAACGGTTGAACCACAGGACCGCCGCGAGCAGCAGCGCGAAGAGGCTGCCCATGGCTACGAGAGCCGAAAACAGCAATTCCTCGCCGTCGAGGATGCTGTGCGTGATCGAAACGTCGTAGCGCCGCCCATCGATGTCCGGCGTAGTGAAGCGGTACAGCCGGGCAGGCTCGCTCTCCTGTTCGTCGGCATCCCAAATGCTGGTATCGCGGTACGCAGGCCCAGCCGGGACGCCACTCGCCGCGTGGATAAAGAGCGCATCGTCGCCCAGCACCAGGGAAGAGTCGGCCGGCATGCCGTGGGCTGTCCACTGCCGTACGAGGCCCGAAGCGCTTTCCCGAAGGAGTTCGTCTTGTTCCTCGTCGACCACGTGGCGAAGGGTGAGATAGAGCAAGCCGACACCCGCGGGCAAGGCAAAACAGCAAAACAACAAGAGATACCGGCCCGAGTGATGCAGAAGTTTCATGGCGCCGCGCTGAATTTGTACCCCAGGCCATAGACCGACTGCAGATAGTCGGGGCATCCGGCGGATTGAAGTTTTTTCCTTAAATTTTTGATGTGGGAGTACACGAAGTCGAAAGAATCGAGCTGGTCGGCATCGTCGCCGACGAGGGCTTCGGCCAGCATTTCCCGGGTGAGCACGCGGCCTTTGTTGACCAGCAAATAAAGCAGGAGCTGGTATTCGCTTCGGGTCAGGGTTACCTCAACATTGTTGATCCAAAGGCGTTTTTCCGAGGGGTTTATTTTTAATTCCTTGAAAATCAGGAAATTGTTTCCTTCAAAAAACCTGCGGCGCAGCAGCGCTTTGAGTCGTGCGTTGAGTTCGGCGAGGTGGAAAGGTTTGGTCAGGTAATCGTCGGCGCCGAGTTCGAGGCCGCTCAGGCGGTCTTCCAGGGAATCTTTGGCGGAGATGATCAGGAAGGCAGCCTCGGGGCTTCGCCGCTTAAGATCGCGCAGGACATCGAGTCCGGTACCCCCTCCGGGCAGCATGATGTCGGCAATGATGCAGGCATAGTCGTAAACGGCCGCTTTCATTTGTGCAGTTTGGAAATCCGCGGCAGTCTCGATCTGGTAACCTTCCTGCTCCAGAAAAGTGGCGATGGCGTCGGCCAGGGCGGGTTCGTCTTCGATCAGTAACAACTTCACACGCCAAAAATACGGGGCGATATTGGAGAAATTTTGGAGCGGGTTGTGCGCGGGGTTGGTATTCGCCGCAGAGGCGCGGAGACGCAAAGGAGGTGTGATTTCTTTGCGTCTTCGCGCCTCTGCGGTGAACATTTCACACCGCCGATTCCGCCGCTTTTTGTCCTTTTACAAAAGTTGAATACACAAACACATGTGCATTGACA
>JBGAJY010000033.1:0-36818 GCA_044224705.1 Saprospiraceae bacterium
AGGCAAAATTTAACCCGGCCCATACCGGTTTCCCTCGGTTTCCCCGCGTTTCCCAACTTTTATTTTCACGAATTACAGCCCCTGCGGCGAGCCTTTTCCCTGATTAAGGTCGGGAGTTGGTCAATGAGTGAATTTTCAAATAGGGAGAATCCATTTTAAACGCCTGATTTAGCCCTTGATTCGCATAATTGGCGAACTACTTTTGCCTGACGTTTTCTACCCACTGCCCTGTCCAATGAAGCTTTTGTTCAGCATCCTGCCGGCGCTGCTCCTCGCCGCCTGCCTCGTCGGTCAAAACCCCGTCGATCCTTTCGTCGTGAGCGACACCACGTCACTGCAAACCATCGAACAGAAGGCGACCCAGTTGTATGTCAAAGGAAAATACCGGGAGGCCGCCGACCTGGCCGCCACCGGCTTGCAACGAGCCGAGTTGCTCGTCGGCAAGGACGACCTGGAGTACGGCAACCTGCTCGATCTGCTCGGCACTGCGCTCCATGCCGCGGGGCGCTGGAAAGAAGCCATGACCTATCTCGAGGCTGCCGTGGAGCACGGTCGCGTTCATCTCGGTGAAGACCATGCCGACTACGTGACCCGCCTAAGCAACCTCGGCATGCTTTACCTCGACATGGGCGACCGCGGCAAAGCCATCGCCATGCTGGAACTGGCCGTGGAAAAAGGCAAGGTAGCCCCTGGCGAGGACCACCCTGACTACAGCATCATGGTCAACAACCTGGCCGTGGCGTACGACCAGGTCGGCTACAACGCGAAAGCCCTGGAATATTATTGGAAATCAGCCGCACTGACGGAAAAAGCCTTCGGCAAGGAGCACGCCAAATACGCGCAGCGCCTGCGCAACATCGCGAAGTTGCAGCACGAGCTGGGCCACGACGACGAAGCCCTGCCGCTCCTGCAGCAGGCCCTGGCCATTTATGAAAAAACGGTGGGCAAGGAGCATCCCCAGTATTTGTCGGGCTTGTTCCTGCTCGTCCAGATTTACATGTCGCAAAAAAAGCCCTCCGAAGCGCTGGCGAACACGGACACGCTCGTCCGGCTCGGCGAAAAAGTGCGCGGCCGGCTGCACCCCGAATTTTCAAAATATTTGCGGCTGAGAGGATCGGTGCTCAGTAGCTTGAACCGGAACCAGGAAGCCAAATCGGCTTACGAGGAGGCCGAACAGATCGACAGGCAGCTGTACGCGACCCCGGTCTATAACGGTTCTTTTACCTTGAATCTGTCCCTGGGCAGGATCAATGCCCTGCTGAACGACGTGCCCGAAGCGACCCGCCGTTTTGCCCTGCTGGTGGAAATCGTGCGTTTTGAAATCGCGAACACCTTCGATGCAATGAACCAGTCGGACCAGGAAAATTACCTGGCCGACCGTGCCCAGGGTCTGGCCGATGTCTTGTGTTTCTCGCTGAACCATCCCGCAATGACCACGCTGAACGGAAGCGTGTACGACCTGAACCTTGCCGTAAAAGGCCTGACCCTGGGCTATCGCAGACAGCTGCTGGAATCGCTTCGGCTCAGCGGCGACTCCGCCATCGTGTCGGATTTTTATGCCTGGAAATCGATCGGCGTCAGCCTTTCGCAACAATACAGCCTGCCCGAATCCAAAAGATCCGCCGATTTCCCCGAGCTGCAACGCCGCTCCGAAGCCCTCGAACGCCAGCTGGCCGTGGGCTCCGCCGCGTTCCGCGAAGCGCGCGGGCAAACCGGCTGGAAAGACGTGCAACAGGCCTTGGGCGACGACGAAGCCGCCATCGAATTCTGCCATTTCGACTTCAACAAATCGACCTTTCGGGCAAAGGGCGACAGCACGGTGTACGTGGCCTTGCTTTTGCGCAAAAACGATCCCGAACCCCGCATCGTTTACCTTTTCGAGGAAAAACAACTGGGCAACCTGCGCGCCACCCGCGATCTCTACGCGCCGCCCGGCCGCAGCGGCGGGCCGGCGAGGCTGAACCAACTCGTCTGGCAACCCCTGGCGGAGCACCTCAACGGCATCCGCACAATTTATTATTCCCCTTCGGGAATACTTCACCGCGTCAATTTCGGCGCCATTCCGCTGAACGAAAAAGAAACCGTCTCCGATCGCTTCCGGCTCTTCGAGCTGGGTAGTACGGGGCAGCTGGCGCGTACCCGCGACGCGCATTCCTACGACAACCGCAATATGCTGGTCTTCGGAGGCATCGACTACGCCGTCAGCTCCGGCGCGCAGCAACCGGTGCAGCAACAGGAGCCGCCCGCCACGCTGCCCGAAGGCGCTTTCCGCGCCCTGCGGGACGACGACTGGCCCTACCTGGCCTGGACGGCCAAAGAAGCCGACGACATCGCCGGGATCGCCGGTAAGGCCGGCATGGCGACCCGCATCCTGAAAGGCCGCGAGGCCACGGAGGAAAATTTCAAACAGATCGGCCGCACGGCGCCCTCGCCCCGGGTGCTGCACCTGGCCACCCACGGCTATTTTTTCCCCGACGCCGACAGCTCGGCGACGACGGGTTTTCAGGCTTCGGCGCAACCCCTCATTCGCTCGGGACTCATCCTGGCCGGGGCCAACGCGGCCTGGAAAGGCGAAGCCCTTCCGCCAGGCGGGGAAGACGGCATTTTGACAGCCTATGAAATCGCGCAAATGGACCTGAGCCATACCGAACTGGTGGTACTCTCGGCCTGCCAGACCGGTCTGGGCGACCTGCAGGGCAACGAAGGGGTATTCGGCCTGCAGCGGGCTTTCAAAATGGCCGGCGCCCACTACGTGATCATGAGCCTCTGGAGCGTATCGGACCAGGAGGTCTACGAATTCATGGAAATCTTTTACCGGCAATGGCTCGAACGCGGGCAGGACATTCCAAGCGCCTACCAGTACGCCCAAAACCAGATGCGGAAGAAATTCGACCGGCCGTTCAACCCGTCGATGTGGGCGGGGTTTGTGCTGATTCAGTAGCCGGAGACCCCGGAGGTTGGCGGCAAAAGATGACGAAAAATGGTCTATTCTACAGTGCCGCCAACCTCCGAGGTCTGCTCCCCACGACCTGAAGCGGATATTTCAGACGCACCCTTAATCCTCCACCCGAAACTTCGCTCCGTAATACACCAGGCCGCTGTCCTCCGCTTCGATCAGAAAGTAGTACAGCCCGGGCGTCATTTTCAGGGAAGAAGTGTATTGGAACCGGAACGCGTCCCCGCTTTTTTCAAACGCCAGTGGGGCGGCCAGCAGGAACCTGAAATCTGCGTAATCCTGCGGTTTATTGGAAAAAACCAGTAGGCGGAACGGCGCATCCACGCGGGCAGCGCCGGTTTCCAGGGCGCCGGAAAGTAAAAAGTCGACTTTGCCGCCGAGGCGTTTCAGCGCGGCGTTTGCCGCTGGCCGGTGGATGCGGAACCGGTAATCGTCGCCGCGCATCCGGCTGCCCAGTTGGGCTTCGAGGCGCGGGTTGGGTTCAAATGCGGCGGCCAGGCGCGGCGGCGGGGCTTCGGGCCGGCTGCCGGTGTCCGGCGGGCGTTTCAGGCTGTCGGGGTTTGGGGTGGGAGGGCTTGCGGGTGTTGTTTGTTGGGCGACGGGCGGGGCGCCCAGTTGCGTATTCTGCGGGGGAGCGGCGGGAGGGGCGGAAGGCCTGCGGATCAGCCAGACCGCTGCGCCCGCCGTCAGCAGCAACAAAGCGGCGAGCCACCACCAGCGGCGGTTTTTGCGCGCCTGCCGCCGGTTCAGCTGATCGAGGCTGGCGCGCAGGGCATCCTCGGGCGCGGGCGCGAGAGAGGAAGCCATGTCGCGGTACAGCGCCAGTTGGGCCGCCAGTTCGGGGTCGTTTTGTGCAGCGCGCTCGAATTGCTCGCGGGCTTCCCCCGTCAGTCGGCCGGCCAGGTAATCCTCGATCTGTTCAAATTTATCGGTCATGGCGGAACGTCAATCCTCTTCCCGCAACTCCCGGTAGCGCGGGTCGTTTTTCACCAGCGCTGCGAGTTTTTCCTTGCAGGTTTTGTTCTTTTTTTTGATGTAATCTTCGGTGTAACCCATCGTTTGTCCGATCTCTTTCAGGGCGCTGCCGGCGAAGAAAAGGCGCAGCACCTTCCGGCATTCGGCGCCCAGCGCCGCCAGTTTTTCCTGGAACAACTTCCGTTTTTCGGCCTCGAGCAACAAGGCTTCCAGGCTTTCTCTATCATCATATCCTTCCGGCATGTCCGGAGTGACCTCTTCCGAGCGGTATTTTTTCTTCAACTGGCGCCACCAGATGTAGCGACACACTGCGTAAAGATAGCCGCCGAAGGGGGTGTTGAGCGTAAAATCGGGACTGGAAGATTTTTTAAAAACGACCACAATGGCTTCCTGGAACACGTCGCGCGCGTCTTCCGCGGTGCCCCGGCGGCTTTTTATGAACGCGGTGACGTCGGGCAGGTATTCCGCGTAAATCCGTTCCAGCACCCGGTAATCGTTGTCCAGAATGCCGCGGATAAACAGGTCGTCCTGTGTCGTTTCGCGCTTGAAATTGCCTTCCGCCATTAATTTTTTCAATTTTAAAAAAAAACGGGCCCGACAGGTCACCGGAAGCGCACAGAAGAGATATGCCAGGGAATGCCGGTTCGGCGACGGTCCGGCAAACATAAAAACTCCCTGGTTTATAGCCTTCAACAAAGTAAGACCCATGTTCCCTGTCGAATTTTTGACCCTTCCTGTTGCATTTTTCACCCTTCGGGGTCGCTCTTCTCCCCTTGAGTTGTCTCTTTTTTCTCCTTGACCCCCCTCTCTCAATCTTTTGCTCCCATTCAAAGGACTACCCGGCGCTAATCCTCCTCCCCCTCCTGCTTTGCAATCCCGCCGCCTCGGCCATTATCCCAATAGCGCTGCCAGCCCTTTGCGGGGATTCCTCCTCCCCGGCCGATTTCCAAACGCTTGATTTCTAATTCGCTTCGGATTGTTCCAACTCAGCCCTGCCGCACCGGCGCGCGGGTCGGGGTCGATCTGCGCTTGATATTTTCAAAAACTATCCTGTCCTGACGCAAACAGCCTTTCCATCGCTTATGAAAACTTTGCTACCTGTCCTGTTTCAACCTGAAAAACTGTTCGCCATCAAAGCGCTCCTTCCACACAGCTGGAAATCGGGGCTTGTTCTTGCCACCCTGTTATGCCTCGGCACATCGGCCGGCGCGGTCACCCGCACCTGGGACAACGGCGCTGGCGATGGCCTCTGGAATACCGCAGCCAACTGGAGCGGCGATGTGGTGCCCGGCGCTGCCGATGCAGTCGTGTTCGACGCGACTTCCACGGCCAACTGTACCGTCAACGTCAATCCGACGGTACTGAGCGTCAGCATCGGCGCGGCTTATACCGGCACGGTCAGCCTGGGCTCAAGCACCCTGACGGTAAGCAGCGGATTTACCGTGGCGGCAGCTCCGGCTTTTAGCGCGGGTACAGGGTTGGTAAAGTTCAACGGCAGCGTGACGGTCAATTCCGCTGGATCCTTGTACGACCTCGAAATGCTCGGGGGCGGCTCGATCACCCTCCAGCAAAACCTGACGGTGACGAATAACCTGACGATCACCGCCGTTAGCTCGATAGGCGGATTGGGCAGCGGATGGAAAATACTGGTAAGCGGCAACGTGATCAACAACGACGCCACGGGGTATCCGCTGACCTCCGGCTACAGCGTGGTTTATATCTCGCTGGTCGGATCAGTGGACCAGCACCTGACGGGCTCCGGCAGTTTCACTTATTTGGACGTGAACAAAACCGGCGGCAACGTGCTGATGGACAACAACATCGTTGTCACTACGGGCCTGACGGGCACGGCCACGGGTCACATCCTCGGCACGACCGGCATTTTGCAACTCAACCCTCCTTCCGGCAACATCACCCTCAATTACCTGGGCGATGTGGACGATGCGGAATTTCTCGGCGGCGGCAGTTTCGCCTTTTCGCAGGATTTCAACATTCTGGACACGATGATCCTGAGCTCGGCCGGCGATTTCGGCGGCCTCGGGACGCGCAAGGTCAAAGCGGGCGGCAACGTGATCAACAACGACGCTACGGGTTATCCGCTGACACCGGGCTTCAGCGCGGTTTATATCTCGCTGGTCGGATCGGCGGACCAGCACTTGTCGGGTTCGGGCAACTACACGTATCTGGATGTGACCAAAACGGGCGGCAACGTGCTGATGGACAACAACATCGTTGTCACCAACGCCCTTGTTGGGACGACCGGCGCGCACCTCCTGGGCACGACTGGCATGTTGAAACTCAATCCTCCTGCCGCCGGCATCAACCTCAATTACCTGGGCGATGTGGACGATGTGGAATTCCTCGGCGGCGGCGCTTTCAGTTTTGGGCAGAATTTCAACATCCTCGATACGATGATCGTGACCTCGGTGGGAAGTTTTAACGGTTCGGGCGTGCGCATGATCAAAGTGGGCGGCAACGTGATCAACAACGATGCTACGGGTTATCCCGGTTCGAGTGCGGTGTATATTTCCCTGGTTGCAGCGGTGGACCAACACCTGTCGGGCTCCGGCATTTACAACTATCTGGATGTGAGCAAGACGGGCGGCAACGTGCTGATGGACAACAATATCGTTGTTGCCAACGCCCTGACGGGCACGGCCAGCGCGCACATCCTCGGCGCGGCCGGCATTTTGAAACTCAGCCCTCCTTCCAGCGGCATCAACCTCAATTACCCGGGGGATGTGGACGATGTGGAATTGCTCGGCAGCGGTAGTTTCCTCTTTTCGCAGAATTTCAACATCCTCGACACGATGATCGTGACCTCGGTCACCGATTTCGGCGGATTCGGGGCGTTCAAGGTCAAAGTGGGCGGCAACGTGATCAACAACGACGCCACGGGTTATCCGCTGACCTCCGGTTACAGCGTGGTTTATATCTCACTGGTCGGATCAGTGGACCAGCACTTGGCCGGTTCGGGCAGTTTCAACTACCTGGACGTGACCAAAACCGGTGGCAATGTGCTGATGGACAACGATATTACTATCACAAACACCCTGATAGGAACGGCCAGCGCGCATATACTCGGCGCGACCGGCATTTTGAAACTCAATTCCCCCGTCGGGCTCAACTACTTAGGCGATGTGGACGATGTGGAATTCCTCGGCGGCGGCGCTTTCAGTTTCGCTCAGGATTTCAACATCCTCGACACGATGATCCTGACTTCGGCGAGTGCCTTTAACGGCTCGGGCGTGCGCAAGATCAAAGTGGGCGGCAACGTGATCAACAACGATGCTACGGGTTATCCCGGCTCGAGTGCGGTGTACATCGTATTGAATGGCACCGCCGATCAGTACATCACAGGCACCGGCGCGATGACCTACCTGGAATACGCCAAACCCAGTGGCAATGCGGACTTTCAGGCGGCTTCGCTTCGGAGCTTCACCGCCGCCAACCTGACGGCGGGCGTCTGGAACCTGCTCGGCAACACCTTCGCCTCCTCGACCGGATTTAATTCCACCGGCGGAAAATTCGCCGGGAACGGCACGCTGAACAATGCGGTTACCTGTGGATCGGGCGGCGGTTTCTCCCCCGGCAACTCCCCGGGCTGCATTACCATCAACGGCAACCTGGTCATGAATTCGGGTTCGGTACTCACCATCGAGATCGGTGGCGTCACCGCCTGCACGCAATACGACCAACTGACTGTGAATGGTCCGGTGACCCTGAGCAACCCCACGCTGAACACCACCGGTTCGACAACGCCCGTGCCTTCGGCCATTACGATCATCGCCAATGACCTCAGCGATGCGGTAGGCGGCACCTTTACCGGGATGGCGAACAACTCCACTGTCACGTTGGGCGGGAATCCGTACCGTATTACCTACAACGGCGGCACCGGCAACGACGTGACCCTGGCCTCCTTCCAGGAAATCAACGTCCTGGGCAACAGCTTGACCATCTCCGACGGCGACAACACCCCTTCCACGACCGACGACACGAATTTCGGCAACGTCACGGTCGGCTCCCCCAGCGCCAAAACCTACACCATTCAAAACCTCGGCACGCTGCCTTTGGCCGTCTCGGGCATCAGCGTGGGCGGCGCGCAGGCTTCGGAATTCGTGCTGAGCGGCATTTCCCTGCCCGCCAGCCTCGGCGGCGGTGGTTCGCTCACGGTTGTCGTGACCTTTACCCCCACGGCAGCCGGCACGCGAAATGCCACCATCAATGTAGCCAGTGACGACAGCGACGAGGCGACCTACGATTTCAGTGTGCAGGGCACGGGATTCATTCCCGGCGCGGCGCTCAGCTTTGACGGAACAAACGACTACGTTGATTGTGGCAACGCCGTAGCATTCGCTCCATCCAGTATCAAAAGTTTCGAAGCTTTGGTCAAATTCAACAGCCTGTCCGGCGACCAGGAAATCATTTCCAAATCCGCCTCTTGTTCGGGTCTCGAAGTGCTGCTCTTTCAAAATTACCTGGTCGCCTATTTTATGAATAATACGGGCGGATGTAACAACTACAGCCACGTGGATTATCCCGTCTCCAACCTGACCGCCGGCCAGTGGTACCATATCGCGGTCACCTGGGACGGCACGAAAGAAAGTATCCGGATGTACGTGAATGGCGTCAGCGTAGGCACGCTGTCCCATACCGGCAACATCAATACGGCCGGGCTGAGCAACCCGCCGACCGGCCTGTATCTGGGCAATTGGGGACCGGGCAACCGCTTCCTCAACGGCTCTATGGACGAGGCGCGCATCTGGAGCACCACCCGCAGCTGCGAGGAAATCCAGCAATACCGCAACTGCGAACTGACGGGCACGGAACCGGGCCTGCTCGCTTATTACAAATTCAACCAGGGCAATGCCGGCGGCAACAACAGCGGCGTGACCACCGCCAACGATGCCACGACAAACGGCTTCAACGGCTCGCTGAGCAATTTCGCCCTCAACGGCGCTACCTCCAACTGGGTCACGCCCGGAGGCGTGACGACCGGCACGAGCTGCCCGGCCACGATCAGCTACCCCGAGGCCAACGTACAAGGCAACGGCACGAGCATCATCGACGCCGACGCCACGCCGACCACGGCCGACCACAGCGATTTCGGCCAGACGCCCGGCACGCCCATCGTGCGCACGTTCACGATTGAAAATACGGGGACCGCCGCGCTCAGCGTCAGCGCCATTACAACGACCGGCGCCAACGCGGCGATGTTCGCCGTCAGCGGCATTTCCCTGCCGTCCAGCATTTCCGGCGGCAGTAGCGCTACGTTCAACGTGACCTACACGCCCGCGGGCGTCGGCATTCATACTGCCACGGTGAACGTCGCCAGCAACGACTGCGACGAAGCCGCCTACGATTTTGCCGTCAAAGGCGAACAGACCTGCTCGCCCCCGGCCTTTACGGCCTGCCCGGCTAACCCAACGGCGAATGCAGCTACCGGTTCTTGCGCAGCTGCTGTCTCCTACACGGCCACGGCTTCGGGTACGCCCGCACCGGCTTATACGTACACGTTCAGCGGCGCGACCACGGGCAACGGCAGCGGCACGGGCAGCGGCTCGACGTTCAACAAGGGCGTCACCACGGTGACTATTAAGGCTACCAATTCCTGCGGCGCGCCCACCTGCACGTTCACCGTGACGGTGAACGATACTCAGGTGCCGACCATCACCTGCCCGGCCAACGTCACGACCAATACCGGCGCCGGAGTTTGCAACGCCCCTGTGACGGTCGCACAGCCCACGGTAAACGACAACTGCAACGTAGCCACCGTGCAGGGCAATGGACTGAATTTTGACGGAACGAACGACCGGGTGAACGTCCCGCACAGCGCTTCCCTGGATGCCGGCACCGGCAGCTCCACCTGGGAACTGTGGATCAAGACCAGCGGTGGCGTTCTGGCTACGCACCAGAGCCTGATGGAAATTTATGGCAATCCCGTAGGCTCGCCCTCCTCGCACATCATGGAGATCGAGGCCAATACCGGCCGGCTCCGCTTCGGCCTCCGCAATACGGCCTCCGTCGAGCAAAATATCTACTCGACCACCAACGTGGCCAACAACAGCTGGCACCACATCGCCCTCGTGCGGGATGTCGCCAACGGCCGTTTGAAAATCTATATCGACGGGGTCGTCGAGGCCGACGTCGCCCTGACGGTGACCGGAACGGTCGCGGTAAATGTTCCGCTCGGGATCGGCTGGTCCAACGCGCTCGGCCGGTACTTCAAGGGAACGATGGATGAATGCCGCATCTGGAACGTCGCTCGCACCCAGGCACAGATCCAGGCCGCCATGAACAGCGAATTGAGTGGCAGCGAATCAGGGCTCGTCGCCTACTATAATTTCAACCAGGGCGTGGCCGGCGGCAGTAATGCCAGCGTAACGACCCTGCCGGACGCCGCCGCTTTCGGCGGCAACGACAACGGCGCCCTCACCAACTTCGCCCTCAGCGGCGCCAGCTCTAACTGGACCGGCGGCGCGACGACCAGCAACAATGCGACGTTCGTCAACAATTTCAACAACACGGCCAACGCCTCCGGCACTTATCCCAGCGGCACGACCAACGTGACCTGGACGGCCACCGACGCCTCCGGGAACACTGCCACCTGCTCGCAAACGGTGACGGTGACGGACAACCAGAACCCCACGATCACCTGCCCGGCCAACGTCACGGCCAACGCCGACGCCGGCGTTTGCACGGGCACCGTAGCCTCGCTCGGCACCCCGACGACGGCCGACAACTGCGGCGTGGCCTCCACGACGAACAACCACGCTTCCACGACCTACTCCGGCGGCGCCAGCACGGTGACCTGGATGGTGACGGACGTGAACGGCCGCACGGCGTCCTGTACACAGACGGTCACAGTGAATGACAACCAACCGCCGAGCATCAGCTGCGCGGCCGACGTAAGCCTGAATACAGCGCCCGGCCTTTGCACCGCAACGACCACTCTTGCCAATCCGACCGTAACGGATAATTGCTTTGCCACGAGCAATGGACTTGCCTTCGACGGCTCGAACGATGTGGTCAAAGTAGCAGACAACAACCTGCTCGATCTGAATTTCCCCTTGACGATTGAAACCTGGTTTTACCAAACCAGTGTCGCAGGGGCCAATATTCTGGTGGACAAACGCACGGCAAATGACGCCAACCTGGGGTACGTTCTTTGGCTGAATAGTGGAAAAACCGCCTTTTCGCTCGACAACAACGGCAATTCGGCGGGCGGTCACACGCATCACATTTCCCCGACCGCCGTCAGCGCAAATGCATGGCACCACGTTGCGGCCGTTTACGACGGCGTCAGGGTAAAAATTTATACCGACGGCGTTTTGACCTATGACCAGCCGCAAACCATCAATATCGTTCCTACTTCCGAACCGCTTTCCATAGGGGACAGGAATCAGGGCGGGCAGCCGTTTGCTGGCAAAATGGACGAAGTGCGCATTTGGAATGTAGTACGTACGCAAGCGCAAATTCAGGCCAATATGAACGCAGAACTGAGCGCTCAAACCGGATTGGTAGCGGTTTATCATTTCAACCAGGGCGTCGCCGGCGGAAACAACGCCGCTGTAACCAGCGCGACCGATGCATCCGGAAATAACCTGAACGGCACCCTGGCAAATTTCCTTCTTACCGGAACGACTTCCAACTGGGTGGATGGGGTAAGCTCCAACTCCGTAACAGTGAGCAATAATGCTCCTGTCAACTACCCGACCAGCAATACGGTGGTCACTTGGACGGCCACTGACGCTTCCGGCAATACGGCCACCTGCACCCAAACGGTGACGGTGACGGACAACCAGAACCCGACGATCACCTGCCCGGCTAACATTATTGCGAACGCCGACGCCGGCGTCTGCACGGGTACGGTGGCCTCGCTCGGCACACCCACGACTTCGGACAACTGCGGCGTGGCTTCCACAACCAACAACCACGCCTCCGCGACCTACTCCGGCGGAGCCAATACAGTCATCTGGACAGCGACGGACGTGAACGGCCGCACAGCCACTTGCGTCCAAACGGTCACGGTGACTGACAATCAGCTTCCGACGATCACCTGCCCGGCCAACCTCAACCTGACGGCCATCAGTGCCGCTGGCGCAGTGGCAACCTACACCGCGCCCAGCGGCAGCGACAATTGCCCGGGCGCCACAACGGCCCAAACCGCCGGCCTCACCAGCGGCGCCACCTTCCCTATCGGCGCGACGACCAACACTTTCACAGTGACGGCCGGCAACGGCCAGACAGCCGGCTGCTCCTTTACCGTGACGGTCACGGGCGTAGCCCCGGTCATCGCCTGCCCGGCCGATCTGACGGTAAATACCACCGCAGGCCAATGCAACGGCACGGCAACCTTTACTGCTACGGAAACCATGGGCATCCCCGTCTCCACGATCACGTATTCCAACACACCCGGCAGCAACTTCCCGGTCGGCTCCACGACCGTGACGGCCACCGCCACCAACGCAGTGGGCAGTTCGAGTTGCACGTTCACGGTGACGGTGGAGGACCATGAAGCGCCTTCGGCGGTTTGCCAGGACCTGACTGTCCAGCTGGACGCTACGGGCAATGCCATCCTGACGTTCACCCAGGTCGACAACGGCTCGTCCGACGCCTGCGGCATTGCGAGCCTGGACCTGAGCAAATTGACTTTCCTGTGCTCCAACCTGGGCGACAACATCGTCACCCTGACGGTGACGGACAACCACGGCAACACGGCCACCTGCTCGGCAACGGTTACGGTTCAGGACCTGACGGCGCCGACCGTCATCTGCCCGGAAAACGTATCGGCCAATACCGACGCAGGCCTTTGTACAGCCTCCGGCATCGACTTGGGGCTGCCCATTACGGCCGACAATTGCAGTGCCACGGCCACCAGCAATGCCCCGGCGAGCTTCGCCACCGGCAATACGACGGTGACCTGGACGGCTACCGACCCCTCGGGCAACACGGCGAGCTGCCAGCAAACGGTCACAGTGACCGACAACCAGAACCCTTCGATCAGCTGCCCGGCCAACATCAGCGTCGATGCTACGGCGGGCGGCTGCTCCGCAACGGTCGCCTCGTTGGGCACGCCCACGACGGCCGACAACTGCGGCGTAGCCTCCACAACGAACAACCAGGCTTCGACGACCTATCCGGTCGGAACGACGACGGTCACCTGGACCATAACGGACGTGAACGGCGGAACAGCCACCTGCAACCAGACCGTCACGGTAGCCGACAACACGGCCCCGGCCATTGCGGCCTGCCCCGTGACGCGCACCATCGAAGGCTGCAACACGGGCGCCATCAGCGGCCCGGCGTATTCGACCGTGCCGGCTGCTTCTTCGGAGGCGGAATTTGAAAATGCGACCAACCTGGGCAATGCCTCCGACGGTTGCGGCATCACTTCGGTGAGCTACATCGACGTGGCCACGGGCAGCTGCCCGACCGTCGTGACGCGCACCTGGACCGTCCGCGACGCGGCGGGCAATTCGAGTACCTGCACGCAGACGATCAATGTCAATGATACCACCGCTCCGACGGCAGTTTGTCAGAACACCAGCGTCAACCTCGACGCAAACGGTAACGCCACCATTTCGGCCAACACCGTAGTGGCTCCCGCCGGTGGCGGGCAACAGAGTCAAACATTTTTCGCGATCGGCACAATCCAGTCCTGGGTGGTGCCTGCCGGGGTGACTTCCGTGCAAATCGAGACGCGCGGCGCTCAGGGCGGCTCCAAGACCGGCTCGGGCAGCGGCGGCGTCGGGGCCATCATGATCGGTGATTTCACCGTTACGCCGGGCGAGACCCTGAACCTGATCGTCGGCGGCGCCGGCAATTCTTCCAACAGCGCCAACAACACCGGCTCGGGCGGCGGCGGCGGTTCCTTTGTCTGGCGCGGGTCCTTCCCGAGCGCCAATCTGCTGATCGCGGCCGGCGGCGGCGGCGGCCGAAACAAGCGGTTCCCCGCCAATATCGATGCGACAACCGGCCTGAACGGCATGTCTGCCGAAAACGGCGCGGCTGGCGGCATCAACGGCAACGGCAGTGGCGCCGGAAACGCCCAAAACGGCGGCGCAGCAGGCTGGCTGACCGACGGTGCGACGGGATTCAACAACACCCATGGCAAGGCGCCCCGCAACGGCGGCGCCGGCGGCAACAGCGGCGCCAGCAACAATGGCGCCGGCGGTTTCGGCGGTGGCGGCGGCGGTCTCCAGGGCTCCGGCGGTGGCGGCGGATATTCCGGCGGCGGCGCCGGTAATACCTCCAACCCGGGCCACTGCGGCGGCGGCGGCGGTTCGTTCAACGGTGGAACCAACCAGAACAATTCCGTCGGCAACGGCGGCAACGGCTCGGTGGTCATTCGCTGGACCTTCTCGTCCACTTCCGACAATTGCAGCATCGCTTCGCAAACCGTTTCGCCTTCGGCCTTCAATTGCAGCAACCTGGGCGAGAACACCGTCGTCCTGACGGTGACGGATGCCTGCGGCAACACGGGCACCTGCAACGCGATGGTTACGGTAAATGACAACATCGCTCCCGCGGCGCATTGCCAGAACGTCACTGTTCAACTCGACGGCACGGGCAATGCCAGCACCACGGCTGCCGCTGTCAACAGCGGTTCCTCCGACGTTTGCGGCATTTCGACCCTCAATCTGAGCAAAACGAACTTTACCTGCGCCAACCTCGGCGCCAACCTCGTCACCCTGCTGGTGACAGATAACGACGGCAATACGGCCACCTGCACGGCTACCGTCACGGTACAGGATAACATCGCGCCCACCATTAGCTGCCCGACTGCCCAGAGCATTCCGCTCGGGGTGAATTGCCAGGCCGTCATGGCCAATTACGCGGGCCTGGCCACGGCCGCCGACAACTGCTCGGCCAACGTCAGTCAAAGCCCTGTCGCCGGCGCCACCCTCAGCGGCTTGGGCACGCAGACCGTGACGCTTACGGCTACCGACCAGGGCGGCCTAACGGCTAGTTGTACTTTCACCCTGGCCAAAACGGACCAAATCGCACCGAGTATCGCCTGCCCGGCCCTGGTGGAACGGAACAACGACAGCGGCCTATGTGCTGCCGTGGTGACTTTCACAGCCACGGCCAGCGATTACTGCGACGCTGCTCCGGCTGTCTCGTACAGCCCGGCTTCCGGCACGACTTTCCCCGTAGGAAACTCGACCGTCACCGCCACGGCAACCGATGCTTCGGGTAATGCCGCGTCCTGCGACTTCGTCGTCACCGTACGTGACGCCGAGGCGCCGGTGCTGAGCTGTCCTGCCAATACCATCAACCAGGATGCCGACGCCGGTCTGTGCGTCACTTCGGTAAATTTCAACGTCTCGGCCCTCGACAATTGCGATGCCACGCCGACGCTGAACCTCAGCCAGGCCTCGGGCAGCAGTTTCCCCGTTGGTGTAACGGACGTGTTTTTTACCGCCACCGACGATGCGGGCAATTCCGCAACCTGCAGTTTTGCCGTCCAGGTTTCCGATACGCAAGCGCCCTCGGTGACTTGCCCGGCGAACATCGTGCACAACACCGATCCGAACCAATGCTCCGCAGTGCTTGGCTTCACGGCCACAGCCACTGACAACTGCAACGCCAGTCCGACGATCACGTTCAGCCCCGTGTCAGGTTCGGCCTTCGGGCTCGGAACGACCACGGTGACGGCCACCGCCGGCGACGGCAATGGCAATACCGCAACCTGTGCATTTACCATCACCGTGAATGACAACCAGGCGCCTGCGCTCAGCTGTCCGTCCGTCGTTAACCAGCCCGCGGCTGACGGTCTCTGTTCCGCCGCGGTGACGTTCAGCGTAACGGCCACGGACAACTGCAACCCCGCTCCGGCGCTCAGCGGCAGCCATGCCTCCGGCGCTGTGTTCAACGTGGGTTCCACGACGGTTAGCTACACAGCCGACGACGGCCACGGCAATACCGCCGCCTGTGTTTTCGCGGTGATCGTAAGCGACAACCAGCCGCCGTCGATCACTTGCCCGGCGATCATCGTGCAGAACAACGACGCGGGCCAGTGCTCGGCAATAGTAACGTTCTCCGCCGCTGCCACGGACAATTGCGGCTCGCCGGCTGTTTCTTATTCGAAAGATCCGGGTACCGTATTCGCCCTGGGCGCCACGACGGTAGTTGCCACGGCCATCGACGGCAACGGCAACACGGCGACGTGCAACTTTACCGTGACGATCAACGACACGCAGGCGCCTTCGATCGTCTGCCCAGCCAATGTCACCGTGAACAACACGGCGGACCAATGCCAGGCGGCCGTGACGGTAGCGCCGCCCGTGTCCGGTGACAATTGCGGCAGCGTTTCAACGCTCAACAATTTCAACAACACAGCTAACGCTTCGGGCACTTATTTCGTCGGCACCACCACCGTAAGCTGGATGGCCACCGACGCCGCCGGCAACACCAGTTCCTGCCAGCAAACAGTCACCGTACTCGATGCCCAGCAGCCTGACCTGACATGCCCGGCTACGCAGTCGATCCTGCTGAATGCCTCCTGCACGGCTGCCCTCGGCAGTTACACGGGCCTGGCTACAACCAGCGACAACTGCACGGCTACGGGCAATATCGTTTTGTCTCAAACGCCGGCCGCCGGCACCTCCATCAGCGGCTTCGGCCCGATGAACGTGGTCATTACGGCCACCGACGGCGCGGGCAACCAGCGTTCCTGCAACTTCACCGTGAATAAACAGGACACGCAGGCGCCAACCATCGCCTGTCCGGCCAACCAGGTCATCGCCCTGGGCAACAACTGCACGTCAGCCCTGCCGGACTATACCGACGAAGCGCTGACCGACGACAACTGCGGGGCACCCAACGTGCTGCAATCACCGGCCTCGGCCACGTTTTCGGGTCTGGGCACGATGCTTGTAGCCCTGACCGCCGTCGACGTGGCGGGCAATACGGCCTCCTGCCAGTTCTCGGTGACCAGCGCCGACCAGACGCCGCCCAGCATCGTGTGCCCGCCCGCCCAAACCCT
The DNA here is from genome assembly GCA_044224705.1 of Saprospiraceae bacterium. Lineage (GTDB taxonomy): Bacteria > Bacteroidota > Bacteroidia > Chitinophagales > Saprospiraceae > M3007. The sequence goes on from JBGAJY010000033.1 coordinate 16,923, forward strand.
CGTACTGGATGGCTCCTGTCAGGCAGCCCTGGGCAATTACAGCGCCCTGACCGGCATTGCCGACAACTGTACAACCACGCTGGCACAATCGCCGGCAGCGGGTACAACAGTCAACGGCGCAGGCGCGCAGATGGTGACCATGACCGTGACCGATCTTTCGGGCAATACTGCCTCGTGTACGTTTAACGTCAGCAAACTGGACAACACGCCGCCGCTCGTCACCACCTGCCCCCCCAGCCGGACCTTGTACCTCAATGCCGACTGTCAGGTCGAGATCCCGGACCTGGGCGCCGAAGTGACTGCTACTGACAATTGCACCGCCACGGGCAACCTGACGCTGATGCAATATCCTGCCGCCGGCCTCGCGCTCTCGCTGGCGGACGGCACGACGACGGGTATGAGCATAAGCGTTGCCGACGAATCGGGCAACACCAGCGTTTGCAACCTCACCGTGACGGTCGAGGACAACACAGCGCCGACCTTGAACTGTCCGGCCACGCAAACCCTGGAACTTACAGCCAATTGCGCCGCAGCGCTGCCGGATTACAGCGTCCAGGCTTTGGCCATGGACAACTGTTCCCAGGCGGGCGACATTGTTTTTGCCCAAAACCCTGCCGCAGGCAGCGCCGTTTCGCTGGCCGGTACACAGACGATCATTTTGACAGCGACCGACGAAGCAGGCAACAGCCACAGTTGCCAATTTACAGTCAATAAAGTCGACAACACCGCCCCGACGGCCATGTGCAACGACTTGAGCATCGTATTGGTCGACCGCAATACTTACACCCTGAGCGCGGCGGAAATCGATGCCATCGCTTCGGGCAGCGGCGACAACTGCGCTTTCACGTACGCTATCACGGCAGGTACGACGCAGTACGACTGCGACGACCGGGGGCAAAATTTCCCCGTGACCCTGATGGTAACTGATGCCTCCGGCCACACGGCCACCTGCACGGCGCAGGTCCTTGTCACCGACCCGAACAGCGTGTGCAACGAACCACCGGTGGCTGTTTGTAAAAACATCACAGTGAACCTGGACGGCAATTGCAACGCCGTCATCGCGGACAACGCGGTGAACAACGGTTCTTCCGACCCGGACAACGATCCGCTCACGTTCTTGGTGACGCCTGACCAGTTCAGCGGCGTCGGCACAACGACCGTCACACTGACGGTTTCGGACGGCGAATTCACAGCAGCCTGCACGGCCACGGTGACCACCCAGGATGTGACGGCGCCTGTACCTCTTGTAGCCAGCCTGCCCAACGCAACGGCCGAATGCTCGCTGACCCTCACGCCGCCAACGGCAACGGACAATTGCGACGGCCCGATCACGGCCACCACCGCCAACCCGCTGACGTACAGTGCCCAGGGCACCTACACCGTCACCTGGACCTTCACCGACACCCACGGCAACAGCAGCACCCAGACCCAGACCGTGATCATCGACGACAACACGCCATTGGTGATCACCTGCCCGCCGGCCCAAACGCAGGCACTGGGCGCCGCCAATTGCCAGGCGACACTGGCCGATTACACCGGCATGGCCGTCACGACGGACAACTGCGGCACGGTGGGTATTGTACAAACGCCTGCTGCAAGCAGCTCCTATATGGGCGCACAAACGGTCGTCGTGACCCTCACGGGCACGGACGTAGGCGGCAACACCGCCAGTTGCACGTTCAACGTGCTGCTGCGCGACAACACGGCGCCTGTTGCGGTTTGCCACGACGTGACCGTGGAGTTGAATGCCTCCGGCAACGGCACGCTTGCCTCCGCAACCGTGAACAACGGCTCTTCGGATGCCTGCGGCATCGGAAGCATGACGCTGAGCCAAACCTCGTTCAACTGCGGCGACGCAGGCAATGCAGGCGGCAACAGCGGCGGACTGGGTAGCGGATACGCGCTCCATTTCGACGGCGTGAATGACGAAGTGGTGCTCAGCGGCAGCGCCTACGGCTTCCAGGGAAACAACACCTTCACAGTGGAAACCTGGGTCAAAACCACGGACCTGGACGCCGACCTCGTGCAGCGCGGTTTCCAGGATCCTGCTTTCGCCGGATGGGACGTAGCCCTGCGCGGCGGCAAGATTCAATTTGTACTCAGCAAGGATTGGAATGCGGGCAACCGCATCGTGGTACAGGCCCCGCCATCGGTCAACGACGGCAATTGGCACCACATAGCAGCTTCCTATTCCGGGAACCTGAGCTATACGGGTGTGAAAATTTACATCGACGGGGTCGACCAGGTCCTGAGCATCGTGGGAGCTGTGGCCAACAACGACAACATTTCCAATAGTTCGATCAGTTACACCAGCTGGCCGGCCATGATCGGCGGGCACCAGTTCCGCGATGGAGACGCCTTCCACCTCAATGGTTTGATGGATGATATCCGCATCTGGAGTGTAGTCAGAACACCAGCCCAGATTCAAGCCAACAGGAATGCGCCGCTGAGCGGTCCGCAGTCCAGCCTGCTGGGCTACTGGAAACTCGACGACGGCCCGGGCAGCAGCACGGCCATTGCTTCGCTCGGCTCGCCGAACGGAACCCTGACCAACATGAGCCCTGCGACCGACTGGGTCGCTTTGAGCAACAGCGGTAGCCACGTTGTCACCCTGACGGTCACAGACATGAACGGCAACAGCAGCAGCTGCACGGCCAACGTCACCGTACAGGACCACGTGGCCCCGGCGGCCCAATGCCATGCGGTAACGGTTCAGCTGAACGCCGCGGGCGCCGCTTCCACAACGGCAGCAGCCGTAAACAACGGCTCTTCGGATGCCTGTGGCATTGCCAGCCTGACCCTGAACAATTCCGCCTTTACCTGTGCCAACCTCGGCGCCAACACCGTCATGCTGACCGTGACGGACAACAACGGCAATACCGCGACCTGCTCGGCCGCGGTGACGGTTCAGGACCTGATCCCGCCGGTGGCGAAATGTAAAAACGCTGTAGTGTCGCTCAGCAGCCAGGGACTTGGGACCCTGACGGCGGCGGCAGTGAACAACGGTTCCACGGACAATTGCGCGGTCAATCTGGCGGTGAATACCACCCTGTTCAGCTGCCAGAACGTGGGCGTGAACGTCGTTACCCTCACCGCTACCGACAACGGCGGAAATTCCTCCACCTGCACGGCTTCGGTCGTGGTGGAAGATCACCTCAACCCAACCATCGTGTGTCCTTCGGGCATGCAAACCGTGACGCTGGCGGCCAACTGTACTGCCAGCTTGCCGGATTACGCCGGCGCGCTGCTCAACGTGACCGACAATTGCACCTATACGCTGAGTCAGGCTCCGGCTCCGGGCACGGCACTCAACGGCGCAGGATTCCAGTTCGTACACATGACGGCCACGGACCCCGGCGGCCTGACGGCAGTTTGCGACATCATGGTCCAGGTGCTGGACAACACTCCACCGGTGGCCTTTTGTAAAAACGTGACCCTACCCTTGAACATCAACGGCCAGGCCACGCTCACGGCAGCCCAGATCGACAACGGCTCCTCCGACGCCTGCGGCATTCCATCCCTGACGCTGAACCCGTCGGCATTTACCTGCAGCCAGGTGGGCGCCAACACGGTCACGCTGACGGTGAAAGACGTGAACAACAACGTCAGCACCTGCCAGGCTACGGTCACAGTGGTGGACAATATTCCGCCCACTGCCAACTGCAAAAACGAGGTAGTTCAACTGAACGCCAGCGGCCAGGGCTCCATTACAGCCGCCCAGGTGAACGGCAATTCCTCCGATAACTGCGGCGTTGCCACCCTCAGCGTCAACCAAACGACCTTCAATTGTAGCCAGGTCGGCGTAAACACGGTGACGCTCACGGTGACCGATACGTACAACAACACCAGTACCTGCCAGGCCCAGATTTCCGTGCTCGACAACGTGCTGCCCATTGCTTTGTGCAAAAACGCCACCGTCGTGCTGAACGCCGGAGGCAACGGCTCGATCGGTACTTCGACCATCAACAACGGGTCTTCCGACAACTGCGGCATCGATCACCTGAATGTGTCGCCGAACACCTTTACCTGTGCCAATACGGGCGCCAATCCGGTGACCCTGACGGTGACGGATGTGAACGGCAACGTGGCTACCTGCAACGCGGTGGTGACGGTACTGGACAATACCCCGCCCACGGCCCTTTGCCAGGCAGTGACGGTTGAGCTGAATGCTTCAGGCGGCGGCACCCTCACGGCGGCACAGGTGAACAACGGCTCCTCCGACATTTGCGGTATCCAGAACCTGACATTGAGCCAAACTGCCTACAACTGCAGCGAGGTGGGGCCGCATACCGTGGTTCTGACCGTAACGGACAAAAACGGCAACACCGCCACCTGTTCGGCGACAGTGACCGTATTCGACCATGTGAAACCCACCGCCCTTTGCAATAACCTCACCCTCCCGCTAAATGCAAGCGGCCAGGCTATCGTCACTGTGGGCCAGATCAACAACGGTTCATCGGATGCCTGCGGCATTCAATCGACCGGCATCAGCGCCTCGACATTCAATTGCAGCCAGGTGGGCCCGAACAACGTGACCCTCACGGTAACCGATGTCAATGGCAATTCCAGTACCTGCATCGGTGTGGTGACGGTGGTAGACAACCTGCCGCCCGTGGCACTTTGCCACGGCGTCACGGTGGCGCTGAACGCCGTCGGTGCGGCAACCATTACCACCACCCAGATCAACAATGGCACTTCCGACAACTGTGGTATCCAGAGCCTCACACTAAGCCAGACGGCGTTCAATTGCAACAACCTCGGCAGCAACGTCGTGACGCTGACGGCCAAGGATGTCAACAACAATACCGCTACCTGCACGGCGACAGTGACGGTTCAGGACCCGATCAAACCCGTGGCGTTATGCAAAAACCTGACGCTGAACCTCAACGCCGCCGGCTCGGTACAGATCAGTTCTGCTGATGTTGACAACGGCTCTTCGGACAACTGCGGTTTCGCGCTCAGCCTCAACAACGCCAGCTTCGGCTGCGCCAACGTGGGACTGAACAACACCGTGACCCTGACCGCCACCGACGGCGCGGGCAATACCGCCACTTGTCAGGCCTCTGTTACGGTGAAAGATCAGGTGGCCCCCAATCCGGGTTGTCAGAATTACACCCTGAACCTGAACGGCGACGGAGAGGGTTGCGCCACCGCAGCGAATGTGGCAGCCAATGTGTCCGACGCCTGCGGTATTGCGTCCATCTATTTCCTGCAAAACAGCAGCGACGACAACCTCGTGAGCAACGGAACCTTCAACAGCAGCGCTTCGGCCTGGCAGGCAACAAACGTCGTCAGCCCTGGCGGCTGGAAATCTTCCGGCGGCAATCCTGGCGGCTATTACCTGCTCGACGGCAGCGGCAGTTGCAATTCGGACCCGACGCTCAAGCAAACGGTTTCGGGGCTCAAACCCGGCAAAACCTACACGATCAGCGGCCATTACCGCGGCAGCGGCAGCAGTTCCGCCGTGCTGGCCTTCGGAATTGTGCTCGACAATCAATTGATCGCCCAGCTGCCAAACCCCGGAATAGCATGGACGCCGTTCTCCGTGACTTTCACTGCCAGCGGTTATTCGCATGCCGTTTCCTTTAAAGGAGAAATGAACTGCAACGACATTCCCGTGGGCATCGACAACATCTCCGTGACCAAACTGAGCACGGCAACCAATCTGTGCTTCGACTGCGACCACGACGGCGACGGCGGCTGCGACGCTTACAGCAACTGGAATGATGACGAAGACGAAGAAGACCAGGTTCTTGGCCTTGGCGACCACCGGGTCACCCTGATCGTGACCGACAACAACGGCAACACGGCTACTTGTTCGGCAACCATCTCGGTGGTGGACGCGCAGGCGCCGGTGGCCAAATGCCAGAGCCGCACCGTCAGCCTGAGCAGCCAGGGCCAGGCCAGTGTTTCGGCGACCCAGATCAACAACGGCTCGACCGACAACTGCGGCATCGACCAGTACAGCATCGCTCCCGGCAGCTTCGGTTGCAACAACATGGGAATCAATACTGTGGTGCTGACCGTGACGGACAACAGCGGCAATACATCCACCTGCACCGCCACTGTCACCGTGAAGGACAGCTACAAGCCCACAATCTCCTGTTTGCAAAACAAAGAGATCGCCCTGGGCGCAAATTGCAGCGTAGTGATGCCCAGCTACCTCAGCAACGCCAGCGTTTGGGACAACTGCAGTGTGACCGTGACACAATCGCCCGCTGCGGGCACTGTCCTGAACGGGCCAGGCTCCGTCCAGGTGACCCTGACGGCTACCGACCCGGCCGGCAACAGCAACTCGGCGTCTTTCTACCTCTACGTCAAAGACCTCACGCCACCCACCGCTTTATGCCACAATGCTACGGTAGTCCTCAATGCCAGCGGAACGGCAAGCCTTACTCCGCAAATGATCAACAACGGCTCCTCGGACGCCTGCGGGATCAGTGAATTGTCCATCTCCTACAACTGCAGCAGCAGTTTCGATTGTGACGATGTGGGCCAGAGTTTCCCCATTACCCTCAAAGTGAAGGACAATGCGGGCAACTCGGCCACCTGCACGGCCAGTGTGACGATTTCCGCCGGGACAACCGACAGCGACTGCGACGGCGTACCCGACGGCTGCGACCTGTGCCCCGGCGGCGACGACTCGGTGGACAACAACAACGACGGCCTGCCCGATTGCGCCTACAAACCCAGTTACGCCAAAATTATCGGTACCTGGAAGTGCGGCAACAACAAGGTGTACGTTTGCCATAATACCGGCTCCGGCAGCAATCCCACCCAGACGCTTTGCGTGTCGTACAGCGCCGTCAGCGCTCACCTCGACCACGGCGATTACATCGGCGATTGTGGAAACGCGAACTGCAACAACGTGGGCGGCGACAATGTGGAGGACAGAACCGCAACCGGTGAACATGACACCGATTGGAACAACGAAGCCTCCGGCAGCCCGGAAATGGACAGCCAGGACCTCCTGGTATTCCCCAACCCGAGCGCCGGTGAAGTCTTCTTCGGCCTCAACGGATTCGTGGACAAATCGGTGAAGCTGCGCCTGATGGATCAAATGGGCCGTCAGTTGTGGCAACTGGAATTACCCGACGCAAAGGATGAACTGATACAACTCGACCTGAACTCATTGGGCCTTCCGGCCGGCGTGTACATGGTCGTCTTGCAAAGCGAAGGCCGCACGATTACCAAACGACTGGCCTTTACCCGAGAGGATTAACAAGGTTTGAATATCATGAGATGAGAAAGGATCAGCCCCTCCGGACTTTCCGGAGGGGCTGCCTTTTATATGATTCGCAGTCATGAAAATGTATCCTTCAATGGTCTTCAAAAGGGACAAAGAAGAATGATGAATGGAGGACTTCCTCCATCGATATTGCATCGATACCTGCCATTCACCATTGCTCCTTTGTCTCTTCTTTTTATTGCCAAATCAATTTGCCCGCACCGAGCACCCTGCCCGCCGCATCGCGCCATTCCACGAAATACAAACCGGACGGCAGCCCCTCGCGCCGCAGCGCGGCCTGGGCTGGGGTCGTCCGCAACAGCCTTCCGCTGAGGTCGCGCAGCACGAGCAGGTCGCCGCTGCGGAAAGGCTGGGGGGCTTGTACGCTGGCCGTGAATTGGGCAGGATTGGGCCAGATGTCGAGGGCAGGAAGGGTGTTGAGATCGGGCAGGTCTTCCGCCGCTAAAAAATTCATCCCGATGGTGTGAAACACGGTGTTGGTCATCACCGGCGCGTTGAAATCGAAATAAATACCTGCCCGGTTTTCGATGACGGTACCCACGGGCACGTCTTTTTTCTGGTCGATCCAGAACTGGATAAAACCGTGCGAAGCCGCTTCATTCACATTGGAATCGGGCAAAAGGATGTTGTTGAACAGGAATGTCAGGGTGCCGCTGCTGGAAATTTGCCAGGTGTAGGCATGGCTGGAAGCGCCCGGACGGATCGTAGCCGGGTCGAGCCAGGAAGAAAGGGTGTCGCGGAGCACCACGGTAAAAGCCGTGTCGGTGCCGGTGTTCTGGAAGCGGATCAGGTATTCGACCGGCTGGTTGGGCTCGATAAAATGCTCGGGCTCGACGCCGGTGGGAAAGGCTTGTTTGTCGTTGGGGTCGAACGAGCTGACCACGGTGTAGCAGGCCATGTCGTCGAAAGGGTCGCCCGTAAAATTGGCAAAGGAATTCAGCATGCCGATACTGAACGGCCCGCCGCCCGACACGCAGCCCTCCACCGCCACGGAAGCCGGCTGAATGCCGAAGGGGAAGCCGGGTTCCTGCTCGGCAATGAGGCGCCAGGTGCTGCCGTCGGCCGGCACGGTTTGTTCCAGCGTGCCGTCGGGTGTCAGGTTGAACGAACCCATTCGTGTGATCACGTGGTCGTCCACGACAATAAAATCCAGGTTCTGGGCATTCTGAGCCGCGCCCGCATTCCGGATGGTAAAGCGCAACGAATCGCCGTCGCAAAGGGCCGACACTTCCACGATGGCCCCCGACCAGCCCGGCAGGTCGGCCGCGCAAATCGTGTCGGGGGAAATATGCGCCTGGGCGCACAAGGTTTGCCCCAGTTCGGCATCGCAACTGACGGTGACGTGCAGGGCGATATTGTCACAAAAGCCGGCCGGCACTATGCCGAGATTGAAACTGATTTCATCGCCGTTGATCGTGTAGGGCGCTGACGCCGAGTCCAACGTGACCAGCGGGTCGAGTGTCACGGTGAGGATGGCCGGATCGGCGGGCTGGTTGCCGGCGTTGCAATAATGGACGGAGTAGGTGTTCGGAAAACAACGCCGCAGGCCCACTGCGCCCATGTCCACCTGCATCAGGGCGCAGTCGTACATTGCCTGAATGGGGAAATTGGCGACGCCCGTTTGCGGAAAAGTGTCCGTAAAAGTCACCGGCACGGTATCGTCGCAAGGGTGCCAGAGGTAAGAAGGCGGATACACGGTGACGACATAGGTGCCCGTGTCGATATCGCTCATGGAATAATAACCCGCAGCATTGGTTGCGGTGTAACGCATGTAATCACCCGGCTTTTTGGCCGACACCACCCAGCCGCCCAGCGGCGGATCGTCCGAATCGACGATGCAATTGAAGGTGGAATCGCGGGCCGTCTGACCGATGATCGTGTTGGGATAAATGACGCCTTCGGGCGACATTTTTACCAAAAACAACTCCTCGTAGTAGTATTCGCCGTAGAGCACCAGGTTGCCGTCGGGGAGCTGATACCCGTCCTCCATCAGCGTGTGTCCCGCCCAGTCGGAGCGCAGAAAATCGAGCCATTTGTGCCACATCACGCGGCCGTCGGGGTACAACCGCGCCACGAGATACGGCGCATCGAAAGTGTTGTAATCGTCGTAGGCGGCGCCGATCATGATACTGCCGTCGGCGAGTACGAACACCATTTGGGGGCGCAGCTGGCCGTTGAGCAGGTTCAGCGAATCGCTGATGTTGACGCGCAGGGGCTCCGAGCCGTCGGGGGCAATTTTTTCCAGAAACAGCGAATCCTGGCCAAAACCGACCCTTTGATTGGCGAGGAAATAAATATTGTCGGCCGCGTCGATGCCGTAGCGGTTCAGATCCTGGTACAGCCCCGTATATTTCGTGTAAGTGCCCGAACCCTTGAACGACCACACCGTGTTGCCGGCATTGTCGAGGCGGCGCACCTGCTCGATCTCCCCGGAGGGCAGGGTGAACCGGGTGCCTACGACGCAGCCGCCGTCGGGGGTGGGGAAAACGCCGAACGGATGCGGCGTCACCGAAATCCCGATCACGGTACTCCACAACAAGGCGCCGTCGGGCGAAAATTTCAGCACCGTGGCGCTATCGACGGTCGATCCGAAACCGGCGGTTTTTACAAAAATTTCCCCCGCCTGATTGGCTCTTACCGTCAGGACGCCTGATTCAACATTCGGTAAAACGTTTTCCCAAAGCACGCCGCCGTCGATATCGGACATCCTTACTACCAAAGAGCTGCCCGATCCGCCGCTGCACTGCACATTGTTGCCGTTTTCAAAAATATAGGTACTCGTTTCATAGGTCGAGTAGTACGACAACAAGGTGTCGCGGCCCGTCTGCTGACCCTGCGCATCCACGTCGATCCATTGGATATGCGGCGAGACATTGCCGTTGGCCTGTTCGAGGTAAACGACGGAACTGAGCCGGAAGGAGCCGTCGGCATGCTGAAAAGCACGCATCCCGATCGGGCTGGTCCAGTTCGGAGCCGAATATTTTCGGATAAACCCCTGCGCCCGGGCAGAGGGGGAAAAGAGTAGCAGTTGCAGTAGCAGTAGCAGCAGCAATCTTCGGATGGAACTGAGGATTCGGTGGTATTTCATGTTCATGGATTTTGCGACAAATGTGGGGCACGGCTGATTGGCATTTTGCAACAATTTTTACATTCAATCAAAAAAATAAAAACCACTTTTGCCGGCTGCTACCTTTATTTTTTATTTTAAAAAGCACGTTTTTTTAAATTTTGAAAGAAATAAACCTGATAAGGGGGCATAATCTTTTAAGCCAATCAAAAAATGAAAACCACCGTTTCCGCTCAAATTTTTAACACTTTGACCGAAAAGGAGGTCGAGCGCTTCGGCAAATTCCTTCGCTCGCCCTATTTCAACCGTCGGACGGATGTGTTGGCGTTGTACCAGGTCATGAAATCGGCTGCCAGAACGGGATGGGATCGATGGAGCAAGGAGGGCGTCTGGGACCGGCTGTTTCCGGATCGGCCCTACGACCGGGTTCAGTTCAATTACCTGATCAATTTTATGGCCGAGCGCCTCGAGCAGTTCCTCGTTGCGGAGGAATTGCAGGCCGACCGTTTTCAGCACCGGCTTCTGCGTTGCCGGGTGTTCCGGCAGCGCGGCCTGGCGGCGCATTTCGACACCAATGCCTATGAATTGGCCCGCGATCACGCCGCATCGCCGCTTCGCAACGCCGGCTGGTGGCTCTTCGAATACCAGCTTCAAAACGAGATGTTCTCCCGTCTCGTGATGCAGCGCCGCAGCGGTCCCACCAACCTGGCTGCCGCAACTGAAGCCCTGGCCAATTTTTTTCTGCTCGAAAACCTGCGCTGGTCGGCCACGGCACGCTCTTTCGAGTCGCTGGCCCGCGAGGCGCAGGCGCCGGTGCCGCTGGCGGCCGAAGCCTTGCTTGCTGCCTCCGAAAGCGACAATCCGGCCCTGGCGCTTGCCCATGCGGCCCTTTCCGCCCAGGCTGATGCTGAAAACGAGGGGCAGTTTCAGCGCCTGAAAACCCTCCTGCACACGCAGGTCCGCCTGTTTCCGCCCACCGAAGCCCGCGATTTTTACATGACGGCCATCAACTTTGCGATCCGGCGCCACAATCGCGGCGAGCGGGAATACACCCGCGAAGCCTTCGAATTGTACCGCGAAGCGTTGGATGCCGGGCTGCTGACGGAGAACGGTCTTTTGCCCAAATACACCTTCGTCAACATACTCAACCTGGCCCAGCTCATAGGCGAGCATGCCTGGGCCCGCGACTTTCTCGACCGTGGTCGCGCCTTGCTGGCGCCGGGCGAACGGGAGAACACCTGGCGCTATGCCCTGGCAGGCTATCATTTCCGGCGCTCGGAATACCAGCCGGTGCTCGAATTGCTGCGGGCGGTGGAGTTTTCAGAGATATTCATCCAGCTGGATGCGCGTAAAATGCTGATCCGGAGTTACTACGAACTGGGCGAATGGCCCGCGCTGGCCAGTTTGCTCGACAGTTTCAAGGCATATTTGCGGCGGCAAAAGGACCTGGGTTATCACCGCGAGAGTTACCTGAATTTTGTCAAATTCACCCACCGCCTCATGAAAGTGGCCGGCCAGAAAAAAGCGCAGCGGCGGCAATTGGCGGCAAGTATTCAGTCGGCAGGAGCCGTGGCGGAGCGGGAATGGTTGCTGGAAAAATCGGCCTGGTAGCCCGGAATTTATTCCGGGTAAAAGCTCACTGAACCTTCTTCAACAACTCCTGTGCTTCTTCAAAATGCGCTCCCCCCGACGGAATACTGCGCAACACTACCGCGCACTGCGCCCGATTTTTCTCCTTCAGATACGCCAGCGCCAAAAACCAGCGCGCTTCACCCGTCCAGCTGTTGGGGGTTTGGGCAATTTGTTCGAGGCCGGCCACCGCTTCGGGGGTACGTCCCAGTTCGAGTTGGCACAAGGCGAGGAAAAAGCGGATTTCGCGGTCGTCCGGATGGATTTGGCAGTGTTTTTCCAGAATGGGTAAAGCTTTGGCGAAATCGCCCTCGTTGAAGGCGGTGGTGGCTTCGGCGAGTTCGGCCTGTCCGGGTTCGTTGGAGCGGACCACGAAAGCGGCTTCCGGAAATTCGCGATACCGGGCATACAGTCTTGTTTCGCCAGCCGGCCAGGCTACCCAGATGAGCAGGGCGGCGACCGCTGCTGCGGCGGCCAATTGGGGCCAGCGCCGGACGAGCCAGGGCTTCTTTATTACTGCAGGGCTGTTAAAATGTTGTTTGCCCAATTGGCTCAGGGTGGCGCTGAGTGCACGGTCGGCATCTTCGGCGGCCCATTGGCGGGAGAGGCGTTCGCGGGCTTCGCGGGCCAGGGCCAGCAATTGGGCCAGTTCGGGATCGGTGGCCAGTTCAGCCTCAAACGCCGTGCGCCCGGCCTCATCCAGCCGGCCGTCCAGATAGTCTTCGATGCGGGTAAAGCGTTCTTCCATGGGCTTTGCAGATTATCGCAACTCGGCAAATTCGGGTGCGGAACGAATCCAGCCCATCAGTTGGGCGATGCATTCGGATTTGCGTTTGCGGGCATAATTGTAGCTCACACCCAATCGGGTGCTCACTTCTTCCATTGAGGTATCGGGGGTCCAGGCCAATTGGAGCAGTTGGCGGCAGCCGGCCGGGAGCTGTTCGAAAAAACGGCGGAACAAGCGGTCGCGGGCTTCTTCGCGCAGGGTATTGTCGGCCAGCGAGCCGGCGTCTTCATTGTCCGTAAATCCGCCGGCGGCGTTGATTGTTACCGCCGCGCGTTGCCGGCGTTTGAGTTCGTTGAGCCAGCGGCCGCGACACACCATGTACAAATAGGCCTCAAACGGGCACAGAAGCCGGAATCCGGGTCGCCGGGCCTGCCGCGTGATCGCCAATAAACTTTCCTGAAACATGTCCTTGGCGTCGTCGGCCGTGCCGTTGTTGGCGCGTACGAGCTGCTCGACCCGTCCGGCAAAGCGCTGATAAATCGCTTCGATGCCGCGGTAATCGTTGTCGAGAAGAGCCTGAATATAATGGAAATCCGGGTGCATGTTGTGGCCGGTGGGCATGGGGCGAAGGTAAATGCGGGGGCAGACAATTTTTTTTGAAAAAACGGTGGAGTGGGGGGGTAACAATGCGCGGAGGCCTGGGATTTGACTGTAAAAAGCGCTTTTGCAAAAAACGGCGGAACCCGAAAAGCCGCAAAACAGAGTAGGGGAACCCAAAATTTCACCCACCAATTCCTCAAAAATGAAACGTCATTTTTTTCATGTCATCATCCTGATCAGTGCCTTTTTTGTGTTGACCCAGCACACATCGGCGCAATGGACCGGTACGCCGAATGCCACCAACCCGACGAATATCTTCAACAACGACCCCACCATCTCGAAAGTCGGTATCGGTACAATGAACCCCAGCCAAAAGCTGCAAGTCGCTGGAGGCAACATCCTGCTCGACTATGCCAATGGAGGGTTTGGCAACCTGTTTTTTGGCGGAATCACCTACCCTGTCGATCCCATTCCCGCCAATTCAAACGGCATGAGGTTGTCGTATTACAACAGTGGAGGCACGGGGTTCAAAAACGGCTATATCGACGTGCGCACCATTGGCGGCACCGCCAACGACGGCCTTCTTTTCCGGATCGATAACACCACTGCCGCAGGCACCGAACGCATGCGCATCTGCGCCAACGGGAGAGTGGGCATCGGCAACTCCGCCCCGGCAACCAAATTGCACCTGTCCACGGTGTCTACCAATGACGGTATCCGGGTCAACCAAACGGGCACCACGGCTGCCAGCCTCTCGCTTCAGGGTGGAGGCACCGGTGCGAAACTCTGGGCTTTGTTTTCCACGGGCTCCGGCAATGCCGAGGGGGCAGGCCACCTGACGTTTTATGACTGGACGGCCAATGCTGAGCGTATGCGCATCAATTCGGCAGGCGACGTCGGCATCGGTCTGACGGCCAATCCGGGCGTTTACCGGCTCTTTGTCGGCGGCAACGGCTATTTCTCCGGCGGCCTGTTCGTCGGCTCCGACCGCCGTTTCAAATCGGATATCAAAACGCTCGACGGCGCACTGGCGACGGTGACCCGCTTGCGCGGGGTGCAATACCAGTATCGCCAGAAGGAATTCGTGGATCGCAATTTCCCGGCTGGCAAAACCGACGGCTTTATCGCCCAGGAACTCCGCGAAGTGCTGCCCGAACTGGTGCAGGAAGGCGCCGACGGCTACCTGGCCGTGAATTACCAGGGCGTCATCCCGGTGCTGACGGAGGCGGTAAAAGAATTGAAAACCGAAAAAGACGAGGAAATCACGGAATTGCAAACGCGCCTGGCCGAAAAAGACCGCCAGATCGCCGAACTGGAAGCCCGCATGGCCCGGCTGGAGGCCGCCATGGACCGCGCCGCCGCCCCTGTGCATCCGAACTTTTTGATGAACAACCAACCCAATCCGTTCTCCGGCACGACCACGATCAATTGTTCCATCCCCGAATCGGTGCGCAGCGCCGAACTCGTGGTGACGGATATGGCGGGCCGTGAAATCCTGCGCCGCAGGGTGCCGGAACGCGGTTCGGCCGCCATCGAACTGTCCCTGCAAACGGCGCCCAACGGCACGTACCTCTGCACGCTCCTCGCCGACGGACAAGAAGCCGGCACGCTTAAACTTGCCGTGAACGGCAAATAAATCTTTTCAGTGGCATCATGATTACATACCCTTGGGGGGTATCATTTCCTGACCTGGTGGCGCGTGGAGCGCCGCCAGGTTTTTTAAAAGTTGAAAAATATGTCGGTGTATATGTTTTGCTGCGGATTTAGTTAAAATTCTATTTTTGACTTTCATTCAAAATAAAAGAAAAATAAAATCAGGAAACGACCAGTCTTTTTCCTGGAAATATATTGTTTCAAAAAATCAAAAAGAAAACTTCATGAAAAAGGGAACACTGTTTCTTGCACTGGCCCTGACCGGGTTTTTCATCGCATCCTCTCATCGTCTTTCCGCTGCCACGATCACTGCCACACTCGCCACTTCGGGAGCTTACAAATTTGATATCATTGGCCTGCCTGTGTTAGCCGATCCCGATGCCTATTACAAAGTGCTGCTTTGTACCGGCGACGGTCATTTTTTTCTGTGTGATAAAGGTAATCCGACCACCAAGGCCAATGACATTGACAATTACCAGCACTTTTATGAAACCTCTTACACTGGACTGGTTCTCTGGGCGGAAGTCACACCGGTGTACGACGACGGAGAAAATCCTTCGGTCTCTTACATCAGTACGACCATAGGGAGCGTGAACGCCGGTTCAGGCAACAGTAACCTGCTGCGCAGTTTCTCCGGCAACCTCGAAGTTATATGCGCTCAAAAGATCGTCCCCGGCTGCCGGGTGACCTACGTGGTCACGGTGTCCAACACCAACACGGGCGGTAGTAACGGCACCTCGCCCTGTGTTTGGAATGGCACGGTGGACCTGACTTACGACAAAAACATCCTGGAGCCCGTCACAGGCTCCAATACGGGAACCTTGACTTTATCCGTCAACAACCTTCAGCCAGGGAAGCAACAATCCGTGTTTTTTCACATGACTACCAAGCCCGGAACCCTTGGCCAGACATTGACGCCTTCCACTTCCGTTTATCTCGCCAATACCGGTAATTGCAGACTGACCGGAGAGGTGACCATGCCCTCTCAGACAGTTGAAATCGCCCACGACCCCAACCGCAAATTCCCTTCCCTTTCGATAGTAAGCCAAACCGATACCGAAATTGAATACGAGATTACCTTTCAGAATGATGGTAAATCAAAGGCCAATCGCATCGTTATCCACGATGAACTGGATATTGATCTTTATGATATGATTGTCAGCAATTCCTCTAAGGGTGAAATCAACTCGGTCAATTTTACAGGCTTGACCGGGCCGACACCGCTGGGCAACCGCACCTATGAATGGGTATTTTCGGCGTCCAACCTGAACGGCACCAATCAAACTGGTTACGGCAGTATTTTTTTCGACCCGGCTACCAAAGGAAGCCTTAGATTCAAAGTGAAAGTGCAAAACGTCACACCCTGCGGAGCCATCCTCAACCGGGCCACTATTTATTTCGACTGCAATGCGCCCATGGTAACCGACCTGGCCGTGACGCCTATCGGGTGCAGCTCGCCCACGCCTTTCCCAGCCATCGACAGTTGTGCAAGCTTCGTCAATAAAATATGGCACGCTCAAGCCTCGAATCAGGGCCTGGCGCCCGGTAGCCCGATTGCAAATTTACTGGATCCCGGACTCGCCAATTTATACGCCGGCTCGACGGCCAAATGGTACCCGTCCTACCGCCTCGGCAACCCCCGTAGCCTGCAAACCGGCGTTTCCATGGCACGGTCGGAAGAATATGCCCTCGTGGTTTCTCCCGCTTCCAGCTGCAAACGCTACATATTTCTCTTGCCGGTGCAAACCACGGCCGGTGCGCAGGATGAGGCGATGCTCATCGAGGACGTGCCGGGCAACTGCCAGGCCGATTTGATTGTCACCGGCGGCGCCGCTCCTTATACCTATCATTGGATGTATAATTCCGGCACTGTTCTCAACGGCCCATCACGCCTGGATCTCGGCGGTAAAACCAATGTTTCCGTCACGGTTACCGATTCGAATAATTGTACCGCCACATTCAGCCCGGCTGCGGTAAGTTGTTCGTGGTGGCCTTGGTAGGCCACCTGGGCCGCAGCCGCAGCGGCGATCCTGTCTGCAGCTTTGTATTGGTTGAAGAAAAAGCGCTAAACTTGCTGACCTGCCCGGTACGGGTTATCAGCAAATGAAACGCCCACGTTATATCCTTTTTCTGCTTATCGGCCTGTTGTTGTGGCCCCACTTATTGTTAAAACAACCGCGAATCAACACGGAACTGTCCTGTGTTGATTCGCTTTTTTCTGAAAAGAAATTCCAGGAGGCCATTCCGGTTTTAGAGCGATCAAAAGAAATCGCCTTTCAATCGAAACAATGGACCAACTATTCTTTCTGTACAACAAAACTGGCTGAAGCGCTATATAATGAATGGGGCCTTGCAACCTCAGGGACTACTGAAAAATTGCTGGATGAAGCCATTCAAACCCTGGACAAGGCCGGTCAGGGGGCAACGGTCCCCACAGCCAGAATTTGGATGTGGAAGGCCTTGAACCACCGCCGGCAGGAGCGATTTGCCGATAGCTATGCGGCCTACAGTACGGCCATCCGGATTCTGGAAGCCAATCATTTCAATGGCAAGGATCTCGCCTTTTGTTATAAAAATGCCGCCCAGATTCTCATCAGGTGGGTCAACTACGACCAGGCCGACGAATACCTGAAGGCCGGTCTGTTGAGCGATTCGACCCGCTCGCATCAACTGTCCTTCATTTCTCAACTCACCGCCAGCGCCTATTGGCGAGGCGACGAGGCACAGGCGCTGCATTATTTCGAAACCGGTCAGGCGATGAATTCCAACGAAGAATCCGCAAGGGCCGACCTGGAATTAAACGGTGCGCTGTTATTTTCAAAAATGGGCCGTTTGGACGAAGCACGCCAACACGCTTTGAAAGCGCTGGCTTACCAGAACACTGTTCCCAAAAATGGTGACCAGCGCCTTCGCTGTCTTACGGCACTGGCTGAAATCTCCTGGCGATCCGACCAGATTTATGCAACCGATTCCTTTTACCGACGCGCCGAATCCGAGGGTTTCGCTTATTTTAAAGGGAAAAAAAGCCGTGAGCTGGCAAAGCTGTATACGGAATGGGGTAACGCCTTGCTGCATTTCAATCAAAATGCCGCCGCTTTGGCGAAATACCAGCAGGCGCTCATACAGGCTTTCCCTACCTTCAATAATCCGGATCCTGCAACCAACCCTGCTTTGGAATCCGTTCCGCTTGAATCCTGGGCAATGCGCGCAGCAGCCAGAAAAGCGATGCTCTTGCTCCGCGCACCGCAACCCGGAACGGCGGCCCGTAAAAATGCTGCGGAATGTTTTGCCCTGACGTTTGCCATCGCCGCAGAACTTCGCCGGGTGTACGGCACTGACGAAGCCAAACTGGATCTGGCGCGGTATAATCAGGACATTCGCCAGGCGGCCATGCTCAACCTGTGGGCCTTGTACAGGGAAAGTCCGGCCTCCCCAAAAGCATTCCTGCAAACCATGTTCGACCAGTTGGAAGACACGCGCGCAGCGGCCTTGCGCGATGCTTTGCAACAGCAACGTGCATTGGCGCTTTCCGGTGTGCCCGATTCCCTGTTGCGGCAGGAAGAATTGTTGCGTTTTCAGATCGCCGATGCCAACGCCGCCTTGCAAAACGCGCAGATAACCCCTGACCCCGTTTCCGTGGAGACTGCACAGTTGAAAGTCTTTCAATGTGAGCGGCGTTATGCGGAACTGCTCGATGCATTGCAAACCACCAACCCTCAGCTGGCCCGGTACACACGCCAAATACCTCAATCGAAACCCGCAGATTTACTCGCCGCCCTGCCCGACACTACCACCCTCCTCTCCTGGTTCGACGCGGGCGACCGATACCTCTGCCTGGTGGCCCAGCGCAGCGGCCTCACGGCTTTCGAAGTGCCCCGCGACAGCGCGCTGGACCAGCGCCTGAGCGGTTTTCTGCGCCGGCTGAGCGACAAATCGGCCCAGGAAAATGCCCCCGATGCTTTCTTCGCCGAAGCCTGGGCCTTGGGCAATGCCTTGCTGCCGGCCGGCGCTTTGCCAGCCTGTAAATCGTTCATCATCATACCCGATGGCCGGCTTTGTTACCTGCCTTTCGAAGCTTTGCTGATGGCTCCGCACCAGGGGAATTATGGCGACGCGCCGTTTTTGCTGCGCCGATACACCGTGCATTATGGCTGGTCGGCCGTCCTGTTGGCCATGACACAGAAAAAAGCCTCGCCACAAAACGGCTTACTGCACGTGGCGCCTTTTGTGGAAAAAGCGCGCGACGGGCTCGCACCATTGCCCGACAGCCGCCGCGAAGAACCGCCAATGGCAGCGGTCCACCGGCTGACGGGCCCTGCCGCCACGGTGGAACATTTCCTGCTCCGCGCCAACGAATACAACGTACTGCAACTCTCCACCCACGCCCACGCAGGCGGAACAAGCCAGCCCGGCATCGAGTTCTACGACCGCACGCTGGCCCTGCCGCAGATTTATGCGCAACGCCTGCCTGCCGAGCTGGTGGCACTCAGCGCCTGTGAGACGGGCGCCGGTGAATACGCCGACGGAGAAGGCGTGCTCAGCCTGGCCCGCGCCTTTGCCTACGCGGGCGCCCAAAGCCTGCTGGCCAGCCAGTGGGCCGTCAACGAACGCTCGACGGCTCAGTTGTTCACGCGGTTTTATGAACACCTGGAAAGCGGCGCCCCGCGGGCCGAAGCCCTGCGACAGGCCAAACTCGACTGGCTCAACGGCCCTGAAGCCGAGGCCCGGAAAGCGCCCTGGCACTGGGCGGCATTTACGCTCAGCGGCGCCGACGGGCCGGTGAAGCTGCCGGGCAAAGGGTGGGGAGCATGGTGGTGGTGGATAGCCCTGGCCGTCGCGGCACTTCTGGTAGCCCGGAATTTATTCCGGGCAAAACCAAGCAGATCGTGAAAAACTTCGCTGCTGGCGCGAGGCTTCGCCTCGTGTCATAGCATTGCATCGGGCTGTGCCCGATGAATCGTGTCGGGCACA
>JBGAJY010000034.1:0-38431 GCA_044224705.1 Saprospiraceae bacterium
GGGGAGGTGACCGACGAATTGCTCGAAGAAAAAGGCCTCAGCCTGATGATCGTCGCGTTCCACCTGGAAGGTGTCAAAAAAGAAGAAACGATCACCATTCAGGACACCATCTGGACCAACGATACGATCCGCATCAGCGCCGATTCGATCCAGTTGAAACCGCGCGTGGCAGGCTTCTCGCCCCGTGAAGAAACCCGCCAGGTAATCGATCCGGACCTCGACTACGCCGACGTGTTCCGCGCCAAGGTGAATCCCCTGGCCGAAGCCGCCGGCAAAGCAGGCTGGAAGGTGTATGCCATCGTGAGCACGCCCGACAGCGACGTAGCCGGCGATTTCAAACAGAAAATCGGCGCCAACTATCCATTCTATAAAGCCGACGATAAACTGCTGAAAACCATTACCCGCTCCAATCCGGGTCTTGTCGTGCTGAAAGACGGGCAAGTGCTGGATATGTGGCACTGGCGGCATTTGCCGGGGGTGGATGAGATGATTGGGAAGTTTAGGTAGTTCCTGAGGGGTTTCATCCAGGAAAATAAAAGGCGCAGAGGGTTGATCATCAAACTTCTGCGCCTTTTTGCGTCCGAATAAAAAGGTTATCCAATCCATTGGAGGAGGGCGCGCGCTATGTCCTGAATGACCAAATTATTTGCTAAATGCGCTAACTTTACCTGATGGAACCACCCTTTGACAAAACCTTGTTTAATCAGGCAGTGTTTGATGGCGACATCATCTGGCGAAAACATGTGCTGGAAAGGATGCTCACACGTGGCATTTCAAGGGCTGAAATTTTTGAAGTGCTTGAAAATGGAACGGTCATACAACATTATGATCATGACACCCCCTTCCCAAGTATATTACTGCTTGGATTTCCGTCAGACCGGCCGCTCCACGTCGTCGCTTCGTTTGATAAAAGGAACTCTACCGTTTTTGTCATCACGGCATACGAACCTGATTCGGACATTTTCGAGGCAGACTTTAAAACAAAGAAAAAGTGACATGAAACATATCCCCACACAATGCCCCCTTTGCAGTGGCCATATCCAACCCGGCACAACAACCTTCACCGTCGACTTGAAAACAGGCGTTGTCGTCGTCCGAAACGTCCCGGCTTGGGTGTGCACCCAATGCGGCGAAGACTGGATTGAAGATGCTATTTCTGAAAAACTGGAAAACATTGCCAAGCGGGCAAGACAGCAGAATACCCAATTAGAGATGGTGTCGCTGGCTGGATAAACGCGCGCTACAGCCGATTCTTCTCAATCAACTCAAGCAGATCATCCCGGTAATTCTTCCCGATCGGCAGCAGTTTCGGCTTGTCCTTTTCCAGCACTTCCACCATGTTGCCCTCGATGGCGGTGTCATCCCGGTAATTCTTCCCGATCGGCAGCAGTTTCGGCTTGTCCTTTTCCAGCACTTCCACCATGTTGCCCTCGATGGCGGTGATTTTGTCCATGGCGACGATATAGGATCGGTGGATGCGTTTGAATCGCCCGTTGGGCAGGCGGTCTTCGAGGCTTTTCATGGTTTGCAGGGTGATCACGCGGCCGTTCAGCAGCCGGATGATCACGTAGTCCTTCAAGCCTTCGATATAGATGATGTCGTCAAAATTGACCTTGACGAGTTTTTTATCGGCTTTGACGAAAAAGAATTCCTGGCTGTCGCTGCCGGCGGCCGCGCTTTGTTCGCGGTGGTTGTTGCCGGCATGGTCCATCGCTTTGTTGACGGCTTTCATGAAGCGGTCGAGCGAGATAGGCTTGAGCAGGTAATCGAGGGCGTTGAGATCGAAACCCTGGATAGCGTAGTTGGGATAAGCCGTGGTAAAAACGATCATCGGCGGGCGGGTGAGCGTTTTTACGAAGTCGATGCCGGTAAGTTGCGGCATCTGGATGTCCAGGAACATCAAATCGATGTCGTTGGATTTCAAGGCTTCGTTGGCTTCAAGGGCGTTGCTGCAACGGCGGATGAGTTGCAACTCGGGCATCTGGCCGATATAGGTTTCCAGGACGTCGAGCGCCAGTGGTTCGTCGTCAACGATAAGTACTTTCAGCATGGTAAGAAATAGGGCATATTAGCGATCATGATCGGTTTCGGTCGGTCTAAGGTAGAGTCTCCGGTACATTCTCCAAATCTTTTCCTTAAATCAATTTCAGGTGCAGGGTGACGGCAAAGCGGTGCGGTTCGTCCTGTACCATCAGCTCGTGGGCGTCCGGATAAAGCAGTTTCAGGCGCTGCCGCACATTGGTCAGACCGATGCCGCCACTGCGCGGATGGTCCTGCCGGGGGGCATGTTCGGCCTTACTGTTTTCGATAAAAAATTCAAGGTCCTCGCCTGACACGCTCAATCGCATCCGCACAAATCCGCCGCCCTGCACATGGTGGTTGAGGCCGTGTTTGAAGCTGTTTTCCAAAAAAGGCACAAACAAAAGGGGAGCCACCATCTGATCGCTGATGTGACCTTCGGTGGAAAAACGGATGTCGGCCGTGCCGGTCTGGCGCAGTCGTTCGAGGTCGAGGTAGTTGTGGATGTAGTGAATCTCCTTGGATAGCAGCACGCGCTTTTCATTACATTCATAGAGCATGTAACGCATGATTTCGGAGAGTTTCAGGACGATCTCTGGTGCCTTGTCGCTTTTTTTAAGTGTGAGAGCGTACAGATTGTTCAACGTATTGAACAAAAAGTGCGGATTAATCTGGCTTTTCAAAAAGCGGAGTTCCGATTGCATGGTCTGGGTCATCAATTGCTGTTTTTCCCGCTGGTAGCGCCACCAATCGGTGAACACTTTCAGCAAAGTGGAAAACAACGTGACCACCACCGCCGCCAGAAAGATCAATCCCTGGCTTTCAACGAGGTTGAGGCGGAAATACGGCTGCCCGCTGAATTTCAGGTACAGCACCAGCACTTTGATCGGCGTCACCACCGCGCAGGCGGCCAGTACAAGCCCGAGGTACAACAGCACGTGGCGTGCCAGGTAATTCGGCACCAGATAACGGATGTTGACGTACACCAGCACGGCGTAGAAACCCAGATGAATCAGTTCATTGGACAGCGTAAAACCAAGTGGCATGGCCGGATTGTGACCGATACCTACGGCCAGCACAAAAAAGGTCAGCCAAAACAGCCCGTGGTACACGAAGCGTTTGGTCAGAACCCGGTAAATGCTGTCGAAGATATTCCTGGCTGTCATACGTAACGCCAACCTCCAGGTTGGCGGGTTAAAAGGAAAAAATACCAACCGCAGGTTGGCGGAGTGTCCAACCTCCAGGTTGGCGGGTCAAAAGGAAAAAATACCAACCGCAGGCTGGCGGAGTGTCCAAACGCCAACCTGGAGGTTGGCGATACGTAACGCCAGCCCAGGTTGGCGGGTTAAAGGAAAAAATACCAACCATCGGCTGGCGGGGTGTCCAAACGCCAACCTGGAGGTTGGCGGTACACAAGGTTGGCGATACGTGCAAAACAAGCAAATCACCCGGGTCTCCCATACCTTTTTCGATAAATCGCCAAACCCCGGGGATAAAGCGGCAAGCCACTTCCATGAAATGCCCATCGAACCAAAGCGCCCGCAATACTGTTCAGGCCTGTACTTTTACACCCAACATACATACTACGGCGAACCTGACCATGGCTTACAAAAAAACTGATCGCTACGACGAGGCCCTTACCTCCCAACTTCGGGTCAATTTTCACGACATCATTTCCGGAATCGGCGAAAACGTAACGAGGGAAGGCCTCGAAAAGACCCCCGAACGCGCAGCAAAAGCCATGCAGTTCCTTACCCAGGGCTACGAGCAAGACGCCGCCGCTATTCTTCGATCGGCGATGTTCAAGGAAGATTACAGCGAAATGGTGCTGGTCAAAGACATCGAACTGTACTCGCTGTGCGAACACCACATGCTGCCTTTTTTCGGCAAAGCACACGTCGCCTACATTCCAAACGGCTACATCGTCGGTTTGAGCAAAATTCCTCGTATCGTGGATGTTTTCGCCCGCCGCCTGCAGGTACAGGAACGCCTGACCATTGAGATCCGGGATGTCATTCAGGAGACCCTGCACCCCCTCGGCGTGGCTGTCGTGATCGAAGCACAACACATGTGCATGATGATGCGCGGAGTGCAGAAACAGAACAGCACCACTACCTCCTCGGCCTTCACAGGTGAGTTCAGAAATGCCGAGACAAGGGCGGAGTTTCTGCACCTGATCGGGGCGAAACTGCATTGAACCCCGCCTACCCTTCCAATTTCTTTTTGTAATGCACCTGAACCAGCCCGGAAGGAAAAGATTTGCTACTGACCAGTTGCAACCAGGTTTCCGGCCGGCCGGCCTGAAAAAGCCGGATGCCGCTCCCTAAAAAGACGGGTATATAGGAGATGATCCACTCGTCTACGAGGCCGGCCTGCATCAACTGGTTGACTACCTCGGCGCCGCCGTCGCAAAAAATGTGCTTTCCTCCCTTTTCCCGGATGCCGGCGATCAGTTGCGAGAGCTCGCCCTGGTAAAAATGAATATTCCCCTCCGGTGCCCTGGGCGTGCGGGTCAATACGTACACTTCTTTGTCCTGGTGCGGAAATGCCACGCCCATGCTCAATACTTTTTCATAGGTCCGGCGCCCGAGAATCACCGTATCCACCTGCGCAATAAACTGCCCGTACCCGTAATCCTCGCCCGGTAATTCCACCTGGCCCAGCCAGTCCAAATCGTCGTCCGGGCGGGCGATATACCCGTCGAGGCTGGTGGCGATATACACGAATACTCGTCGCTGGTGCTCCATAGCTGATTTTTTTTTGGCAAAAATAAACGCCCGCGCCGGCCCCTCCGGCCTACATTTGCCGAATGCCGAAAAACGCGCTGCCACTGGCCATTTTCTCGCTCTGTGCGGTACTTTTCACCTGGATGGTCCGCCATGATCCGTTCTTCTGGGACACGGTCCAACTGGCTTCCAAACACGCCCATTTCTTCTACGACAACGGTCTGCATTGGGCGGCGTTGCCGCAAGAGATCGACAGCGGCCACCCGCCGGTATTCGGCTGGCTGCTGGCCGTCTGCTGGACCCTTTTTGGAAAAAACCTGTCGGTGGGCCATTGGATGATGTTGCCGTTTCTGATCGGAAACATCGTCCTGCTTTGGCGGCTGGGCCGGCAATTGAGTGGCGGTCGCTGGGCTTTCTGGCTGTTGCCGCTCGTCCTGCTCGATCCGGTGGTGCTGGGGCAAAGCGCGCTGGTGAGTCCGGATATCGCCCTGTTGTTCTGGTTTCTGCTGAGCGTGGAAGCCCTGACCAACGAACGCAGCCTCCTGCTTGCCGCGGGCATCCTCGGCCTGTGCAGTATCAGCATGAGAGGCATGATGACGGCGGCTGCGCTGGGCGTCTGGGTGCTGGTACCTTTGGTGCTTTTGCGGGCCTCAGCGCGGGATTGGGCAAAAGTGCTGTCGATTTTTATACCCGGAATGACATTCGCCGGCTGGTTTTTGATCTGGCATTTTCAAGCGACCGGTTGGCTGGGGTTTCATCCGGGCTCACCCTGGGCCGGGGCTTTTTCCCGTGAGGATGCAGCCGGTTTTTTGAGAAACTGCGCGGTTTTGGCCTGGCGATGGACGGATTTGGGGAGGATTTTTGAATGGATGGTCCTGGTTTTTCTTCTTATCGCCTCCGCACGGCTCCGGCCATGGACGAACAGGCAATGGTGGCTGGGCCTTGGGCTATTGGTTCTTTTTCTGACGCCTTCTGTATTGTTGTACCATAATTTGTCGGCACACCGGTATTTTTTACCTGCTTTCGTAGCATTTCATTTTGTTGTTTTTCAGGGGGTTGTGCAGTGCGGCTGGCCGGATATTCGGAAAAAAATTGTGCTCGGCTTGCTGATCGCAGGCATGGCTACGGGCAATTTGTGGATCTATCCGCGCGGCATTTCGATGGACTGGGACGCCACCCTGGCGCACCGGCCCTACCACCGCCTGAGGGCGGAAATGATTCGGTTTCTGGAAACGGAAAAAATTGATTTTGCGGGCGTTGGCTCGGCTTTCCCTAATTTGAACACCGGTGAAAACCTGCTGCTCGACGGCGATCAGCGGCACTTTGCGGAGAAAAATTTTGAGAAAAACGACTACGTGCTGGCCTCCAACGTGTTCAACGATTTTTCAGAAACAGACTACGCCATTTTGGGAAAAAACTGGCGCCTCGTGAAACGGGTGGAACAAGCCGGGGTGTGGATGGAATTGTACGGGCGACCGTGACTTTGTTGTTTCACGCAGACAGACGTATTGCACGCAGATTTTTTGTAAGATTTTACGGAAATATTTTGCGTAAATTTTTCTGTGTAAAATCTGCGCAAAATCTGCGTGTCTGCGCGAAACAACGCCTTGTCTGCGCGAAACAACACTCAAACCCATCCCGATCACTACCCCGGTGTCCGGTAATTTTTCCGAAGAAACTGGACACCACGTCGATCCGGAAGGAAACCTCGATGCCTATATGAAGCCGAAACCGAAAGCGGCCTCCCAATACGGCAGTTTCCGCTGAAAATCAGGCAGTTCCGCCGGCTGATCGGCCCAGTAAAAGTTGAGCCCGATCACTTCTTTCCAGTTCAGTTTGCGCACGCCGGGGATCTTGTCCAGCAGCCAGCCCTGCATGGTGCTTAATGTGCGCCTGTCGTTCTTGCTGGTCGGTGCTGTACGTATAAAAAGCGGCAGCCAGAACCGTTGATGTATTCGTTTGGCTTGCCGAGGAGGGTTTGGTTGCCCAGTGCGTGGTGGAAATCCATGAATTCCAGGTGTTTTTTGCTCAAAAACACCCCGCCGCTGAGGTTCCAATCGGTATATCCGGCCAATCCCCAGGTGAGTCCCGACTGTCGCAACTGCACCCCCAGATAGTCAAAATCGGCGTCGCTTCCGGCGATACCCGGAATGGCTTTGCGGTATCGAACGAACAGATCGGGCCATCTGGAATCGTCGTATATCCGGAAATTGGGGTAAGTGCTGTACGTCTGCCCGAAGCGGAAACGAGCGTTCACGTTGAGGATAAACGCCTGACTTTCAGCAAAAGAAGGTGTGTTGGGCCCATCCGGGTTAAGCGGATCATTGCTGGTATATTCATGGTCGCGCTTTTTGGTCCAGCTTTCCGAAGAATGGTTGATCAGCGGACTGCGGTTGGCAAATTCGGCGCCCGCACGCAGAAAAATCCCGGGGCTCACATACTGGCTCCATTCGACACGTCCGAAGGCTTTGTCATAGATTTTCAGGTAGTTGCGGCGGTCGAAAAGGGAATAACTGGTGTTCCAGACCGCCGAGATCGGCTCGTCCGGATTGAATTGGCGGGGCAGCACACCGCCCGACACTTCAAGGTTGGAATATCGGACGCTTTCGAAGCGGCGTTCGAGACGCAGCCCCGCGCGCAGGCGTTTTTCGGAAAAACCGTAGTTCAGCGACCCTTCGGCGCGCCAGAAGCGGTTGCGCTGTTTGCCCTGATAGTGGCTGAATTCCGGCCGCACGTTCAGCACCCAGCCTTGAACGGTATTAAATTGAATCCACTCAAAAACTGCGGGGTAAGAAACCGAGGTTTGTATGTAGGAATTGCGCCAGGTGTAGCCGAAAACCAGATCGGCGAATCCGAATTTATTCCGTTTGTGGTCGATGCTGTCGAGATAAGCCTTTGACTTCCAGATTTTCTGGAGGCTGTCCTTCTTCACATAGTCGCGGCTTTCCTCCCCCGTCAGGGGCACGGGGCGCACCGTGGCCCAGTAGGCGCTGTCGCGTTCCGGTGCGGCATCTTCGATTTTGAAGGTTTCCCGTGTAAAAAAGTTGTTGTCGTACTTCGGCTTAATGTCGTAGCCTGAAAAAACGCTATTGAATAGCCCCTGAATGGTAAACCCGAAAACGCTGAATTTGAAGGTTCGTCACCTGTGAGAGAAGGCACCACTTGTCGGGCCGTTCTACGGGCACAAACTCCTGCACGATGCGCAGGGTGTCCAGTATGGGTTGTTTTGATGGCGTCGCCGGTGAGGACCAGGTTGGCGCCGGCGAGGTTCCACCATTCGTCCACGACGTACAGGTCGCCGGAGAATGTGGGGTCGCTTTTGCGTTTGGGCAGGACGCTGATTTTGTAAATGTCGTAGCCATTCTCGTCCTTGTATCGCCCTAACAACTTGAAATTGTAATAGTTAAACGCATTGTCGGCCAGGGGCGAGAGAATCTCCCGGTCAATTTCCAGGTGTTCGTCGTACAAATTGAAATCGGTCAGCGTGGCGCGGTTGAGGCTGAATCCGTTTTCGTTGCCGCTCACTTTGCTCGAAATCATGACCTCCCGGGTGCGTTCAGGATTGCTTTGAACGTACAATTTGGACACCGATTCGGAGAGGTACAACACGCCCGTGCGGTTGGTATCCAGGATGCCCTCCATGTCGCCGACCTCCTGGCCGAGGATCTTTTTCGGGGCGTCGAGCAGCTTGTGGAAGCCTTTGATGTACACGTCGCAGGAATAATCGGGCACCCGGGTTTTGTAATACCTTCGCCTTTCGATCACCTTGCGCATAATGCCCATGGCGGGGTCTTCGGTGGTGATGACTACTTCGCTGAGTTCCAGGTTACTGGGTTCGAGGCGGACATTAAGACGGACCGGCGATTTTTCGATCCGTACTTTTTCGACGTGTTGTTTGTAGCCGATGTACTGGAATATTATATCATAATCGCCCGACGAAAGGGGCAGGCGGTATTCGCCATCAGCGTTGGCGGTGGTGCCGGTGGTGCTGTTGCGGACATAAACTGAAGCGAAAGGAAGGGGCTCTCCGTTTTCGTCGAGCACTTTGCCGGAGAGTTGTGCGAAGCTTGCAAAGGGCAAGAACAGGATGGCAACCAGGTGGGTAGCGGACAGGATTGTTTTCATGAAAAATATTTAGGGGCCAAAAATGCCAGTGTGGTCGCAAAGGACAAAAAAGGTCGACGGGTTTAAAAGGATTTTAACCACAACCCGGGACAAACGGTACAACGCATGAAACTGGAAAGCAGAATCGTCGAATTGGTGCGTACCGCCGCGCTTCCCTTGCCGGGCGCCCGGCCGGCCTTGCTGGCTGTGAGCGGCGGGTTGGATTCGATGGTGCTGTTGCGCATTTTCCAGAAGCTGAACTGGCCGTTTGCAGTGGCGCACTGCAATTTTCAATTGCGCGGCGCAGAATCGGATGGCGACGAAGCCTTCGTGCGGGAAAGCGCCGCCCTTGCAGGGGTTGATTTTTTTTTAAAAAAATTTGATACTCAGGTTTTTGCACAGCAAAACGGCCTGTCCATTCAAATGGCTGCCCGCGAATTGCGCTACACCTGGCTGGAAGAAATTCGCGTCAAAAATGACCTCGGCGCCATCGTCACGGCACATCACCTGAACGATTCCGTGGAAACGGTCCTGCTCAATTTCGCCCGGGGAACTGGGCTGCGCGGACTGGGAGGACTGCCTGCCCGCCAGGGTTTGATACTTCGGCCAATGCTGAGCGTCACCCGTGCCGAAGTGCTCGAATTCGCCCAAAATGAAGGCCTGAACTGGCGGGAAGACAGCAGCAACGACCTCGACGACTATGCCCGCAACTACCTGCGCAGACACATCATGCCCAGGTTTCAGGAACTCAATCCCGGTTTTTTACACACCGCTGCCCGAAGCCTCCAACGCCTTCGAGCGGCCGATGACAACCTCGCTTTTTTCCTCCATAGACTGGGCGAAACCACCGCCAATGGCGACTATCACCTTGAAAAAGAGACGCTTGCACAGCTTCCTTCGCCCGAAGAAGCCCTGCGCAGGCTGCTCAAGCCCTTCGGGTTTTCAGCCGATCAGGCCCGGCAGGTAGCCGAACACCTCCCGGAAACCGGCCGCGAGTGGACCACCGAAGAAGGCGTGCGCCTGCTCAACGACCGGCAGTGCCTCATCGTAACTCAGTCGAGGCGCATCCTCCAGCCCCTTCGCATCGAGGCCGACGATTTGCTCCGCAAACTTCCCGACAATACCCGGCTCGTGCTCACGCCCTCCGAACCGGCGCCCCCCTACCCCGACGGCCACATGACGGTGCTGGTTGACGCTGATTTGCTTCGTTTTCCACTACTTTTGCGCTCCTGGCAACCCGGCGACGTGTTCCAGCCCCTGGGCATGGAAGGGCGGCACCAAAAGGTCCAGGATTTTTTTACCAACCAGAAAGTGTCCCGGCTCGACAAGGAAAAAACCTGGGTGCTGTGCAACACGGACGGCGCCATCATCTGGCTGCTCGGCTGGCGCGCCGACGAGCGCTTCAAAATCACCCCGAACACCCGACATGCCTTGAAAATCGGTTGGATCCAAGAACTTGCCTGACCAGTATTAATACCTATCCTGTTGCGACGTCCATTTTCCGTTTTCATCTTTCCCCTGCGGCTGCTGGCTTTCTGGCTGCTGTTTTTCGGCGTGTTTCGCCTGTGGTTCATCGCCTGGTTTCACGACCGCTGGCCGGCCGATGCCCCCCTCTCGACCTGGGCTTCCCTGTGGCACGCCTGGCCCCTCGACCTGAGCATGGCGGGCTATCTGATCGCGCTGCCCATCCTGCTCTGGGGCATCGGGCTGGCGCTGGACTACCGGGCCAGGCATTTTTCCGAAGGGGTCATCTTGATCTTCAATGTGTTGATTTTCAGCATTTTGATCTTCATTTTCGGCGCCAACATTTTTCTCTACGAAGAGTGGCACACGCCGCTGAACAACCGCGCGATCGACTATTTCCGTACACCGGCCGCCATGCTCGATTCCATGTCGTTCGTGTTCAAAGTGGGCAGTGTGGTGACCTACCTGCTGTTCACCTGGCTTTGGTGGCGGCTGTACAAGGCCATTGTAGGGCTGCGGCTTTACCCAATGACTTTGTCGCGCTGGAATGCCCTTTGGCTGCCTTTTTTCCTTGGACTGATCCTGTTCGCGATGCGCGGCGGGTTGGGCGTCATGCCGATCAATGAAAGCGCGGTGTATTATTCGCCCTATCTGTTCAACAACCACGCGGCGACGAACACGGCCTGGCACCTGTTCCACAGCATGGTGGAGACGCGTTCGACGGAGAATCATTACCGGTTCGGGGATGCCCAGGAAGCCCAAGCGCAAGTCAACCATTTGATGGGAGGAGCTGGTCTGGCCGAGGGTATCAGGTTTGATCCGATGTGGGAACAACACGATTCGATGCGCCCGAATGTCGTTTTTATCATCATGGAAAGCATGACGGCCCAGGTCATTGAAGAACTGGGTGGCGAGCCGGGTGTTTGTCCTAATTTGAGCCGGTTGATCAAAGAAGGCGTTTTGTTCGACAGTATTTACGGCAGCGGTTACCGGACCGATCAGGGCCTGGTTTCGATCCTCGCCGGGTACCCGGCGCAGCCCGACCAGTCCATCGTTCTGCTTGACGAGAAGGCCGCCACCCTGCCCTCCGTGCCGAAAATCCTTCGTGATTCAGGATATCAAACTTTGTACATCTATGGCGGCGAACTCACTTTCGCCAACATTGGCGTGTGGTTGACTCATCAGAATTTCAATCGTATCCTGTCAGAAAAAGACTTCCCTTCTGAAGCCAAAACGCAGCGCTGGGGCGTGGACGACCACAATTTGCTTAAACGTTCCATTCCGGAAATCAACCGCCTGCGGCAGCCTTTTTTCGCAACGCTGATGACCCTGAGCCTGCACCCACCCTACGATGTGCCTTTTCAAAGCAAATGGAACGGTGAAACAGATTCGCAGAAATTTCTGAATTCAGCGGCTTTCGCCGATTATGCCATCGGCGAGTTTTTCAAAGAGGCTGAAAAACAACCCTGGTATTCCAACACATTGTTTGTACTGGTGGCCGACCACGGCAACTCCATGCCCGGTGGACTTGGGCTGGACCAGCCGCGCTCGCGGCAGGTGCCGCTCATTCTCTTTCATCCAAACTCGTTCAATTCCTGGAAAAACAGGCGCTTGCATATTTTCGGAAATCATCACGACATCCCTGGTACTGTGCTTCCGATCATTGGTTATAACAGTTACCCTTTAAAATGGAGCCGGGATTTAAGACTCTGGAATGCCACGGCATTTGCCAACCCCAACCCAGAGGTTGAAAGGTATGGCCGCGGCTTCGCCTACTACACCAACGAAAACGGCGTGGGATGGATCAATCCTTCGGGAAAAGGCTTTTACCGCTTTCAGGACAAGGACTGGCAGTTCTACGGGGCCCCGCTCGATTCAAGCGGCCAGATGGATGCCAAAGCCTACCTGCAAACCCTCTACGACGACTTCCTGAAGCGCTGAAAAAGAAAAACCGCCTGCGCCATTACGGCAACAGGCGGCACACCTAAAAAACCTATTCAAAACAAAACCCTTTAAATTTTTCGGTAGTACAAACTTACGTAGAATAAAACCGATGGGCAAATTTAAAATGATACGGCCGGGATACGCAAGCTTTTCTTCATTAGTTGTGTAAAAAAATATTTTTAGTGCTGGGAGTGCAATCCGAGAACGTTCCCTTCGGTGTCCCTGAAAAAGCCCATGTAGCCGATATCCTCTGCAATAAGGCCCTTGTCGAGGATGATTTGGCCACCCGCAGCGGGTACTTTTTTGAGCACTACGTTCAGGTCATTCCCGCCGTTGAGGTATACTTTCGGTCCCCCCGTACCTGCTGGCTGATAACCCTCTCCAAAACAAATGGCCCCTCCTACCCCATTGTTTTCGCGGTCGTACAGCAGAATGCCCATACGAACGGGGCCCATCTCCATCACAGGCATTTCAAAGTCAAAAATCTGTTCGTAAAACTTCCTGGCGCGTTCAAAATCGGCGACCGGGATTTCAAACCATGCGATAGCGTCTTTTACAAATTCCATAGCTTAATGAATAAAAAGGTGAAGAATGTGAGAAATGGCAGTGTTTGCAGGAGCAAAAATAAACGATTTGTTTTAATTCAAAACAAGTTGTTTGTTCATAAAGAATTATTTTCTTCTCTACATTTGCTCGACGACGAACTACCCTACATTGGCGTCCAGCAACGAAACTCATCTTTCACAAACGGAATTACCAACTAATCTGATGAATCGAGAAATACACGAGTGGTACTCGCCCCGCCTCAACAAAAACATGGAAATTGCCATGTACGGCCACTTCGGCTTTGCGCTGTTGCTGTTGCCCACCGCCGCCGCCGATTTCCTGGAATACGAGCGTTTTCACCTCATTTCGGTGCTCGAACCGTACATCGAAGCGGGCAAAGTCAAGGTTTTTTCCATCAACAGCATCAACTCGGAGGCCTGGTTGAACAACCGCATGCACCCGCGTCATAAAGCCATCCGCCATCAGCAATTCAATGCCTACGTGGAAAATGAGGTCGTTCCATTTATCCGGATGCATTCGAGCAACGATACCCCGATCATTACTTCGGGCGCTTCGCTGGGCGCCTTGCACGCCGCCAACCTGTATTTCCGTCGCCCCGACCTCTTCGCAGGCACCATCGCCATGTCGGGCGTGTACGACCTGACGAGTTATACCAAAGGCTACTACGACGAAGACGTTTACTTCAACTCGCCCTGCCATTACCTGCCCAACCTGAACGACGATTACAACCTGCCGCGGCTTCAACAGGCCCACCACATCCATATCCTCACCGGATCAGGCGACTACGAGGACCCCGAGGGCTCCCGCCGCTTGTCCAATATCCTTTCCGCCAAAGGGATTCCCCACGAACTCGACATCTGGGGCCCGGATATGCGGCACGACTGGCCGACCTGGCGGGCCATGCTTCCCTATTACATTGCCAGCCGTTTCTGATCATTGAGGTTGTTTGATTGATTCTTAACGGGTCAAAAGCCGTTCTTTTCCCTGTGCTTTTGGCCCGTTAAGAATCAATCAAACAACCTCATTAACCAACCTGCCGTTTTTTGCGCGTTTTTCTCTTGTTTTTCAGTCTGTTTTTAGGTTTGAATCAGCTTCGGGCCGGCCAGGTGGACACCCTCGAAATCAACAGCCCGTCCATGCACAAGGCCATCAAATGCCTCGTGATCCGGCCGGATCTGTACACTTTCCAGGGCAAACCCTACCCGGTGCTTTACCTGCTGCATGGTTATAGCGGCAGTTTTTCCGCCTGGCTCACCGATGCGCCGCAGTTGAAGCAGCTGGCCGATGCCTACCAAATGCTCATCGTTTGCCCCGACGGCGGGTACGACAGCTGGTACCTCGACAGTCCCGTCGACTCGACGGTTCGGTACGAAACCCATATCACCAGGGAAGTCGTCCCGTTCATCGATTATTATTACTACACCCGCCGCGAGCGGGAAGGCCGGGCCATCGCGGGCCTGAGTATGGGCGGTCACGGCGCGCTTTCATTGGCCTTTCGACATCCCGACTTGTTTGGCGCGGCCGGAAGCATGGCGGGCGGACTGGACCTGACGCCTTTCCGAAAAAACGACTGGGACCTGGCCGGTGTTTTGGGTGACCCGGTCCGGCACTGGCCAAACTGGCGCAACAACTCGGTCGTCAACCTTATCCCGCTGATCAAAGGCGTTGATTTAGAACTGATGATCGACTGCGGTATCGGCGATTTCTTCCTCGACGCCAACCGTAAAATGCACGCCCGCCTGCTCAAAGCACACATTCCGCACGAATACATGGAGCGCCCCGGCGAACACAACGGCGATTACTGGAGTAATGCTGTAGACTACCAGGTGCTGTTTTTCCACAAATTTTTTGAAAAAACTAGTTCCTGAATCGCCGGATATCCACCTCCGGATCGAGGGGGGCGCCTTGCAACAGGTGATCGGCGAAATGCTCCGCCCAGAACGGCGCCAGCATGGCCCCTTTGGTGCCCATGCCGTTAAAAATGCCGATGTTCGGATGCAGGCGGCTCATACCTAAAAACGGTCGCCGGTCCTTGGTGGCCGGCCGGACAGCCGCCCGATGGGCTACAATATCGAAAGGTACTGCCAGCATGTCGTTCAGGCGCGCCAACAGGATATTGCGCTCGCCTTCGGTGGGCAGTTCGTCGTCAAAGGTCCAGTTATAGGTACCTCCCGCCCAGAAAAGTCCATTTCCCAATGGAGCGATCAACGCTTCCTTCTTCACCATTTCGCGCAGCAACCCGGCCTCCGGGGCCTCCTTGAAACGCAGAATAAATGCTTCTCCTTTCACCACCTGCCAGGCCAGTTCGGGGAAAAAAGGATTGTCGCGTCCGCGCCAGCCTTCGCAAAAGATCAGTGCGTCGAAGCCTTCCAAACTGGATTCAACAGACTGGTAATCAATACGCTGATCGCTAAAAAAACGATTTGCCCGGGCCATTTCCCGAAAAGCGGGCAACAGGGTAAAAAAATCAACCCGCACGGCCCGGCGAATCTCGCCAATCCCGAATCCAGGCTTTAAAAACGGCGCCCAGGGGCCTGCATCCGGGCGTTCGCCGATCCAGTCCGAATAATCGGGCAAGGCGCAACGGGCCGACCAGTCGTTGCCATCCTGCACCGAACCCAGCAGGCGTAGGATTGGCGTTTCGTGCCAGATAGGCACCTTGAGCCGCTCTTCCAGACCGCGGTAAAACGCCTTGGCTGCCGGTAGCAACTCATCGGCGCGCCACGATTTGACAAAACGTTTGCCGGTTACCGGGTTGATGATCCCCGCCGCCACGGCAGAGGCGCTGGTAGGCGCTCCTCCGTCCACCATATGGACCTGGGCGCCCCTTTGCAGGAGAGCCCAGGCCAGTGCGGTGCCGGCAATTCCCTGGCCGGCCACGAGGATTTTTTTCATGAAAATGGCGGGAAGATCTATTTGAACCGGCGACGCACCAGTTTGATGAAGTTCTTCGCTGTTTCAAGGTGTTTTTTCTCGGTCCACTGGTACCGCATTACGCAGTTTTCAAGCAAATAATGCCGTGCCTGATCAAAACTGGTGAAGTTGTTCACCGCTCCGATGGTCGATTCAAAAGCCTGACTGTCGCCGCCGAACAATTCGCGGGTCAGCAACAGGCGGTCGTTGAGCGCGATCGCCTTGCGCAGGTCGGCAATGGGCAATTCCGACAGCTTTTCGGATAATTCCTTGGCTTGTTTTTGTTCAAACAAAGCCTCTGCCTCGGTCGGCACATGCAGGTGTCCGTGGTGCGCGCCGCTCGGCCGGATGGGTTCCGAAGCCGGGGGAGCAGAAGCCACAGCGGGTTTCTCTTCAACTACCGGCGGAGGCGCTTCGGGCGGTCGCACAACAATCACAGGCGGCGGCTCTACCACTACCGGAGGGGGCGGTGGCGGTGGTGCGGGCGGTGGCGGCGCAGGTTCCGCCGGTTTGGGAGCGGGCGTTTCGGCGGGCGGCGCAGCTACCGGGCGGTTGGTCACGGGCGTTTCGGCCTTGGGTACAGGCGCAACCATGGCCGGTCCGGTTTTTTCTTCCAAAAATGCGTCGTAAAACTCCCGGACATAGGACATCATGATGTCCACGTCGATCCGGGCGATATTGTCCGGATCCTTGCCCATGCGGGCGAACTCGCGGTTGATCTTGTCGAGGTAAATTTTGGCTTTCAGTAAATCCATTTTTTCGTTGTTCGTGCTACGTTGTTGGATGTTCGTTCCCGAACCCCGGGGAGGTGATTATTTTCACGGCGAATTTCAAAAAGTTTTTGAACAACACCGACCCTTATGTTTCTGGAACCACATTTCAAGGGCCAGCGCTCCGGCTGGATCGAGGTCATCTGCGGCTGTATGTTCTCCGGTAAAACCGAAGAACTCATCCGGCGCCTCAAACGCGCCAAAATCGCCGAACTCAAACTCGAGGTGTTCAAACCGCGCATCGACACGCGCTACGACGAGACCAACATCGTCTCGCACGATACGACGGTGGTATTCGCCACGGCTGTCGACCACTCCGAAAAGATCCTCGGCATCAACGACAATACCGCCGTCGTCGGGATCGACGAAGCGCAGTTTTTTGACGAAAATATTGTCGAAGTGTGCCAGGAACTCGCGCTGCGCGGCGTGCGCGTCATCGTCGCCGGGCTGGACATGGACTACCGCGGGCAACCCTTCGGGCCCATGCCGCAACTGCTGGCTATCGCGGAATACGTCACCAAAGTACACGCCATTTGCGTGCATTGCGGCAACCTGGCGACCCATTCCTACCGGCTCGCGGAAGGCGACGCGGTGGTATTGCTCGGAGAAAAAGAGCACTACGAGCCGCGTTGCAGGTCGTGTTACAACATGGGGAATATTTTGCGGTTGAAATGAATCCCGGCTATTCCTCCGGCTTGCTGAAATGAAACAACACACCTTCCAGGTAATTCCCATACCCCGAAAAACCCTGCATGGCCCGGTCGAAGGCCCGTTTTCGGCCACGGCCACTTGACGAAAGCCGGCTTCTAAATTTGCCCCAGCCCGAAAACAACGCGGAGCGCAGCAACGGAATTTTCCATCGAAATGAATGATCAATGGGCAAGCCATGCATTCGGATCATTGGATGCTCCAGGAAACCGGATTGTTTCGCAAGTTGATGCCAATCAACCGGATAGCGCCATTTTTCAGGCGCCTGAGGAATGCCGAACGCGGCACGACAAAGCGTATTGATCTCCCGGATCTTTTCGCCGGGCACCTGTTCCAGCCAAAGCGATTCATTGTTCAGGAAAACGCCGCCGGGCCGCAGGACGCGGAAGATTTCGGCAAAAATGAATTCGAGGTGTTCGTCCGGCTGGATGGCCAGGACTGATTCAGCGTATACGGCATCAAAATAGTCGTCGGGAAACGGGAGGCGCCCGTAGGGCGGCGCGGGGGCTAATTTGACATTGTCGATGCCGCAAAACCGAAGCCGGCGCTGCGCTGCGGTCCGCATGAGCGGGGATTTTTCCAGACCGTACAGTTCCGTTTCCGGCCAGCGAACGGCCATTTCCACCAGGGTCTGGCCGGTTCCAAAACCGATTTCAAGCACCCGCTGATGCGGCAGCACACTGAGTTTTTCCAGCAACAATGCCGTACCCGCCCGGCCCCGGGCATGGATAAAAGGCCGGTGGGCCCGGGCTAAAAAATCCAGAATGTTCTCCACGGACCGGCTTTGTTGTTTTTGATTGGGCTACTTTTGCGGCTTCAAAATTACAGCATGGACAGCTTGTTGAAAGAGAACCCCATCATGGAAAAAAAGATCCGCTCGGCCCTCGTCTCCGTTTATTCAAAAGATGGCCTGGAAGCCATAATCCGCCGCCTGCACGCGCTGGACGTGCAGTTGTACAGCACCGGCGGCACCCAGACTTTTATAGAAAATCTCGGTATTCCGGCTACCCCCGTCGAGTCGATCACCGGCTATCCGAGCATCCTCGACGGGCGGGTCAAGACCTTGCACCCTGCGGTGTTCGGCGGACTGCTGGCCCGGCGCGAGCCCGGACACCTGGCCCAGCTGGAGCAATACCACATCCCTGAAATCGACTGCGTGATCGTGGATTTGTACCCTTTCGAAGACACCGTGGCGAACAGCGACGACCCGGCCGAGATCATTGAAAAAATCGACATCGGCGGCGTGTCGCTCATCCGCGCGGCCGCCAAAAA
Organism: Saprospiraceae bacterium; assembly: GCA_044224705.1. Classification (GTDB taxonomy): domain Bacteria; phylum Bacteroidota; class Bacteroidia; order Chitinophagales; family Saprospiraceae; genus M3007. Next base: position 18,488 of record JBGAJY010000034.1, read on the forward strand.
CTGGCAGGACGTGGTCGTGGTGCCCTCACAGGAGGAATACGGCCTGTTTCTAGATTTACTCAACAGCCAGAACGGCGTCTTGAACCCGGACAATCGCCGCGAATTTGCCCGCCGGGCTTTCAAGGTGACCTCCCACTACGACACCGCCATTTTCAACTGGTTTAACGAGGGTTCGGAGGATGTTTCCTTTAAACACTCCATTCACCGCTCCGACGTGCTGCGCTACGGCGAAAACCCGCACCAGGCCGGCGTCTTTTTCGGCGATTTCGAGCAGGTGTTCGACAAACTGAACGGCAAAGCCATTTCCTACAACAACCTCGTCGACATCGACGCGGCGGTGGGCCTGATGCGCGAATTTCAGACCGGACAACCCACTTTCGCCATCCTCAAACACACCAACGCCTGCGGCATCGCCGAGCGCCACACCTTGCTGGAAGCCTGGCAGGCGGCGCTCGCCTGCGATTCGACTTCGGCTTTCGGCGGCATTTTTATCACCAATACGACCGTCGACCTGGCCACGGCGCAGGAGATCAACAAACTTTTTTACGAGGTGCTCATCGCGCCCGGTTTCGCGCCCGAGGCGCTCGAACTGCTGCGCAAAAAGGAGCAACGCATTTTATTGAAAATCAAGTCGTTCGAGGTTACAGCCCGCACATTCCGCAGCCTGCTCAACGGCGTGGTGGAGCAGGACGCCGACCTCAAAACCGAGACCGGAGCCGACCTCAAAACGGTCACCAAACGCGCCCCGACGCCGGGGGAAATCAAGGAAATGCTTTTCGCCGTCAAATGCGTTAAACACCTCAAATCCAACGCCATCGCACTGGTGAAAGACAACCAGCTCATCGGCATGGGCTGCGGCCAGCCTTCGCGCGTGGATGCCCTGCGCCAGGCCATCGCCAAGGCACACTCGTTCGGCTTCGACCTGAACGGCGCGGCGATGGCCTCCGACGCGTTTTTCCCTTTCCCGGATTGTGTGGAAATCGCCCATGAGGCGGGTATCACCGCCGTCATTCAGCCGGGCGGGTCCATGAAGGACCAGGATTCGATCAATGCCTGCGACGAGCGGGGCATGGCGATGGTGACGACGGGGTTCCGGCATTTTAAGCATTAGATGCATTCACCACGGAGGCACGGAGACACAGCGTTATTTCTTCGTGTCTCCGTGCCTCCGTGGTGAAAAATACCCCATTCTCCGTAAAATGAACGTTAAAACAAAAGCCGCTGCCATCGCCCGCATCCTGGACGACCTCTACCCCGAGGTGCCCATCCCCCTGCAGCACAAGGACCCCTACACCCTCCTCGTAGCCGTCGTGCTCTCCGCTCAATGCACCGACGAGCGCGTCAACCAGATCACTCCCAAACTTTTCGCCAGGGCCGACAACCCGGCCGACATGATCAAACTCTCTGTGGAAGAAATCCGCGAGATTATCCTGCCCTGCGGCTTGTCGCCCGCCAAATCCAAAGGCATTTACGGGCTCTCCAAAATCATCATGGAAAAACACGGCGGGAAAGTGCCGCAAACCTTTGAGGAACTGGAAGCATTGCCCGGCGTGGGCCACAAAACCGCCTCGGTCGTGATGTCGCAGGCCTTCGGATTCCCGGCTTTCCCGGTCGATACCCACATCCACCGGCTGGCGGCCCGCTGGGGACTGAGCGACGGCAAAAGTGTGGAAAAAACCGAACGCGACCTCAAAGCGCTGTTTCCGGAATCCAGCTGGAACAAACTGCATTTGCAGATCGCATTTGCAGATCATCTATTTCGGCCGGCAGTATTGCCCTGCACGCGGGCACAAACGCGAGGAATGCCCCATCTGCTCCCTGTACGGCGTCCGCGACTAAAACCTGCCCGAACCTGAATTCGGGTATTTTTTCGCAAAAAATTAACTCCGTTAACGTTAACGGAGTTAATTTTTGTGTTACTTTTGTCCCGCAAACCAATTTTGACAAACATGACAAACAAGGAAAAATCCTCGGTCGGCTACCTCAAATACGAACTCGAATCGTTCGAAAAATTGCCCGTAAAAATCTGGGCCGACCCGGGTGAAGCCTCCCGCCACGTAGCGCGCACCATCGCCCTGGCCATCCGTCAGAAACAGCAGGACGGCGAAAACATCGTGCTGGGCCTCGCTACCGGCTCCTCCCCCATCCGTGTGTATGAAGAACTGGTGCGCATGCACAAGGAGGAAGGACTGAGCTTCCACAACGTGGTCACCTTCAACCTCGACGAATACTACCCCATCGCTCGGGAAAGCCAGCAGAGCTACTGGCATTTCATGCACGAATACCTCTTCGACCACGTCGACATCCCCAAACAGAACATCCACATCCCCGACGGCACCATCCCCATGGACGAGGTGGAACGCTTCTGCGAACGCTACGAAAAACTGATCGACCTGCACGGCGGCATCGACATTCAGCTGCTCGGGATCGGCCGTACGGGCCACGTCGGCTTCAACGAACCCGGCGCCTGGGAAAAATCGCCCACCCGCATGGTGCGCCTCGACAACCTGACCCGCCGCGACGCCACGAAAGACTTCGGGCTCGAACAAAACGTGCCGTACCGCGCCATCACGATGGGGATCGCCTCCATTTTCAAATCGCGGCAGGTGTTTCTGCTCGCCTGGGGCAGCCACAAAGCCGAAGTGATCCGCCAGGCCGTCGAAGGAGAAATTTCCACGGCCGTGCCGGCCACATTTTTGCAAAAACACCCCAACGTCCGCGTTATCCTCGACGAAAGCGCCGCCGCCGAACTGACGAAACGCAAAGCGCCATGGCTCGTCGGCATCTGCAACTGGACCGACGACCTGGTCTGCAAAGCCGTCATCTGGCTGTCCCAAAAAGTCGGAAAACCCATCCTGAAACTCACCGACGAAGACTACAACGAGCACGGCCTGTCCGAACTCATCATCGAACACGCCTCCTCCTACGAGATCAACATCAAGATTTTCAATCGCCTACAACACACCATCACCGGATGGCCGGGCGGCAAACCCAACGTGGACGACTCCCAGCGTCCCGAACGAGCCAACCCGGCCCGCAAACGCGTCATTCTTTTCAGTCCGCACCCCGACGACGACGTGATCTCCATGGGCGGCACCTTCCTGCGCCTCGTGGAGCAGGGCCACGACGTACACGTGGCCTACCAGACTTCGGGCAACATCGCTGTGCACGACCACGATGCACTGCGGTTCGCGGAGTTTTTTGAGGAATTCATGAGCAATCAAAAACTCGCCACGGAAGCCACCGAAAAGAAATACAAACGCATCGTCAAGTTCCTGAAATCCAAAGCATCAGGCGATCCGGACAACGACGAGGTGCGCGCCATCAAAGGCCTGATCCGCCGTACCGAGGCCCGGGCGGGCGCCCGTTTCGTAGGCCTGGCCGATGACCACATCCACTTTCTCGACATGCCGTTTTACGAAACGGGCCGTACTCGTAAAAAACCCCTCGGCGAAGAAGACATTCAGCTCATCATGGACCTCATGGAGGACGTGAAACCGCACCAGGTGTACGCCGCCGGCGATTTGGCCGACCCGCACGGCACCCACCGGGTATGCCTCGACGCCATTTTTGAAGCCTTCCGGCGCCTGTACGACCGAAACTGGATGCGCGATTGCTGGCTCTGGCTCTATCGCGGCGCCTGGCACGAATGGGCCGTCGACGAAATTGAAATGGCCGTGCCCATCAGTCCGGTGGAATTGAAGAAAAAACGACAGGCCATCTTCATGCACCAAAGCCAGAAAGACCAGCCGCCTTTCCCCGGCGACGACGCCCGCGAATTCTGGCAGCGCGCCGAAGACCGCAACCGCGAAACCGCACACCATTACCGGGCCCTGGGTCTCGCTGAATATGAAGCGATGGAGGCCTTTCGGCGATGGAAATTTTGAAGAAGGAAGGCAAGGGGCAAGGGGCAAAAGGCAAGGGGCAAAAGGCAAGGGGCAAAAGGCAAGGGGCAAAAGGCAAGGGGCAAAAGGCAAGGGGCAAAAGGCAAGGGGCAAAAGGCAAGGGGCAAAAGGCAAGGGGCAAAAGGCAAGGGGCAATCTTGAGTTATCCCGGATTATTTTTCAAAAAATCCGGGATAACTCAAGATTGCCCCTTGCCTTTTGCCCCTTGCCTTTTGCCCCTTGCCTTTTGCCCCTTGCCTTTTGCCCCTTGCCTCTTATTGTTTCTGCCGTGCGGCAGCCCCCAGTAATTTCCGGGAAAATTCTATTTCAGGGCGAATGGAGGCGTTTTCGGGCTTTGTTTCATCCGCTTTTAAGGCTTGTTCCACCTGTTCCAGTTTACCCTGGCTGATCGCCACTTCGTAGTTGAACAGATTGGCGTCGCGAAAATCGGCGAAAGTTTCGGCGTGGTCGTTGCGCGGACGAAAGAACAGCCAATGCAGGACGAAGCCCATGACAAAACCCACAAAACCGCTGAACAACAGCATTTTAAAGCCAAAACCGCCCTTCTGGATACGCAGTATTTCGTAGTCGTGCTGCATGCGGCGGGCATTTTCGCCCACTTTGTCGAGTGCCGCGGCCTGTTGCTCCTGCAAGCGGCGCAGCGTTTCTGCTTCCATCGCGTATTTTTGGGCCCGCAATTCGGCATCGGCCAGTGCAGCTTCCAGTGCAGTGACCCCCGCAAGGAGTTGTTCCAGGACTTCGCGCTTGGGCGTATTGTTCTCAGAATTTGTTTCCATTGTAAAGGCTGCTAACCCGGCATTTATTCCGGGCAGATGGTGGTTTTTTTCAAAATATCCAGCCCGGAATAAATTCCGGGCTACCGGATGCCGGCAAATTGCCGGTTTTTTCAATGCAATGCAACTTACAAACGACGTTATCGCCCGAATATTCAACCAACAAAAGCCAAGCCACAACCAAAATCGATCACAGACCCGGTATGAAAATTGACATTCTGGCCGTAGGCATCCATCCAGACGATGTAGAACTGAGCGCAGCCGGCACGCTGATGCGGCACGCCGCTCAGGGCAAAACCTTCGGTCTGCTCGACCTCAGCCGGGGCGAACTCGGCACCCGCGGCACTCCGGAAATCCGCCGCCGCGAAGCGGAAGATGCGGCGAAAATCCTGGGCGCGGCTTTCCGCGAGACCCTCGACGTGCCCGACGGACTCTTCACCCACCACCCCGACCATTGGATGCCCGTGGTGCGCGTGCTGCGGACATACCGCCCCGATATCGTGCTGTGCAATGCGCCCGACGACCGGCACCCCGACCATGGCCGCGCCGGTAAAATGGTGGCCGATGCGTGTTTCTATTCCGGCCTGGAAAAGATCGAAACATTTGACGATCAAGGTGTTAAACAGGAAAAATGGCGCCCCAAAGCGGTTTATCATTATATCCAGGACAAACAACTCACACCCGAATTTATCGTCGACATCACACCCTGGTTTCGCCGGAAAATGGAAGCCATCATGGCCTTCCGCTCCCAGTTCTACGATCCGAACGGGACCGAGCCCGACACGCCGATCTCCGGAAAGGACTTCCTCGATTTTATGGAAGCGAAAGCCCGCGTTTTCGGACGCCCGATCAGCGCAGAATTCGCCGAAGGCTTTATCTGCAGCCGTACGCCCGGGGTGGCCAACCTGTTCGATCTGACCTGAACAGCTACGGTGCGAAAGTGGAGAACCGGGATTTTCCTTCCAACCAATCTACGTAGTCTACTGAGCCGAGTCGGAATTTGACGGGCAAGGCCTTGTTTTTGCCCCATTGGTGCTCGATGCGGCAGAAGAAGGGCAGACAATCCTCTGACCAGGGCAGGCGGGATTTGTCGGGATAAAAACGAGGAAGCGGACGGTAAGCAGTGGCGCCGGCCCTTGAAAAAGTCGCAGGAGACAGGCGTGGAATATGCAGGCGCGACAGGTGACAGGGCTGAAAACCTGCCCCGGCAGGATGATTTTGCCAAAACAAATCAAGGCTTTCGGCATGAATCCCGGGAAACGACGCCGCCTGTGCAAACATGGAGAAACTGCTGCCGAGGAGCAAAGCCAGGCAAAGCCATTTCAGGCCGGCTGCACAAATGAGATTTTGATCCAGATACTGTAGCAGCCTGTTTAACTGGTCCGCGTTTAAAAGAAGTTTTGTAGAATTCATGGGCTAAAACTGCTCATTCATCAAGTTGGATTTTCAAATTGGTGCTGTAAGCAATTGCTTTGAAAGGTCAATGGAGCCGGATTGCTCCAATGCTGATACGACAAACGGCACTCCTTAAAGATAGTTTCAAACTTGCTAAAACTCACCAAAATGAAAAAGCACATCTTCCTCGTTTTTTTGATTGGAACCGGTTCCATTCCCCTCAACGTATTTGCTGAAAAAGCCTGTGAATGCGGAAGCGCTTCCGGCGGGAGTACGACCGTCTACTCCGTCTCTGGCGACGGCTGTTGCAGTAGCCCTGCTGTTGGTGAAGGAATCATTACTTATTACACCAGTAATGAAGGGGTTTATGAAATTACCAACTTTGCACGAATCACTGGTACACAAGCCCAGACCCGATGCTGTACGCCTTCCTGACAAAATCCAATTTCTCTGCTTCAAACTTCAATTGAATTAAACAACCAGCCAATGAAACATCTCATCCTCTTTATCTCAATGTTCTTCTTCACGGCCTGCTCAGACCGAAAATCAGAGCCCGTAGCCGCCGACATTTCCATCCAAAACCGGCCTGGGCAAGAGGCGGGCGTCATCCCCTCCGATGCGCAGATTTACAATTTCGCGCGTTTCAAAGACCGGTATTCCTGGCAAGACGTGGACAACTACTACCGCTATGAAGTGCTGCAAAACGAGAAAGACAAAAACTACTTCAACGGACTGAAAAACCTGACTTTCAGCGTGCTGGTCACCGTCTACAACTTACCGGAACAGGCTCCGCAGGCAACCCTGGCCTATTATGTGGACGAACAAACGGCCATGCGATATACGCCTTTCGCAAAGGAATATGCGCAATGCCTGGAAATGCTTCGGGGCTATTGGCCTGACCAAAAAATCAGGCAAGCTGCTTCCGGCCGCTATGAAAAGACCCGGCAGTACTACCTGACTACGGCCTGGGCAGAAAAGTGGGAAACGGAAAAAGAAAAGTATGCCCCGCTGCTGGCTTTTCACTGATCGGGTTCTTCGGGTTTGCTTCTTTTCGACCCTTCATACAGTTCGAATTTCTGAAAACTGCACTCCAGTGCGCCGTTAAACAAGGTGATTCTTCTGGAAGCGCGAAGGCCTACGCTTTTCAACGCATCGCGGTTGGAAGAGATCAGCCAGGCATCCCAGCCCTTCCAGGCCTGCTTGAGCCGGTCGCCAATGCTTTCATAAAACAAGGCGATGGACTCCATTTTCAGGCGTTCGTCATAGGGCGGATTAGTGACCAGTACGCCCGGAGGTTCCGGCGGCGTCAGTTTTTCAAAGGGTATTTTTTCGATCCGGATATGGTTCTCCAAACCCGCCGACAGCACGTTCACGGCCGTGGCATTGCGGGCGCGCGGGTCTTTGTCGGCGGCAATGATGGGAAATTCGAAAGGCGTGGTACGGTCGTCCGCTTCCTTTTTGAGTTGTCGCCACAGCTTCTGGTCAAAATCGGGCCAGCGGAAAAACCCGAAGGCCTCCCGTTTGTACTGGGGAGGTACCTGCATTGCGATCATCGCCGCTTCAATGGCAATCGTGCCACTGCCGCACATGGGATCAACGAAGGATCCCCGTCCGTTCCAGCCCGTCAACAGCACCATACCCGCGGCCAGCACCTCGCTGAGCGGCGCTTCCACGGTATCGCGGCGATAACCGCGTTTATGGAGGGTGTCGCCGCTCGAATCGAGCAACAGGTCACAGTTTTCACCGTAAATGTGCAGGTGTATGCGGAGGTTGGGGGCGGCGGTGTTCACATCCGGCCGGCGGCCATGCCGGTCGCGGAACTGGTCCACGATGGCGTCTTTGACCGTGAGCGCGGCGTAGTGCGAATGGCGGAAAGTCTCCCCTTGCGTTACCGCATCCACCGCCAGGGTGTCGCGGACGGAGAGATAATTGCTCCAGTCTACCTGACGGACGCCGGAGTACAGGTTGCGCTCATTACGGGCTGTAAAGGAATGGATGGGGACAAGGATGCGCAGGGCCGTGCGCAGTTCGTAATTCGCCCGGTACAGCATGGCTTTATCGCCTTCGAACGCCACGGCGCGTTTCAGCGGCTGGATGCCGGTGGCGCCCAGCGCTTTGAGTTCGTCGGCCAGAACGGGTTCGAGGCCGTGCATTGTCTTGGCGAGGTATTGAGGCATGAGCGAGGGAGCTGACAGGTTGTTTGTTTTCAGACAGGATTGACAGGATTTTCGGGATAAAATCATCAATAGAATATCATCCTGAAAATCCTGTCAATCCTCTCTGAAAACAAACAACCTGTCGGTCAATTTTGGTTGATTTTGTTGAGCAGGGCGGGGCTTTTCGTGATCTCGTAAGCTTTTTGCCAGTTGGCAACTGCGGCTTTTTTGTCGTTGCGGAGCAGGAGCAGGTCGCCATAGTGTTCGAGCAGCCCCGGATGGCGGTCGCCGCCTTTGGTCAGGGCTTGTTCGAAACGTGCAGCGGCGGCGGCGTAGTCTTTTTTGCGGGTGAGGGCCACGCCGATCTGGTCGAGGATGTCGAGTCGCAGCGGGGAGTTGCCCGACATGATGAGGGCCTGTTCCAGCTGAGCAATGGCGTCGTCGTAGCGGCCTTTTTCCGTGGCAGCCACGCCGTAATAGAAATAACCCTTGGGCTGATTGGGGAACGCGTCCATGGCCTGTTCGGCGGTGCTGAGCAACTCGTCGTACTTTTTCAATTCGTCGAGTATGGCCAGGGTGTTCTCCCAGGCCCCGAACACATTGGGATTGAGGCGCAGGCACTGTCGGTATTTCTCCAAAGCATCGGCCGGCCGGCCGGATTGGTACAACACCGCGCCCGACACGCTGAATGCCTTGGGATCGTTCGGGTGCGCCTTTTCCAGGGCATCGGCGAGGCTGAGCAAGGCGGGGATTTTGGGATCGGCAGGCGTGATATTGGACAAATAGGGAAGAAGTTCCTGGATTTTGGCGTCGATGGGTGCGGCGGGGTCCTTGAAAATGGGCAGCAGCGATTCGAGGTAAGCCGTTTCGCTGGTGCTTTTGCTGCGGTCGAGCAGGGCCAGTTGGGCTTCCCGGTCTGAGGGGTCGCGGCGCAGGATGTCTTCATAGACCTTTCGGGCAGCAGGTTTGTCGCCGTTGTCGGTATAAAACTGGGCCAGCCGGTGCCGGTAATGCAGATCATTTGGAAAGGCGTCGGCGAGGCGCAGGAGTTCGGCGGCGGCCCGTTTGGGGTCGTTCATGCCGAGGTAAATGGTATGCTTTTTCAGGCTGGTTTCTTCGGTGATGCCGGTGAGTTTTTCCAGTTGGTCCAGGGAACGCAGGGCGCCTTGCGGGTCGCCGGACAGTACGGCGTAATAGGCTTGTTTCTGATAAAACTCCGGTACCTGCGGATTTAGTTTGGACAGATCGGCGAACACGGCGGCAGCGTCTTTGACCCGGCCGAGTTTGTCGTAAATATCCGCCTGGAGCACGCGGTACCATTGGTTACCGGGCACGAGCGCGACGGCCTTGTTGATGTTTTCCAGTGCTCCATCGAAGTTTTGCTTCGCAAATTCGCAGCGCGCCATGCCAAACCAGGCGGCGTCGTTGTCGGGATTTTCCCTGAGAAAGAGCTTGTACAGGCTGATGGCTTTGTCCCAATGCGACAGAATGCGTTCGCGTTCGGCATCGACAAAATTGCTCTGGCGCATCACCTCGGCTTCCGGCACGAGTTTGGCCTCCCCGCCGATGGTGTTTTGCGCAAAAGCCACCAGGGGAAATAAGAGGATGGAGAAAAGCAGGCTGTTTTTTGAAAACATACTTTTTTAGAGGTTTATGAAGGTTTATGAGGGTTGATAAGGTTTATGAGGTTTATGAGGGTTGATTTGATTGATGCGGTAGAGAGCATTGATTCCTCTTTTTATCAACCTTATCAACTTCATCCACTCTTATCAACCCTTCCTACCGCTGCGTCAGGTGCGAATAATCCCCCAGATTCAGTTCGTCGCGTGAGCCGACAAACTTGCTGGAATTGCCGACCATGGAATTTTCGAGCACGGCATTTTTGATCTGCGAGCGGTTTTGGATGATGCTGTTGGCGATAACAGTGTTTTCGACCGTCGAGTTGTGTCCCACGCTGACGTAGGGCCCTACAACGGCATAACGCAGCACGGCATTGTCGCCAACAAAACACGGCGGTATGATCACCGAATGTTCGATCACGGCACTGGGCGAAACGAGGCCTTTGTCGCGGTGAAATTCGAGCATCCGTTCGTTGGAATACAGGATGGCGTCCTTGTTGCCGCAGTCCAGCCACTCCTCGATCTCGCCCGTGCGAAAGCGGACGCCTTCATTTTTAAGAATTTCCAGGGCGGTGGTCAATTGAAACTCATTCTTTTCCTTGATTTCCTGGGTGATGATGTGGTGCAGCGCGGCGCGCAGCTTTTCTCCCTCCCGGAAATAATAGATGCCAACGATCGCCAGATCGGACACAAAACCGGCCGGTTTTTCGACAAAATCGGTCACGTATCCCGCAGCGTCCAGTTTGACTACACCGAATGAAGAAGGGTCTTTGACCTTTTGCACCCAGATAAATCCATCCTCCCGGGTATCGAACTGAAAATCGGCCTTGAACAAGGTGTCGGCAAAGGCGATCATGCAGGGACCTTTCAAGCTTTCCCAGGCGCAGTGGATGGCATGCCCTACGCCCAGGGCTTTTTCCTGCCGGTATATACGCCCTTTGGCGCCCAGTTTTTCGGCGATGTTCAGGAGCTCGCGCTCCACCTCCGGCCCAAAGTCGCCCACGATAAAAGCGATCTGTTCGATCCGGCCGGAGTACGAATCCGCCAGGCTCTCCACCAGCCGCTGAATGATGGGCTTGCCCGCCACGGGTATCAGCGGCTTCGGCACCGTCAGGGTGTGCGGTCTCAAACGGGTGCCGCGGCCGGCCATAGGGATAATGATGTTCATGGTGTGTGGTGTGGTGGTTGGGTGTAATAGTTTTTCAATGGCCTTTTTTATTGGCCCTCATCTTGTTCAACCCCTCACCCAAGTTAACCCCACCCCCAACCCCTCCCCCGATGGGGAGGGGCTTGCCCCTGCTGAGAGCAAACTCCCCTCCCCATCGGGGGAGGGGTTGGGGGTGGGGTTAACTTGGGTGTCTGGGTGAGGGGCCATGCCCAACAAAAAGCGAAATCCTCCGTCCTTCCCCGTACTCCAAACCCCCCGGCCCCGCGCTCGGCCACGGATCGCTTCCCTTCAGCCATTGCACGGGTTGTACCGGGCGATGACCATCTGGGCGATGCGCTCGCCGGGCTGTATGTGGTTTGGGTTTCGTCGGACAGGTTAACGACGATGCAGCCGATTTCACCGCGATAATCGCTGTCGATGGTGCCGGGAGAATTCAGCATGGTGAGGCCGCGTTTGAGGGCCAGACCGCTTCTTGGCGTACCTGCTTCAAAACCTTGCGGCAGTTCGATGAACAGAGCCCGTGAATAAAGTGCTCGGCCAGGGGAGCCAGCGTGACGGGCCGCTTCAGGTGTTCCTGGAAGTCAGGGCCGCGCTGCCGGCGGTTTCGTAGGCGGGCAAGAGATTGCTGGAACGGTTGATGATCCGGATCGTGGTCAAGTGCGGGAATTTTGGCGGCAAAAGTAAGCGGGATTGGTTGATTGGTTCGATTGATTCGATTGATTCGATATTCGATTCTTCGGAACCGCGTACAATCGAATCAATCGAACCAATCGAAGAATCGAACCAATTATTTGCCGCCTGTTTGCATTTACTCAAAAGAATTTTTCAAAAAACACGCCGCCTTGCCGTGGCTCCCTAAATTCAGGATATTTTTCGGCCGAAATCAAAACCTAATCGCATGAAGGTTATTCTTTCCATCCTTTTTTCCGTTTGCGCGTTCGCCTCTTTTGCCCAGGCGCCGGTGAACGACGATTGCTCAGGCCTGATCGACCTGGGTGAAATACCCTATTGCTCCGATCCTGCCCAGTACACCAACGTGGACGCGACGGCCAGCAACATTTCGCTCAACGACAACATCCCGGCCTGCTTCGACAACGGCGTGAACGGCGACGTGTGGTTCCAGTTCACCCTGCCGTCGGACGGCAGTATCGTGGACATCTCCATCGCCGTTTACGGCAACGTGGACGGCAACGGAACCATGCAAATGCCGCAGTTTGCCATTTATCGCGGCGATTGCCTTTTTGAAGGCCTGGCGGAGCTCGATTGCGCTTCGGCGCCTTTGAACGTCAATGAAGTGCACCTCGATCAGTTCGGACTCACACCCGGAATTCCCTACTACCTGAGAATCCAGGACTATTCCGCCACGGGCTCCTCCAATGAAGGAACCTTCAAATTGTGCATTGAAAAATACGTCCCGGAAGTCAACATGGGCGACATTCCCGGCACCCAAAGCTGCACCGGCACGCTCTGGGACAGCGGCGGCCCCACCAACGACTATTCCACCAACGAAGACCTGACCTTCACCATTTGTCCGCAGGAATTCCACCAGTGCATCATCCTGAACGTGGAATCGTACAACACGGAATTCGGGTTCGATCAGCTGTCGTTTATCATCGGCGACGACCTGACCGGCACGGAACTGACTTCCATCAGTGGTAGCGGCACCGATTTCGAGGTGCAAATCCCCGGCGATTGCGCCACCATTCACTTTATCTCCGACTTTTTCGTCACCGACGCGGGCTTCCAGATCACCTGGCAATGTTCGCCCGACGTGTGCACTACCCCACCCCCGACCACCTGCGATGCGCCGGTCGTCGTGCCGTCGCTGCCCTACGCTGCGGAAGACCTGTCCAACTGTTTTTCGGGCAATACCGTCGACAACAGCCCCTGCGGCAACGACGGTTTCCTCGTTGGAAACGACTACATTTTTACCTATACCTCCGCCGGCGACGAATGCATTCACATCGCCACCAACGGCACCAATACCGGCGCCGGACTGGCGGTGTTCGACCAATGCCCCACCCTGCCGGGCGCCAATTGCATCACCACGGCGGGCGGCGGATTTGCCAGCTCGAATCCGGTGGTCAACGCCGCGTTTCTGGAAAACCCGGGCACATACTACATCCTGTTCGGCTCAGGCGGCCAGTGCTCGCCTTTCGACATCACGATCGACACCATTTCCTGCCCCGTCGTGCTGCCGCCGGCTTCCACCTGCGACAATGCGCTGAATATCGGCGGCTGCAGCAATTTTTTACCTGAAATCATCGCGCTCATGCCCGACGCCGGCGACCCCGGATTTTTGGTCAACGGCGTGAACCAGGGCTGCTTCGTGGCGCCGCAGTTCAATTATTCCTTCTTCTTTTTCAAAGCGGGCGCCGACGGAAAATTCGGGTTCACCGTGCAAGCTGCCGACCCTGCCGAAGCTTCGGACATCGACTTCGCGGTTTGGGGACCGATCACCGACCCGGCCGACATTTGCGATTATACGAGCAACAACCAGCCTATCCGCTCCTCGTGGTCGGCCGGGGCCGACCCGACGGGTCTGGAGGATATCCACCCGGTACTGGGCACCCCCGTACTGGATGATTTTGACTGCGGAAGCCCAGCCACACCTGGCGCTGCAGGCGACGACTTTGTGCGCCGCATCGATGTGCTGGAAGATGAAATTTACGTCATCCTGCTCGACGACTTCGGCAACGCCATCGTGCAGGGCGGCATCTCGATCGACTTTTCAGGCAGCACCGAGGGCGTGCTCAGCGATTCGGACAACCCGGTCATCGTGAGCGCCGATACGGCAGTTTGCACCGGACAGGCCGTTCAATTGAACGCCAGCGGCGGCGCGGCGTATTTCTGGGCGCCCGACCCCACCTTGTCCTGCCTGAACTGCCCCAATCCGGTGGCTACGCCGACCGTGACCACGAGCTACCAGGTACAGGTCGCAACAGCCTGCACCACCTACAATGACGTGGTAAACGTCAAAGTGTACGACGTGGAACTCGGTCCCGACGTGACCGTTTGCAACAACGCCAGCTTTACGCTCAACCCCGGCAACCCCTTCCCCGAAGCCACTTACAGCTGGACCGGCCCAGGCGGACTGAGCTGCACTGATTGCGCTTCGCCGGAAGTATCCGGGCTGCCGACCGGTTTTTACACCTACATCGCGGCCCTGACCACGCCCTTGTGCACGCAGTACGACACCATCAATATCAACGTCATCCCCGGCGAATCGCCGCAATACATCATCGCCGACGACCAGGTCATCTGCGCCGGCTCGACGGTTAATCTCGGCGGCGCCACACAAGCCGGGACGTTTTACACCTGGGCATCCGACCCGATGGGATTCGCTTCCAACCAGCCCAACCCCGCCGTAGCGCCCGATTCGACCATTAAATACTACCTCATCGCTCAAAACAGTTCCTGCCCGCTGCCCGTGCTGGACAGCGTCACGATCACCGTGTTCCAGTCTCCGGTGCTCGCCGTGCAGGGCGATACCACCATTTGCCAGGGACAAACCGTGACCCTCGGCAGCACGACGCCCGAAGCGGGCATCACGTACCAATGGACGCCGCCCGACGGCCTCGACGACCCGGCGGCAGCCAATCCGCAGGCCACACCCGAGCAGACGACGGTGTACACCCTCACAGCCTCCAACCCCGGCTGCACTGAAATCCGGGAAGTGGAGATCAACGTCATTTCCATCGATATTGAACTGAATACGCCCGATACCTTCCGGATTTGCCAGGGCACGGCGGTGCCGATACAGGCAACCGTTTCGCCCGGAAATTCGTTGGTGAACTGGACGCCGCTCAACAACCTCCAAATCGGTCCCAACGGCCAAAGCGCCGTGGCAACACCCATCGAAACGACCCTTTACACCGCCTCCATCAGTGTGCCGGGCTGTACCCGCACGGCCAGCCTGTACATCACCGTGGACAGCCTGCCGGCGGACTTGTCGATTTTGCCTGCCGACACGACCATCTGCCAGGGCGCGAAAGTCTTTTTGCTGTCGAAAATTTACGAGCCGGCCGAATACCCGAACATCGAGTTTGAATGGACGCCTCCCCTCGGCCAATTGACGCCCGACAGTTTGTTCAACATGGTCGCAGAGCCACAGGTGACCACGCTGTACCGGCGCGTTACGACCAACGGGCTGTGTTCCGACACCAGTTTCGCCAATGTAACCGTGATTCAGCCGGCTCAAATGACCGTGACACCCGCGAACCCGGTGATCTGCCCCGGCGATCAGGTGCAATTGACCCTGACCTACACCCCCGGCGTGACGGAGATCATGTGGATGCCGCCGGCCGGGCTGAGTTGTACGGACTGCGACAACCCGGTGGCCAACCCGACTTCGACGACCAATTACAGCATCTCAGGCATGTTCATGGGCTGTCCTGCGGGCACGAATGTGACGGTGGAGGTGAAGCCTCTGCCGGTGTACCAGTTCCCCAGCGACCTGCAACTCTGCGGCGGCGAATCCATCCAGCTCAGTTCGACCTCGGACAACATCAGTACCTACACCTGGACCTCGACCGATCCAACATTCGGGACAGTGAACACGCCGCAACCCACGGTGACGCCCACCTTGCCCACCACGACCTACATCCTGCATGCCGACAACGGCTGCACGGTGGACGATCAGTTCACCGTGACGACGAGCATCAGCACGCTGCAGGCCTTCGGCGACACGACGATTTGTAAAAACTTCTCCACCACGCTGAGCGCCGCGGGCTCGCTGCCCGGCAGCTACGTGTGGAGCGACGGACAAAACGGGCAAGCCATCCAGGTCATGCCCGACGTGACGACGACCTACACCGTGACCTATACTTTTGGCAATAATTGTCAACTGACCGACCAGGTGACCGTCAACGTGCAGGGAGAAGGCGTCTCGCTGGCTTTTCCGGCCGACCGCGAGTTGTGCCCCGGCGAAAGCGCGACCCTGAATACGGGCACGGCCCCGGCGGGCTCGGTGTTCCAATGGAGTTCCTCTCCGTTCGATCCGGGCTTTTTCCCGGACGAACAATCGCCCGTGGTGTCGCCCGACGTGACGACGACGTATTCCGTCACGGCCACGATCGGCAACTGCGTCAGCACCGGACAAGTCGTGATTCAGGTGGACAATGCCACACTTCGCGTAAGCAACGACACCACTATTTGCGACGGCAACCCGCTGACGCTCACGGCCACCGGCTCCTTCCCGAACGGCTCCTATACCTGGACACCCGGCGGCAACGGCGCCTCCATCAACGTGGCGCCGACCGACAACACGACCTACCATGTTTTGTATCAATACGGCGACGGCTGCTCTCTGGAGGATTCCGTCGAGGTAACGACGGTGAACAATTTCACCCTCGGTATCGTAGCCGATCCGAGCAACGACACCCTCGACATCGGCACACCGCTCGAACTCAACGCGGCAGTGTCTCCTGGCGGCAACCTCTCCAACTGGCAGTTTGCCTGGACGGAAAACTCGGTCGCCATCGGCAACACCCAGCTGATCAACATCACGCCTTCCACCAACCAGCCCAACGTCACTTACCAGGTGGTGGTGACTTCACCCATCGGGTGCCAGAATACCGCGATCCTGAACATCTTCCTCATTTTCCCCGAGGTCAAAGTACCTACGCTTCTCGCCCGACAACGACGGCACCAACGACGGTTTCGGCCTCGTGATCCTCGAAGGCAAAGCGACGGTGGACAAGATGGAAGTGTATAACCGCTGGGGTCAAAAGGTCTTCGAAAGCACCGACCCCAACGCCCGCTGGGACGGCACCATCGACGGCAACGACGCTCCGGTGGATGTGTACATTTACAACATCCTCTGGCGCAGGGGCGACGGTGCACTGCAACCGCCGTTGATTGGGGAAGTGACGCTTTTGCGGTGATGATTCGAGATAAGAATCAGATACCTGAGATTAGATTTTAGAATTTAAAAGGCGAACGGAGCATTTGTTGCTGTCAACTGGAATCCCAAATGACATGAACAAATGCTGCGTTCGCCTTTAAATTCTAAAAAGTTGTTTGAGTTAGTTCGACCGCTGTGTCAACCCCACACCCCCGACCCCTCCCCAAAAGGGAGGGAGACTGGGCATGGGCCGACACGGCTCCCCTCTCATTTAGTAGATGAAGGGTTTTTGTGTGAATATAGAGGGGAGACTGGGCATGGACCGACACGGCTCCCCTCCCTTTTGGAGGGGTCGGGGTGGGGTTGACACAGCGGCGGGTTTATCCCAAACATCCTCGAAATCTACGCTCATGTGAATCTGGTCTTCTTACTTTAAATACAACCTGCATCCACTGGGCAGGCCTTTACTCCCATCCTCTCCACAGAGAACGCCCCCAAAAAATTCTCCTTCATGTGGCTCAGCCAGATCCGGTCGTCGGCCGTGATGCTTTGACGGAAATTGTCTTCGTTGAAGTCGATGGTATGGGGGGAAGCGTACAATTTACCCAGGTCAAAATTCAGGAACACCTTGCGCGCGGCGCCCTGCACGGACAGTCCGCCCGGGAGCGGCACTTCCACGGTGGTGAGGGCCAGGTCGGTGCCGAAATGCAGCACGAGGCCCTGGTCGTTGCCGGCAGCGTTGGTGAAGCGGCCTTCGTGTTTGAAAAAGATGTAGCCCGTGTTCCAGTTCCAGGTCATGCCGTGTACGGGGTCGAGGTCGCCCTCCTGCAAGCCCGTGTGGTTGCGGGCGGAGTCGACGCCCAGGAAAAAGCGCAGGGCCACGTATTCGCCGTTGGGCACTTCGGTGGCCGTGACCTGGCAGGAAGCAGGGTCGGCGGCGTCGATCAGGTCGTAGTTGTGCAGGAGGAACGCCGAGCCGTCGGCGCGCAGCAGGGCGGCGTTGGTGACGTAGTATTTGAGCAGTTCGACGGAAAAGGTATTTCCCGCCGCGTTTTGGTACTGTTTGCTGCTGTACGTGAGCGGCTGGCCGTTCACGAGGTTGTTGAAGGCCAGGGTGACCGTGGCGGATTCGGGGAGGGGTGGTTCGGGAGCGTTTTTGTCGCAGGCGGAGAGGAGGAAAAAGCAGAGGGCGGAGAGGCTCAGAAAAAGAGTGCGCATGGCGGAAGCTGGGTGGTGGAAAGGAAGGGGCAAGATACGGGATTGGCGGGATGCTCTAATCGATCCTGCGGCTTGAAGCCGCAGGCCCGATTAGAGCGGCAATTCATGCTGCAAAAAATCGATCAGGCTGATCACGCGTATACCCTGCTCTTTCGGATAAGATGCTCCGGAAGGGATAATGACAAATTTATAATCGGGTTTTAAATCTTCGATGCTCTGGTAAAACCCTTTGCTCAGCACAGGCGCTGTTGAAAATTTGATTTCTATGCAATACATTTTTCCGGAAGGGTGAATCAGAACAAGGTCGGCCTCGGCCCCGTGTTGGGTCCGGTAGAAATAGTATTCCCATTTGCGCTGCGTAACGCGGATAATTTGTTCGATCACGTATCCTTCCCAGGAAGCCCCTATCCCGGGATGTCCTAATAAAGCGTCATAATTTCGAATTCGGTGCAGGTAATGCAATAAACCGGAGTCGCGGATATACATTTTGGGTGTTTTCACCAGTCGTTTACCCGTATTGGACAACCAGGGCAAAAGCCGGTGAATCAGGAAACCGCCTTCCAGCAAATCGAGGTAACGGGCGATCGTAGCGCTGTTGGTATCCAGTGAATTGGCCAGAGCGGACACGTTCAACAATTGCCCTTGCAGGTGTGCCAGCATCCGCAGCAGCCTGGTGAACAAGGCCGGGGTGAGGTTGTAGCCCAGCTCCCGCAGGTCGCGCTCGACAAACGTGCGCATAAAAGACTCAAACCATTCCGCGGCCAAATCATCGTCCGACAGGACCAGGGCATCCGGGAATCCTCCTCGAACCCAATGCTGTTGCCAATTTGCAAACCCCGAGACCTCGACTAAGGAGAACGGCATGAGTTCCGTAAAAAATACACGTCCCGCCAGAGACTCCGAAACGCCTTTGATGATGGAAGGAGAGGCGGAACCCAACAGAATAAACCGCGCGGGTTCGCGCTGTGCATCAATCAGGGAGCGTAATTGGGCATACAGTGAGGGTAAACGCTGAATCTCGTCGATGATAACACATTCCGCAACGTGTTCGCGCAAAAACAGGCCGGGAGAAGCCAGGCGATCGAAATCCTGTTCATCCTGCAAATCCAGGTATATGGAGGGTTTGGGAAGTTGGGATTGCAAAAACCGGGCAAGAGTGGTTTTACCGACCTGGCGTGGCCCGATGATATTGGCCGCCGGGAAAACCGTCAGGTTTCGAAGAATAAGCTGGGTCGCCGTTCGGTTGATCATCCTGCAAAGGTAAATATCAACCGAGTAATTTTAAAGTTGGATATTGAATTTACTCGGTTGAACAAGTAAAGGGACGCCTAAACGTGGATGGGTACCGAAGCGGCGAAAGCCATGGCTTCCAACACGTCTTCATGCTCCAAAAAGGAAAAATCCGCCAACACCTGCTCTACACTCATGCCACCGGCGAGGTAACCCAACAAGGTTGTTACAGGGAAACGCATACCTCGAATACAAGGTTTGCCCGCACAAACAGTCGGATCCATGGTAATCCGGGGATAGTGAGGATGATGGAGCGCCATGACAAAAAATAAGGGTAATTTTTGAGGTTGTTTGATCGGAAAATATCAGACCGACCAAGTGCCGCAATCCGCCTTTTGCGGATGATAGCCACGTTTACGAAACCTTAAAGGTTTCGTAAACGTATGGTCGCAATCCGCCTTTTCGCAGATGATGGTGTAGCACAGATGATGGGATTTCCTGGGGGCCAAAACCCTCTGTTGCAATCCGCCTTTTCGCAGATGATGGTGTAGCAGCGATAAATATTGAATGCGGACTTAACCCGTTTCGGTCGCAATCCGCCTTTTCGCAGATGATGGTGTAGCAGTGATTTGGGT
>JBGAJY010000301.1:0-5181 GCA_044224705.1 Saprospiraceae bacterium
TCGGGTCAAGCGGGCACTGGTCATTGCTGTTGGCTACGTATCCGCTGGGCTGGATGCAGGTATAGCCCGCCTGGGAGTTGTTCGGGTCGCCCGCGCCGTCGCCGTCGACATCGGCATACCAGGTGGTCGGAACGTCGGCCGTGCCGCAGCCGCAGTTGCCGGGAGCGGTTTTGTCCGGGTCGTTAGGGCAGCCATCCAAACAATCGGCCACGCCGTCGTTGTCTGTGTCAAATCCTTCATCGATGAGGCCGTCGCAGTCATCGTCCAGGCCGTTGCAGATTTCGGACGGCCCCGACACGGTGACGGTGGCATTGCAGGTGGCCGTGTTGCCTTGAGCATCGCTGACGGTCAGCACCACGAGATTGCTGCCGAGGTTGCCGCTGTTGAATGTGTTCGGGGTGACCGATACCAGGTTTACGGCACTGCAATTGTCCGAGCCGCTTTGATAAACGTCGGCCGGGGCGATCGTGGCCTGACAAGCAGCATCGAGTACGGCTGTGAAGGGCTTGCAGACCACGGTCGGCGCGATGTTGTCGGATACCGAAACGGTGAACGCGCAGGTCGCCGATCCGCAGTCGTTCGTTGCCGTGACGGTCACCGTGGTGCTGCCCGGGTTGAAATCCGAGCCGCTGCCCGTGCCGCTGCCGCTGCCAACCGTCGCGCCCGTAAAGACATAGGAAAGGGTCGGCGCGGGACTGCCGCTGGCCGTGGCCGTATAGGTGACGGCAGCAGAACAATTGTTGATTGAGGTATTGACGGAAATGGGCGCATCCGGGCAGGCGACGAAGGCCGGCGGGATACAATAGCAGTTATTCTGAAAGGCATCACCCGTAATGGTCCAGCCTTTCGTGCCGGTCAGGTAGCTGCGCGCGGACTGCCCCAGCCAGTATTTCCGGCCCACAGCGCCGAGGCTCCGGCCACTGGGCGTGGCGGGGTTGGCGCCCCAGCCGATGAGTGTGTTGTCGTAGTTGATACAATCGAGCCCGCAGTCGTCGAACATGTTCTGCATGGTTACCGAACTGTTCAAGGTCCATCCGCCGAGGTTCTGGTTGAATTGGGTGGCGTCATCGAACATTCGGACCATATTGGTCACCTTAGCCGTATTCCAGCCGCTGATGTCCTGGTTGAAGGAAGCGGCGTCCCCGAACATATAGTACATAACAGTTACGTTAGCCGTATTCCAGCCGCTGATGTCCTGGTTGAAGGAAGTGGCATGTCCGAACATAAAGAACATAGAGGTCACTTTAGCCGTATTCCAGCCGCTGATGTCCTGGTTGAAAGCATGGGCGCTGCTGAATACGCCGGTCATATTGGTCACATTGGCGGTATTCCAGCCGCCGATATCCTGGTTGAAGTTATCGTCAAAATTGAACATGTCGCTCATACTGGTCACTTTACCCGTATTCCAGCCCCCGATGTCCCGGTTGAAACTGGTGCTTTTGAACATTTCGGCCATATTGGTCACATTGGCGGTATTCCAGCCCCCGATATCCTGGTTGAATGAAGAGGCGCCCGAGAACATAGAGAACATACTGGTCACCTTACCCGTATCCCAGCCACCGATGTCCTGGTTGAATCGAAAGGCATCCTCGAACATGGAACTCATATTGGTCACTTTAGCCGTATTCCAGCCGCCGATGTCCTGGTTGAATCGCCAGGCATCCTGAAACATGGAACCCATATTGGTCACGTTAGCCGTATTCCAGCCGCCGATGTCCTGGTTGAATAGTTTGGCTTCCTGAAACATGGAACTCATATTAGTCACGTTAGCCGTATTCCAGCTGCCGATATCGCCGTTGAATTGGGAACATTGCCTGAATGTTTGGGACAAACTCGTTACTCCGGATAAATTCGGCACATCTGTCGCAACGCAGTCGAGGTTGACGCAGCCATAAAAAGCGGTTGCCAGGGTGATCCAGGCGATGTTGCCCCACTGCTCGATCGTGATCAGTTTTTGCCGGTCGCCGCCATTATTGAAATTTATCCGTTGAAAAGATCCGGGTGAAATGCTGACCTGGTAGTTACCTGGTGTGGGGAAGGTCACCGTGGTGGTATTATTTCCAGTGGCGGTACCGTTGTTGCCGGGGTTGCCGACTTCTTCCCAGGCAATGGTATAGTTCGTGCCGGTACCCGGGATTTGGATCTGGTTAGTGGCGGTAACTCCCGGGTTGTCCGTTTTCCAAATTGTCACGAAGGCTTGTGCGCCAGCGGTCAGGGTGAATAAGAACGACAGGAAAAACGTGGCCGCGAACCTCGAAAAAGGACGGGTACACACAGGAAGAGGAGGGATACAGGGTGCGGGTGGATGAAATTTAGTTGACATTTGAAAGATGGATTTAGCCTGGTGAACGATTCATTTTAAGCGTGTCTCGCCGCGCAGAAGGCGGCCGAGGCACGGGGATAAAGGTGTCTGCCGGCGCCGGTCACAGGCTTTCAATTATCTTCCAAATCCTTTCGATTATCTTGCAAAAGGTCCGTTTCAGGCCGCCCAGGGCCATTTTTCAATTTCGGGCCGGGCATCGCGGAACGTTTTCCCACGGCTGAAGCCGTGGGCGGATAAACGGCCACCGTTGATTTTAAGCCCTGAATTAAATCCCTTGCCGGAACTCGCTCGGCGTCCGGCCAAAATCTTCCAAAAATGCCTGAGAAATAAGCAGGTGCGTGGAGCAGCTCACTTCGTAGGCGATTTCCGCACCGTCAGCGTGCCGTTGCGCAAGCGGGGCCTGCATGGTGCCGGGCTGCGCCGGATGGCGCGAATAAAGTTGCTGGGCGTGGTATTGGTCAGCGCCTTGATTTTCCGGAACAACTGGCTGTAACTCATGCCGATTTCTTTCGTCAATTGCGGCATTTCAAAATCGTTGTCCGAAAGATGGGCTTCCACGACTTCGCGAATTTTGAGCAGGAAGGCGTCTTCGATCACCAGTTCCGGGTCGTTAGCGGTCTCCGGCAACTCGGGCAGGCCGGTGTAGCGCTGCTGCAAACGTCGGCGCAGGCGGACCAGGTTGTGCAGGTGCGTGAGTAGTTCGACCAATTCGAAGGGTTTTGCGAGGTAGACGTCGGCGCCGCGCCGCAGCCCGGCGATCCTTGACTCCACGTCTGCGCGGGCGGTGAGCAGGACGATGGGGACGTGGCTGGTCCGTTCGTCGTTTTTGAGCGTTTCGCATAGTTCGAGGCCGTCCTTTCCGGGCATCATTACGTCGCTGATGATGATGTCGGGTACAAGTTCCAGGGCGCTTTCAATGCCTACGATGCCGTTTTCGGCCATTGCTACACGATACTTGCCTTTGACGCATTCGGCGATATAAAACCGCACGTCAGCGTTGTCTTCGACGATCAGCAGCAGGGGGCGCTCCGGGTCTGCCGACCCGGGTTCCGGGGCTGCCGGCGATTCGGGGTGGGCCAGCACCGGCGCAAGCGACGTTTCGAGGCGGAATGGCTCGGTAATGACGACTTGCGCCGCAGGAGGCGTATAAGGAAGGGTGATGCGGAAACTTGAGCCCAGGCCCACCGTACTTTCCACCTTGATCTCACCCCGCATCAGTTGAACCAGTTCCCAGACCAGGGCGAGGCCGATACCCGTGCCTTCGGCCTGGCGGGTCATGGAATTGTCCACCTGGTGAAAACGATCGAAAATCCGGTCCAGCTCTTCGGCCGGAATGCCGACGCCCGTGTCGCTGACTACGAAGCTGACGCGCGTAGGCGTTGGGCCAGCCTTCGTTGGATCGCTGCTGAAACGAACTGTGATCTGGCCGCCTTCCGGCGTGAATTTGAGGGCGTTGGACAGCAGGTTGACCAGGATGGTTTGCATCTTTTCCGGGTCGAATGCCATCGACAGTTCGGCAAATTCGCTCTCGAAGCGCATCCCGATCCGTTTGGTTTCGGCATAGGAATGACAGGAATCGACCTGGTAACGCAGGAAAGACACGAAGTCGCCGTTGGTGGGCAGGAGTTTCAGTGAGCCCGATTCGATCCGCGCCAGTTCGAGGAGTTGATTGACGAGGTTGAGCAAACGGCGGCCATTGCGCAGCACTGTTTGCAGGATGTCGCGCAGATCGCTCATTCTCAGGTCGCTCCAATGGCTCAGCGCCTTTTCGGCCGGCCCGATCAGCATGGTGAGCGGCGTGCGGAATTCGTGGCTGATGTTGGCGAAGAAGCGGCTTTTGAAGGCATCGAGCTGTTGCAGGCGCTGGGTTTCTTTTTCGGCAATGCGCTGATGGAGCAAAAAACGGTAGTAATAATAACTGCCCGCCAGCGCCGCGCCCAGCACGAGCGCCCAGAACCACCAGCGCAGGTAAAAGGGCGCCCGCACCCGCAATTGATAATCCAGCTCGTTGCCGGCCCAGGTGCCGTCGGCAGCCTGGGCCCTGATTTTCAGACGGTGCGTGCCATAGGGCAAACTGGATAGCCGGAGCAGCGGTTCAGGGAGAATATTCCAGTCGGCATCTACGCCGTCGATCTTATAGGAATAGGTGACTTTTTCCGGCAGGGAATAATCGGGCAGGGCAAACTCGAGTTGAAAATACCGGTCGTCGGGTTGCATGAGGATCTTACCCGTCGAAATCAGTTGGGGCGTGCGGTCTTCCAGTCGCCGGGAGGAGCCGGAAAATATTTTAAAGCCGGACAGGATGAGGTTTTTGCGGACGCCAGTCGAATCGGAACCGTAAAAGTCTTTGGGGTGGAACACGGTCACGCCGTTCAGACCGCCGAAATAGAGCGTGCCGTCCTCGCCGCGGCAGTGCGAGGTCCGGTTGAACTCGTTTTGCGCCACGCCGTCCTTCGGCAGCCAGGTGCGGCGAACGGACAGGTTTTGTTTGTCGAACTGCGCGATGCCGAAATCGGTGGGCAGCCACAAATGGGCGAAATCGTCTTCGTAAACGGCGTACACAAAGCCATTCAACAGGCCGTTTTTGCGGAACAGCAGCTGTTTTTCACCGGTTCGGGAGTCCCAGCGCAAGAGGCCGCCACCGCCGGTGCCAAGCCAGAACACGCCGGCGGCGTCTTCATAGAAATGAAAAATATTATCGAAGGGAAACCCGAATTGGCCTTTACCGCCCGTCCAGTACCGTTCCGCTACCTTTCCCTCGGCCGTCATTTTGTAAAAGCCCGTATTGCTGCACATCCAGATGGTACCCGAGCGGTCCCGCCCGATATGTACGATCGAGGCGGTTTCCAGTTCCGGAT